>NZ_JBBKBJ010000001.1:0-386873 GCF_037890145.1 Phocaeicola sp. HCN-6420
TTCATATAGGAAGAAAGTTTATAAAGAGATTATTTTTGAGTGTCTGTATTTTTTTAATGCGTGCATAGTGAAACAATCCACCATGCCAGGTTCAGTATGATGATACCGCCTACTATGGCATAAATTGTCCGTGCAAGCATCTTTTTGTTATCTGACTTATATTCATCTGTTTCATTTTCGTTTTGCATGTTACTGAGCTGTGGTATTATCATATTCGTCTTGTTTGTTTATTACTAAAATGTACGATTCTGATAAATACTGCGTGCCGGCAGGTTATTTTTGTCTGTTTTTAAACAATTGTACTTTGGCTCCGAACGAAAAGCGTAGTATATCTTTCATTGTCAGACTCTTGTTTGTAGCCTTGCTGATAATATACAATTCGCAACTGCTCACCTCATAAAACAAGGAAATATGCTTTACTATACTGTGCTTCAGGTTGAAGTTCAGTCGTTGTCCTACAAATATATACGGACGAATCTTCGTACTGAAATTGTAATAACGGTTAGGGTATCGTCCGGGTTCCTTTTCCCAGAACTCTTCTCCGGCTATAGTCGTGAGATACAGTCCGCAATAAAACGGTTCCAGTGCCCAGTGTTCGCCAAAACTCATACTCCACGGAATATAGTTTTGCTTTATAGTCAGTGTAAAAAGAAAGTCGGTAGCATATTTGGCAGGCAGATAACCTATCAGGAAGTCGGTTTCCCACTGTCGGCGTTTGCCGTAATCCCAGCCTACACCGGCCGACATTACACCCATTCCTCCTGCATATTGTATTTTTGCATGAGTCGGTTTCAGCCTTTCCCAGCCCTCATATTTCAGATGCACTCGCTTGTCCCAGCGTTTGGGAGCTGGCAATTCTTCCGTTTCGTCGGTTATGCCGAACAGGTTAAGGGGAGCAGCCAGCAGTGCAGTCAGCAGATATTTAGAAATTGACCAGCTCATAGTTGTATTCATTTTTTTTGATTGTAAAATATACATAGTTTCTTTTGTTGATGGAAGGAGCAGAATAGTACATGGTGCCGTCTTCGAATATATCACTTTCCGAGAAGCTGTGTATGTGTCCGTATATGCAGAATTGCAGAGAAGGGAATTGCGAAATGCAATACTGGAAGACTCTTGCGATATTATTGTTGAATTGTTCGGAGCGGGGAGGAGCGTGCATGGCAACTACCGTCTTGCTTGCCTGAGAAGGAAAGTTCTGTAGTTCATGCTCTAAAAAAGAAAAGTCGGGTACGGCTTCCGAGTAATCAAACTCCAGAGCGTTGGTGTTGAGGCATACAAAACGCACATTTCCGGCTGTAAATGCAAAGTTTTCATCGCCGAAAATAGTGTTGAATACCTCCTTGCCTGTAGCCAGACAGTCGTGATTTCCCAGCAGGCATACATAGGGGACGCTCAGGCGGTTCAGAATATCGCGCTGTTTTTCAAATTCCATTTTCATGCCGAAGTCGGAAAGGTCGCCGCAATGTATCACGAAATCCACATCATTACGTTCGTTGATAGCATTTACGGCATCTTCCGTTTCATCATACCAGCGCTGTGTGTCGCTGATAAGGACAAACGAAAACTCTTCCTTTCCGTTCAAGTTTGCTTCAATGGTCTGTATGTTTTTCCGGTTAATGTCTGTATCTCCCTTTATATTCAGGTCGTAGGGATGATATTCTATCATGTCGCACCCGTTTGTCAGCATCGTAAGACCAGCAAGTGCCAGTGCGGCAAATGTGGAGTGTAAGATGCTGTTGCATCGATTTTTAGTGGTCATATAATTATTCGTTTTCCTGTTTTTTCATGCAAATTTTGCCATAAAAAGTTGCATTTTATTTATTATTTTTTCAGAAAAACTGTTCTGATTCGCTGGGTGTGGTAAAAAAGAATATTTTATCTTCCTTTTAGAATAGGTCGGAACGGATGCTTGGCTTCTTTCTGTCCGGATGCTCAATTAGTCTGTAGTAAACTTATACACCGTATGACTCTGGAAAACTTCACCAGGCCTTAGCGTGGTAGAGGGGAATTGTGGATTGTTCGGACTGTCCTGAAAGTGGCAGGTTTCAAAGCATACAGCTCCTCGGAACGGGTAACAAATGTCATTTTTCCCTTTCACTTTTCCTTTCAGTCCGTTGCCCGTATAGATATGAACAGCAGGTTCGGTAGTATAGATTTCCATTTTTCGTCCGCTGTTTTCGTCGTATATCCAGACGGCAGGTCGGCTGTCATCGCCCGGAGAACGGAGTGCCCATGCATGATCGTATCCGTTTACTACTTGCAATTGTCCATACTCATCGTTGATATGCCGACCTATGGCATGAGGTTGAGTGAAGTCCAGTGGCGTGCTTTTGACGGGCCATAATTCTCCTGTCACACATTTCTTTTTGTCATAAGGCGTAAAGTAGTCGGCATCCACCCACATAATCTGGTTTTCCACGCTGCTGTTCAGGTTACCCGACAGGTTGAAAAACGAATGATTGCACAGATTGATTACAGTTGGCTTGTCGGTAGTAGCTTCGTAGCGGATATCGAGTGCGTTGGCTTCGGTAACGGTATAGGTAAGTTTTACTTTCAGGTTTCCGGGAAATCCGTTTTCTCCGTCGGGAGAGAGGTAGGTCAGGGTGACAGAAGAAGGAGTGACCTGCTGCACTTTCCACATGCGGGCACCGAAATTCGGATCGCCTCCGTGTGCAGTATGCCCGTCGGTATGATTTGCCTGCAAGCAATATTCTTTTCCGTCGAGCACGTATCGTGCATGCAAGATGCGTCCGATATATCGTCCTACGGTAGCTCCATAATTCTGTGGCTGGCTGAGGTAACCGTTTATATCAGGAAATCCGCAGACGATGTCCTCCAGCTTACCGTTGCGGTCGGGCACCATGAGTGATACTACGCGTGCACCATAATTGGTGATACAGGCTTCCAGTCCGTTTTTATTGCTTATTTTGTATAAGGCGGTCTTTTCTCCGTTAACCTTTTGGCGGAAATCCTCCGACCGTAGTCCCGATGATGTGATGAATTTATTCCCGCTACAGGAATCTAAGATGCCGGCAAAAGCCAGACAGGCAAAGAAATATACAGTTCGTTTCATACGTGTTTATTTTTGAGTTTTGTTGCAAAGTTATGTTTTTGCCGGACTTATGGAATAGGTTCTATATATAAAAAGTAGAAAAGATAGGGAGATGATTGGAGGGACATGCAGACGTTTGCTTAAAAACGTGCAGACGTTTTTGGAAAATTTGTACAAACTTTCTGATTTTTTGTACAAATTTTCTTGAGATCTCCTGAGCTTTGTTTGGGCTTTGGGGCATGTTTCTGAAATTTTTGGAGAGATTATCGGGCAGGCGATATGAAACGGGTTGTAAAGGCTACGTGTCTTGTAGCTGATCAGTAGAAATGTTTAGATTTTTGTATAGTCTGTTGCGTTGGAACATATGGATAGGGAGTTTTTAAATGAATGTTTATGTCTGCCTTATGGTGAATAAATGTGAAATCCGTGTGACTTTGCTTGAAGGCTGCAATCGGCTGTTTTCATATGTAGGGAGGGCATAAAAAAGATACTCCCACTGAACACTATCAGTAGGAGTATCACAACACAAAAACTAAACTAGACTTAACTAAACTATTCAAATAAGAAGTTTCACAACTTCTGTTCTTATTATGTACTCTACAAATATAGAGGTTATATTTAGAAGTGACAAATGTTCGTTGGAAAAACTTTGAACAGGTCGGTAAAAAAAAGTTAAATAAACACGGTTCTTTCAAACAATATGTTCATTAACATAATTTTGGAGTTCCTGTTTGTAACTATCGGAGATCGGAATGTATTCTTTTCCGAAAACTATTCTTCCTTTGTCGATAACTTTTATCTTTTGCTTTTGGACAATAAACGACCGGTGCACGCGGATGAACTTGTCTGCGGGGAGTTTTTCTTCCATGGCGCGCATACTTACCAGTGAAAGTATGGGGCGCTCTTCTCCTTCCAGATGAATTTTTATGTAGTCCTTCAGACCTTCTATATACAATATCTTGTTCAGTTCAATTTGTATCAGCTTGTAATCACTTTTTACATAAATGTAGTTTTTCTTGTTATCGTCTGCTGTTTCGGAGTTCTGCTTGACTGCCTTTTGTTGAAGCTCAAACCATCCGACAGCCTTGTTTATTGCTTCCATAAAATCGGAGTAACTGATTGGCTTCAGCAGGTAGTCGAGTGCGTTTACCCGATAGCCGTCGAGTGCATACTGGTCGAAGGCGGTAGTAAAGATGATTCGGGTATCTTTCGGAACCATGCGTGAAAACTCCAGTCCGCTAAGTTCGGGCATCTGGATATCCAGGAAAAGCACGTCAACCGGATGCTCTGGCAAATATTTCATGGCTTGTATTGCACTGGAATAACTTCCCGAAAGTTCCAGAAAGGAAGTCTTCTTTATGTAACTCTCCAATAGTCCTAAAGCTAATGGTTCATCGTCGACAATGGCACATCTTAAGTTCATATTTTAGTCTTTTTTAGATTGATGGTTCAGATAGATTGTAATGTTGGAAAGATACTCCTTTCCATCGTCGGATACATGTCTGTCCCATTTGTAGGATTCGGGATAAATCAGTTCCAGACGTTTTTTCACTTGCTCCAGTCCGATGCCGGAACCACTTTTGTCGGCTTCGGTTTTCGGGTGATTACTGTTGCGTATCGTACACGTTATTTTATCGTTGTCTTCCGAAATGGTGATGCTGATAAAGCTGGGTTCCACGGGAGAGATGCCGTGCTTGAATGCATTTTCAATCAGCGATATGAATATCAGGGGAGCTATGGGTGTCTGACTTTGAGGCTTGATGTTGAATTGTGTCTGTATGTTTACCCGCGCCGATACGCGGATGCGCATCAGTTCGATATAGTTGCATATGAAGTCAATTTCCTTTTTCAGCGGGACGAACATTTGCTGATTGTCGTATAGTACATAGCGCAACAGTTTGCTTAGTTCCTGTACGGCCTGTTGTGCTTTTTCAGAATCGAAGGCAATCAACGCATAAATATTGTTCAGCGTATTCAGCAGGAAGTGAGGGTTGAGCTGGTTTCTCAGGTTTTTCAGTTCTGCTTCCGTACGGCTTTTTACAGCTTCCCGACGTTCTGCCTCGGCTTCGCTCCAGCGTTTACTCATGCAGATGGCCACGCTCAGTCCGGCAGAGAATATCAGACTTGCCAGATCGCGCAGATAAAAGATGTATACTGGTGGTACAGGTCGGTCGTCGGGCGGGGGAGGACAGTTCAGGTTGTTCCAGTAGCGCAGCCCGATTGTCATGACTGCAATGACTATTGAATTCACGAATATGAACCGTTTGGTCTGGCCGTGAAAGAGAATATGCGGAGTGAAAAGAAAATAATTCAGATAAAAGATGACAAAGAGAGAGGCAGGAACAATGCAGTGATGTATGAATTCTTGCCACTTTATGGAACCGTCACTGTTTTGTGTAAAGAACAGTGGAAAGGTGAAAAAGAGTCCCCAGCAAATAGTGTGGATCAAAATTTCGAGTGAACGGTGAGTCGTATAAGTGAGCTGTTTCATAGGTTGTGTGGTCAGTGAGCAAAAGTAATCAAAAAACTTTAAAAAGTCCGGCTGCTTAGCAATACTTTTATTGCCATAGGCAGCCGGACAAGGAAACCAAAGTTATGAAGAACAAAGTTATAAAAATGAACTTTCACAAGCTCATTATCGTTATTCGTATCTTAATGCTTCGATAGGATCAAGATCGGCGGCTTTCTTAGCCGGATACCATCCGAAGAAAACACCTGTAAGCGTACATACAGCAAACGAAAGCAATACACTCCAGGGCTGGATGAATACAGGCCAGTGTGCTACAGTCTTTATTACGAAACTTGCTCCGCAGCCCAGTATTACTCCGATCAATCCTCCGGTAATACTTATTAATATAGATTCGATGAGGAATTGCGACAAGATATCAATGCCTCGCGCTCCTACCGACATTCGAAGTCCGATTTCACGTGTACGTTCGGTGACGGACACATACATGATATTCATAATTCCGATACCACCTACTACCAGCGAGATTCCTGCTATACATGCCAGCAAGGTAGTCATCAGGTCGGTTGTCGTATTCAGCATGGAGCTTAGTTCCTGTTGCGTACGGATGGTAAAGTCGTCATCGTCGGTAGCTTTCAGCTTATGTACACGACGCAGGGTAGCGGATATTTCGTCGACAGCTTCTTCGGTCATGTCTTCGGTCAGTGCCGAAGCAAATATTCCGCTCAGGTACGTTTGTGCCAGCAAACGTTTCATTACGGTAGTATAAGGAGCCAGTACCACATCATCCTGGTCCATACCCATTGAGTTGTATCCTTTCGATTTCAGGACACCTATTACGCGGAAAGGTATTTTGTTGCATCGTATTACTTTTCCTATCGGGTCGGTTCCGTCGGGAAAAAGATTATCTACAATTGTTTTTCCGATGACACATACTTTCGCAGCTGTACGTATATCGTTTTCGCTGAACATTTCTCCCTCTTCTACGGTGAGCTGGCGGATTTTCAGATAATCGATGCTGACGCCGCTTACCGAAGACGGATAGTTGTTCGAACCCGCAATCAGCTGTCCGGAAGAGGAAACATCCGGACTGATAGCCGAAAGATACATACACTCGTCGCGCAGTGTCTCGTAATTTTCCAGTTTCAAGGTCTGCATGGACGATGGATCCTGGCGGACACCTCCTCGCATTTCAGCTCCCGGGTGAATCATAATCATGTTCGAACCCATTTCCGAAATCTGCTTCTGTATGCTTCGCTTTGAACCTTGTCCGATGGCGAGCATTGCAATGACAGAAGCTACTCCGATGATGATGCCGAGCATGGTAAGAAATGCACGAAGCTTGTTGTTGGCTAATGCACGGAAGGCTATTTTAAAAAGATTTGTTCCATTCATGTTACTAATAGAATTTAATAATTATGACTGACTATAAGGCCGATCAGTCTTCGTCATTTTTCGGCAGGGCAGCCAGCGCATCTGCTGCCGACAGAATGTGATTGTTTACCTTATCTTCTATTATATGTCCGTCGCGCAGTCGGATATTCCGGCTGCTGTATTGCGACAATTCCGGATTGTGGGTAACGAAGATGATGGTACGTCCTTCTGCATGTAGCTTTTGAAACAGTACCAGTATCTCGAAAGAAGTACGTGTATCGAGGTTACCTGTCGCTTCGTCGGCCAGAATTACAGCCGGATTGTTGACCAGTGCACGGGCAATGGCTACACGTTGCATCTGTCCTCCGGACATCTGGTTCGACTTGTGTTCCAGTCGGTCGCCCAGTCCTACCGCAATCAGTGCTTCAACAGCCCGGCGCCGGCGTTCGGCTGCGCTGACAGCCGAGTTGTACATCAGCGGAAGTTCTACATTTTCTACGGCTGTAGTCTTTGGAAGCAGGTTGTAGTTCTGAAAAACAAAGCCTATCTTGCGGTTACGCAATACAGCCCGCTGGGGTTTGCTCATGGTTCTTACGGAAACTCCGTCCAGCAGATATTCTCCGCTTGTAGGCGTGTCCAGGCATCCTAAGGTGTTCAGCAAGGTAGATTTTCCTGAACCGGAAGTTCCCATAATCGTGACAAACTCTCCTTCGCAGATGGAAAATGATATGCCTCGCAGTGCATGTACGGTTTCATCGCCCACCTGGAAGTTTCGTTTGATATTTTGTAATTCTATGACAACTTTACTCATGATGTATTATCTGTATAGAATTGTTTTTAGTTATTCTCTTTATTTTTGTTTTTGTTATTACCTCGAGGTCCAGGCATGAACGGGCTGCGTTCGCCTTCTCCTTCACTCGAAGTCATTTCCGACATGCTACTGGCTACAACGGCTTCGGTAACGATATTTGTTCCTTCACTGATACCTTCCAGAATTTCTGTGTGTGTACCGTCGCTGATGCCTGTTTTTACCGGATGTGCTACGAAAGTATTATTTTCCAGTGTCCATACTTTATGTTCTCCCTGACAGTTTTTGATGCTTCGTCCGCCTGCTATTTCTTTATTCGGAGAGAAGCGCAGTGCCTTAGACGGAACAACCAGTACATTGTCGCGAGTCAGTGTGTAGATGGTTACATTGGCAGTAAGACGCGGTTTCAGCTTCAGTTCAGGATTGTCGGCTGTAATGACGACTTCGTATGTTACGACAGTTTCGCTTGTTGTCGATGTGCTGCTGCTACTTGAACTGCTGTTTGTACTACCCAGACGTACCTGACGTACTTCTCCTTCGAACACATCATCCGGATAAGCGTCGACGGTAAAGGTAACACGTGCTCCCTCTGTAACACCGGCGATGTCGGCTTCATCAACATCGGCTACCACCTGCATCTTGGTCAGATCGGCAGCGATGGTGAACAATGTCGGAGTTTCGAAGCCAGAAGCTACGGTCTGTCCTTCTTCTACATCCTTGCTGGTTACGATACCGTCAATCGGTGAAGTAATGGTAGCATAAGAAAGGTTGCGTTCTGCTTTGGCAAGTGCGGCTTTGCTTTGTTCGTATGTACTGCGTGCACGCTGGTAATTGTATAATGATTCTTCGTAGTCTGTGTCGCTGATAAGTTGTTTCTTGTGTAATTTCTCGTTGCGGTCGTATAATTTTTTCTGATATTCATATTCGGCTTTGGCGCCGTCGTATGTAGCTTGCGCTGACTGGAGATCACTCGAAAGAGTTACTTTATCCATCTCGGCAATGACTTCACCTTCCTTTACTACGGAGTTATAGTCTACATATATCTTATCGATGATACCTGAAACCTGGGTACCGACTTCTACCTCTGTTACCGGCTCTATGGTTCCTGTTGCGGTAATCGAGTTGCTTACATTTCCTTTCTGTACCTGTTCGGTTGCAAAGTCTACTTTGTTTTTAGCTTTTGTTCCACCGAATATCCAGCATCCTCCGGCCACTACAATAATGACAGCCGCTGCGATGATGATTGTTTTCTTACTCTTCATATTTCAAGTTTTTATAGTTCAATTTTATTGCCTGCATAGAAATTAAGCAGTGTACGGTTTAAGATTGCCATGTATTTGGCTTGAACGCGCTGCTGCTGTGCGCTGAGCAGGTTGTTCTTTTCGGTAAGAAGTTCTACGGTATTTTTCATACCCAGGTTGAATTGCTCGCTTACCATATCGAAGCTTGTCTGACTGCTTTCCAGCTTGCTTTCGGCAGCCGCATATTGTTGCTGTGCATTCAGCGCATCCAGCCATAAGGTTTCGATGGTGCTGTATAGCTCTTTCTGCTTGTTAACCAGTTCATACTGGCTGTCGCTGTATTGCAGTCGTGCCTTCTGCACGTTACTTTTGTTCTGACGGTTATCGAATATTGGAATGCTCAAGCTGATTCCTACCATGTTGTTCCAGCCATATTTCATTTGTTGTGCCCAGTTGTTTGTGCTGGCTGTATTTGTTGTACTTGAGCTGGAAGCCGACAAACTGATAGTAGGATAATAACCGGCCTTGGCTGTGGATATAGCCAGTTTGGCATTTTCAATACTCAACTTGCTGCTCTGAATTTCAGGACGGGTTGTCAGGGCTGTCTGGTAAATGTCTGCTTGACTGGGCAATACTTGCATCACATGTTCGTCGTCCAGCGTAGGGAGTGAAAGTTTCATTTCGGCAGTGCCGTCCAGTTCCAGCAGTTGCTTTAGCTGTAACTTGTAGGAACGTAAGGAACTTTCGGCGGTTACCACCTGATATCTGTCGTTGCTGACTTGTGCTTCCAGTTGGGCAAGATCCGCTTTCGAGATACTTCCTTCCTTAAACAGCTCTTCTGCCCGGTGAAACGTTGCTTCGCTGACCTCCAGTGTATTCTTGTTGATGCTGATTGATTCGTCAGCATACAGAATCTGGATAAACAGCTTGGTGATTTCTTCCTGCAGGTTATTTTCCGTTTCGTTTACGGCAAGTCCTGCAATATCCCGGTTTGTTTTCTGCTGTTTGATGTTGTTAAGTCGTTTGCCTCCGTTCCAGAGTGTCCACTGAGCGTTGAGGCTATAGTTTCCATTGTAGGTTGTCTTATTGTCACTGGTAATGATTTCCGTACCACTTACCGTTGCACTCTGCTCCTGATAGGGTCGGTTCACTACATTGTGTCCGGTGCTGAACGACAGACTGGGGAAAAGACTTGCCTTTGCACTCTTTATGTCTATTTCGCTTTCTTGCAACGATATTTTATTCTGTTGCAGCTGAATATTCTTTTCGAGTGCATAATTGATGCAATCTTCCAATGTCCATTCTTTCTCTTCCTGGGCGTAAAAAGGAGAGGCGGCCGAAAGAATTGCGATAAAACATAGTGCTCGTTGTTTCATATTCTGTTTATTTAATTTTGACGCTACAAAAATACATGTTGTTATATAGAGGTTCAAATGAATTAGATTAATGCTGATTTTATCAGGACAAAGGCTTGCTTTTTACCGATAAAAGACTTTTCTTTGTAATCATTATAAAAATAAACTATGATTAAAAAACATATCATTCATATTTGGGAGTTCTATCGGGACGGCTTCCGGGGCATGACGCTTGGACGTACTCTTTGGTTACTTATACTGATAAAACTCTTTATCATGTTCTTTATTCTGAAACTGTTTTTCTTTCCCTCCTTTTTAAAAGGAAAGACCAGCGAGGAAAAACAGGAGTACGTAGGTTCGGAGCTTATAAATCGTTCAACTGATTCAATAACTAAATAAAAACGAAAACTTATGTTAGAAAGTATTGACACATCGATGGTCGACTGGTCGAGAGCCCAGTTCGCCTTGACTGCCATGTATCATTGGCTATTTGTGCCGCTTACGTTGGGCTTGGCTGTTATTATGGGATTAATGGAAACGCTTTATTATGTTTCCGGAAATGAATTTTGGAAGCGGACGGCTAAGTTCTGGATGAAGTTGTTCGGAATAAACTTTGCCGTGGGAGTTGCCACCGGACTGATTCTGGAATTTCAATTCGGTACCAACTGGAGCAATTACTCGTGGTTTGTAGGAGATATATTTGGAGCTCCGCTGGCTATTGAAGGTATTGTCGCTTTTTTTATGGAAGCAACTTTTATTGCTGTCATGTTCTTTGGCTGGAATAAAGTGAGCAAGAAGTTTCATTTGGCTTCTACTTGGCTGACAGGACTGGGAGCAACTTTTTCTGCCTGGTGGATTCTGGTTGCCAATTCATGGATGCAATATCCGGTAGGTATGGCATTCAATCCCGAAACGGTACGTAACGAAATGGTCAGTTTCGCTTCAGTAGCTTTTTCGCCTGTGGCTGTAATGAAATTCATGCATACTGTACTTAGCAGTTGGATACTGGGAGCGGTATTTGTTATCGGCGTCAGTGCATGGTATTTGTTGCGTAAGCGTGAAAAGGAATTTGCTGTAGCCAGCATCAAAATTGCAGCTGGAGTAGGATTGTTTGCTGCATTGGTTACGGCTTTCTCCGGTGACAAGTCGGCCTATCAGGTTGCCAAATATCAACCGATGAAGCTGGCAGCTATGGAAGCTCTTTATGACGGAGGAACTCATGAGCCGCTTACAGTAGTGGGCAGCCTCAAGATTCCAGAAATGCTTTCGTATCTTGCTACTCACGATGCAGCCGGATATGTTCCGGGAATAAACGATCTGCTGTTGGGCGGATATACGCTCCCCGACGGATCGAAAGCTCTTTCTGTTAACGAAAAAATAGAGAAGGGAAAAGTAGCCATTAAGGCTCTTTCCGATTTCCGTCAGGCAAAAGAAGAAAAAAATGAAGAAGGTATGCAGCGTGCGCGTCAGGTGCTGGATGAAAATATGCCTTATTTCGGATATGGATATATAAAGGATCCTAATTCGATTGTGCCGAACGTATGGTTGTCTTTCTGGTCGTTCCGTGTAATGGTTGGTCTGGGAATGTATTTTATTCTTTTCTTTATTGTCATTCTATTCTTGTCGTGGAAACATCAGTTGTCGAAAGCCAGTTGGCTGCATTGGGTAGCTCTCTGGAGCATTCCATTGGCTTATATTGCCAGTCAGGCGGGATGGGTTGTTGCCGAAGTTGGGCATCAGCCGTGGGCAATTCAGGATTTACTTCCGGTGAATGCTGCCATTTCCAGACTGGAAACCGGCTCTGTGCAGACAACCTTCTTTATATTCCTGATCATGTTTACCGTGTTGTTGATTGCAGAAATCGGCATTATGCTGAAAGCTATCAAGAAGGGACCGGAGGAAGTACAATAATAATCAATCAACCATTGCTTAAATCATAGAAATTATGGATACTACATATATATTTTTACAGAACTATTGGTGGTTCCTGGTGTCCTTGCTGGGAGCATTGTTAGTATTTCTGTTGTTCGTACAAGGAGGAAACTCACTATTGTTCCGTCTGGGACGGACTGAAGAAGAGCGTACATTGCTGGTAAATTCTACCGGACGCAAATGGGAGTTTACGTTTACTACACTGGTTACTTTCGGAGGAGCTTTCTTTGCATCTTTCCCGTTATTCTACAGTACCAGCTTTGGAGGTGCTTACTGGTTGTGGATGATTATTCTGTTCAGCTTCGTGTTGCAAGCTGTTTCTTATGAATTCCAGTCGAAATTAGGTAATCTTCTGGGTAAACGTACCTATCAGTATTTTCTGGTGATAAACGGAATTGTAGGACCTGTATTGCTGGGTGCAGCCGTTGCGACCTTTTTCAACGGTTCAAACTTCATTGTCCGGAAGGCAAACATGACCAACGAAATGATGCCGGTTATCAGTCGGTGGGCAAACGGCTGGCACGGGCTGGATGCTTTTACCGATCCGTGGAACCTGATTCTTGGGCTGGCAGTCTTTTTCCTGGCGCGTTTGTTAGGCAATTTGTATTTCATCAATAACATTCGCCATGAGGAACTGATTCTTCGCTGCCGCCGCCAGTTGATTTCAGATGCTGTACCCTTCCTGATATTCTTCCTGGCCTTTGTGATCCGTACTCTGCTGAAACATGGATTTGCCGTCGATCCGGCTACTCAGGCGATTGTAATGGAGCCGTATAAATACTTCCATAACCTGATGGATATGCCTCTTCTGCTGATTTTATTCTTGGTGGGAGTTATTGGAGTCTTGTTCGGCCTGATAAAAAGTATTCTCAGTACAACCTATACAAAAGGCATTTGGTTTGCAGGAATTGGAACAGTGCTTACCGTATTGGCATTGCTGCTGTGCGTAGGATATAATCATACGGCCTACTATCCATCTACGGCCGATTTGCAAAGTTCGCTGACACTCGCCAACAGTTGTTCCAGCAAGTTTACGTTTACAACCATGGCTTATGTTTCTATTCTTGTTCCATTTGTTTTGGCATACATCGTTTATGCTTGGAGAGCGATAGACAGAAAGCCGATAACGACGGAAGAAATGAAGGAAGACGACCACGCCTATTAAAAAGCTATTAGGCAGAGCGAAGTTGTAAGGACTCTGCCTGATCTAAATGCAGCATCGTCCGATCCTGAATGACAGGAGGGCAAAAAAGGAATCAGCCTCCGGTGAGAGATATATCCATCTTCATCGGAGGCTGATTCTTTATCAAATTTATAGGTCTTGCATTAAAGGAAATTTATTTCTGTGAAGCCGGACATCTGTCGCAAGATGCCGGAGCTTGTCCCATTTTTCCCTTAGGCTGCTGCGGGCACTGAGGATTTTTCATGCACGGGCGCTGAGCACGTTTGGAACCATTGTCCTTGAACAGAGCTTCTACCTGACGGATGTTTAAAACCTTTTTAAACTTCTTGTAATACGTTTCCTGCGTTTCAACAAGTTTCTTGCGGGCAGCGAAACGGTCTTGCATCATCTGGTCTATCTCGGCATCAGTCAGTTCTTTTTTCTCACCTTTTTGTAATTTCTTGCAGGCAGGCTTGCATTGCTGCATTGCTTCCAGATACTCTTTGTACAGCGGTGCGAATTTTGCAGCAGTTGCTTCGTCCAGAAGAAGACGTTGCTGTGCTTTTTTAACCTGCATTTCGATACGCTGTTCCGGTGTAAGTTTCTTGTCCTTCTGTCCCGGCTGTGCCAATATAATACCGCAACTCATCATGGTTGCCATCATCAGTGCTGTGAATAAACGTTTTGTTTTCATTGTTGTTGTAATTTTGGTTTATACTAAAAACTATTTTTAGCGCGCTTTCTGATGCTATGACACGACGCAGCCGAAAAGGTTTATCGGAAATAACAAATTTTAGTACTTTCGTCTATCCGAGCGAGAAGTCGGCTTCACGGCAGATTGTAATATCTTTTCCACTTACAGGATGTGTAAAACTCAGCTCTGCCGCATGCAGATACAGCCTGTCGGCACGTTTCCCGTACAGTTCGTCGCCCACGATTGGACACGACAGCCCCTGCTGGTGGGCAGCATGTACACGCAACTGATGTGTCCGTCCCGTAAGAGGGTAAAAGGCAATCAGTGTTTTTCCGTTTTTACGTTCCAGCACCTTGTAGCGAGTTACGGCAGGTTTGCCATGCTCAAAGCTTACCATCTGACGCGGCCGGTCGTGCAGATTCGGGCAAAGCGGCAGACTGATAACCCCTTCGTCGGTACTGACCGTTCCGGACAAGATGGCGGTATAGCGTTTTTTTATTTGTCTTCCGCTGAAAAGTGCTTGCAGTACTTGATGAGTATCTTTGTCTTTTGCAGCAAGCAACAATCCGGAAGTAGCCATATCAAGCCGGTGGACGAGCATGGGACCTGTGGCTTCCGGGTAACGTTCATGCAGAAACTGATATACCGAATTCAGCGCTTCCTTGCCGGGAACAGACAACATGCCGGCGGGTTTGTTCACTACGAGCAGCCACTCATCCTCGTAAACGATTTCGGGTTCCGTGTCTTTGTGTACATTCTCTGCCAGCGGATTCTTTGCCACTTGCAGTCCTATCAGCATATGCTTCAGGATAGGAGCGCACTTGCCCTTGCAGGAAGGGTAGAAGTGCCCTTCGTGCCTTACTTCTTCTTTCGGCGATTTGCCACACCAGAACTCTCCCATGGCAAGAGGCTTGAGCTGGTGCTGGTAAGCGTATTGCAGCAGTTTGGGCAGGGCACATTCGCCTGTTCCGGCAGGAGGAGTACCTTGCGGAGTATCTTTAAACAGTTCACACAGATCTTTTACTTCTCCTTTCGCATTCAGCATGCGGAACTGTTCGAACAACTTTTGCTGCAAGGCAGCAGAACGCGTCTTGCGCTCCTGTTTCAGTTGCCGGATAAGCTGCTCCTGATTTTCCAGTTCTTCCGCTTGTTGTTGCATCTCTTCCTTCAGCCTTTTTTCCAGACGCTTGTATTCTGCCTTCTGAAACTGGCTTTCACGAATCATGGCTTTCTGCTCTTCCTCGCCGGCACCTTCCGAACGCCGTTGCTCGCGTACGATTTTTGCCTCCTTCATCTGTTGTTTGGCATCAGCCAGCGTACGGTCTACCTGTGCCCGACATTCAGCCAGAGCCGTTCGCATCTCCGTCAACTGCCGACTGCTTTCCAGCTCCTTAATCCGTTTGTTTATGGCCGAGATATTTGCCTCTTCTATACGGAAGAAACCATCCGGCTGCAACAAGTCGTATACAGGAGGCACAAAAAAACTGTGCAGATTACTGCCCGCCAGATTTCCGGAGAAGGCAGCCAGATAACCGACTTTCCCCTCAGGTGTCTGCACAATCAGTACTCCGAACATTTTGCCTTCCGACAGTTCTTCCGTCCAGTCCGTCCGCGATGCCAGATAATCCTGAACCTCGCGGGCAGCCATGACAGTCAGTGGATGAGGAATATAGTGAAAAGGATAAGTAAATTCCGACGGAAGCTCTATTCCGTCGGAATCAAATGAAAGATAATGTATTTTATCGTCGATGAAATCTGCCATACAGAGATTATTCCAGTTCACGCTGACGGCAGAAACATTCGCCGAATTTTTCATCAACATTTTCTATTGCCTCCTTAAAGATACCATAGACAGCCGAGCCGGAACCGCTCATTGAAGCATAGAGAGCTCCCAGATCATACAGCTTGTCTTTGATAGCAGCAATCTCAGGATACTTTTGGAATACACTACATTCAAAATCATTCTTCATGCAGTCTTTCCATGTTTCCACCGGCTGTTTTGCTATTTCTTTCAGCGATACTTCCGGATGCTGAGGCTTGACCGCTGCATAAGCGTCGCGTGTAGCCACAGAAATATTCGGCTTCACAAGAACCAGATAATACCCTTTCAGAGAAAGCTCTATCGGTTCGAATATATTTCCGATGCCGGAAGCAAACACCGGTTTGTCCTTGATGAAGAACGTACAGTCGGCTCCCAGTCGGGCTGCGTACTCCTCCATTTTTTCTTCGCTCAGTCTAAGCTTGAACTTCTCATTCAGCAGTTTAATCATAAAGGCAGCATCCGACGAGCCACCTCCCAGTCCCGCACCAGTCGGAATATGCTTAAACAGATGAATATCTACAGGAAGCATTTCGTAATTCTCCGCTTTCAGCAGATTGTACGCCTTGATTACCAGATTATCTTCGGGCGCTCCTTCTATCAGCGTACCCGTAGTATGAAATTTGTAAGGTAAATCGGAGCCCTCCAGAAGGTTTACTTCCAGCGCATCTTGCAGCCTGATCGGGTAAAAAATAGTTTCCAGATTATGGTATCCGTCGGGACGTTTCTCCACGACGTTCAGTCCAAGGTTTATTTTAGCATTAGGAAAAGTAATCATATCGTTAAATTTTATTTCCTCAAAGATAATGCAAAGTTTTTAAAATCAGTTGGCATTTTTTCAAAAATATAGTTCGGCAGCAGGGAAAACGATACCGCATGTCGGCGATAAAAAAAGTTTGGTATGCCTGCCATAATGAAAATAAGAATCATTTTTTCTATCTTTGCGGAGTTAAAATCTAAAAGAGAGAAATGGCAGAAACGAGAAGAACTACCCGTGTTCCGAAGGCAACCAAGGCAAAGCCTGTTGATGAATACGGACATTTGCAGCCGCAGGCTCCTGAACTGGAGGAGGCTGTACTGGGAGCATTGATGATTGAAAAGGATGCATATTCGCTTGTCAGCGAAATTCTCCGTCCCGAATCTTTTTACGAACACCGCAATCAGTTGATATATGCAGCCATCACCGACCTGGCGATACAACAGAAACCGATTGATATCCTGACGGTGACAGAACAGTTGCGCTCACGTGGTGATCTGGATGAGGTGGGAGGACCTTTTTATATCACCCAACTTAGTGGAAAGGTAGCGTCTTCTGCCCATATCGAATACCATGCCCGCATCATCGCCCAGAAATTTCTGGCGCGCGAGCTTATCTCTTTCACCAGCAATATCCAGACAAAGGCATTCGACGAAACGCAGGACGTGGACGATCTGATGCAGGAAGCCGAAGGAAAACTCTTCGAAATTTCGCAGCAGAACATGAAGAAAGACTATACGCAGATTAATCCTGTCATTCAGGAAGCGTATGAAATGCTTCAGAAAGCAGCGGCTCGTACCGACGGTCTGAGCGGTTTGTCGAGCGGTTTCCACCAGCTTGACAAAATGACTTCCGGCTGGCAGAATTCCGACCTTATTATTATAGCAGCCCGTCCGGCGATGGGTAAGACGGCTTTCGTGCTCTCCATGGCAAAGAACATGGCGGTAAACAATAAAGTTCCCGTCGCTTTGTTCTCTTTGGAAATGAGTAACGTGCAGTTGGTGAACCGTCTGATTGTAAATGTCTGCGAAATCCCCGGTGAGAAAATCAAGAGCGGTCAGCTTGCTCCTTATGAATGGGGACAGCTCGACTACAAGATCAAGGAACTGTACGATGCTCCGCTCTATGTCGACGATACACCTTCACTGTCCGTCTTCGAGTTGCGAACCAAAGCACGCCGACTGGTACGCGAACACGACGTAAAGATTATCATCATCGACTACCTTCAGCTGATGAATGCCAGTGGTATGTCGTTCGGAAGCCGTCAGGAAGAAGTAAGTACTATCTCGCGTTCGCTAAAAGGACTTGCCAAGGAGCTGAACATTCCGATCATCGCCCTGAGTCAGTTGAACCGTGGTGTGGAAAGCCGTGAAGGTATCGACGGAAAGCGCCCGCAGTTGAGCGACTTGCGTGAATCGGGAGCCATCGAGCAGGATGCCGATATGGTATGCTTCATTCACCGTCCGGAGTATTATAAAATCTATACCGACGAAAAAGGAAACGACCTGCACGGCATGGCAGAAATCATCATCGCCAAGCATCGTAACGGTGCGGTAGGCGACGTGCTCCTGCGTTTCCGTGCCGAGTTTGCCCGCTTCCAGAATCCGGACGACGAAATGATTGTACCGATGCCCGGCGAGGAAAATGCAGCCCCGGTTCTCCGGTCAAAAATAAACAACGGCGGCGGAGGACAGTCGTTCGTTCCTCCTCCCGTGGAGATGGCTCCGCAACCCGAAAATCCGTTTGGAGGTCCGGTTCCGGATGTGCCGTTCTGATGTGCACTTCCGCATGACAGAAAGACCGGAAAGAGGGTAAAGGAGTGGGGTATCTGTCTTTGAGTGAACGTAAAAAACTCCTTGCACTCATATTCTATCCCAAATATTTATATTACATTTGCACGACAATTAAGAAATACATAAAACTATACATATATGAATATCTCGTATAATTGGCTGAAAGAATACGTCAACTTCGATTTGACACCCGATGAAGTGGCAGCCGCACTTACCTCCATAGGTCTGGAAACAGGCGAGGTAGAAGAAGTTCAATCTATAAAAGGAGGACTGGAAGGGCTTGTTATCGGCGAAGTGTTGACTTGCGAACCGCATCCAAATTCAGATCACATGCATATCACTACCGTAAACTTAGGACAGGGCGAGCCTGTTCAGATTGTTTGTGGAGCTGCTAATGTAGCTGCCGGACAGAAAGTGGTAGTGGCAACGCTCGGAACCAAGCTGTACGACGGCGACGAATGTTTCACCATCAAGAAGTCGAAACTGCGTGGCGTTGAGTCGAACGGTATGATTTGTGCTGAAGATGAAATCGGTATCGGTACAAGCCACGAAGGTATCATCGTGCTTCCTGCCGATGTTGTGCCGGGAACCCTTGCCAAAGATTATTATAATATCAAGAGCGATTACGTGCTGGAGGTAGATATTACTCCAAACCGTTCGGACGCCTGCTCACACTATGGCGTAGCACGCGACTTGTATGCATGGCTCATTCAGAACGGCCGTCAGGCAACCTTGAAGCGTCCTTCGGTTGATGCCTTCAAAGTAGACAATCACGATATGGACATCGATATCGTTGTTGAGAACACAGAAGCATGTCCACGCTACGCAGGCGTTGCCATCAAGAACGTAACGGTAAAGGAAAGCCCCGAATGGTTGCAGAACAAACTGCGTCTTATCGGTGTGCGTCCTATCAACAATATAGTCGATATTACCAATTACATCCTTCACGCATACGGTCAGCCGATGCACTGCTTCGATGCCGACAAGATTAAAGGCGGTAAGATTGTTGTAAAGACTTGTCCGGAAGGCACCAAGTTCGTTACACTGGATGAGGTAGAACGCAAGCTGTCCGACCGTGACCTGATGATTTGCAATACGGAAGAACCGATGTGTATTGCAGGTGTATTTGGCGGACTCGATTCTGGAACCACCGAAGCAACAAAAGATGTATTCCTGGAAAGTGCTTATTTCCACCCGACATGGGTACGTAAGACTGCCCGCCGTCACGGACTGAGCACCGATTCTTCTTTCCGCTTCGAACGTGGTATCGACCCGAACAATACCATCTATGCTCTGAAAGAAGCTGCCTTGCTGGTAAAAGAACTTGCCGGTGGCGAAATCGCTTCTGAGATAAAAGATAACTATCCGTCGCCGATTGCCGATTTCCCGGTAGAACTTTCTTACAACTATGTTAACGCTTTGATTGGAAAGGTTATTCCGGTAGAAACTATCAAGAGCATTGTAACCAGCCTCGAAATGAAGATTACCGGCGAAACTGCCGAAGGTCTGTCATTGCTGGTTCCGGCATATCGTGTAGACGTACAGCGTCCGTGCGACGTAGTAGAAGACATTCTCCGTATTTACGGATACAATAATGTAGAAATACCTACTTCTGTCAAGTCGAGTCTGAGCGTAAAAGGCGACGTTGACAAGTCGGTTAAACTTCAGAACCTCATTTCCGAACAGCTCGTTGGCTGTGGTTTCAATGAGATACTGAACAATTCGCTGACAGCCGCTGCCTATTATGACGGACTGGAAACCTACAAACCGGAAAATCTTGTCCGCCTGATGAATCCGTTGAGCAACGATTTGAACGTAATGCGTGCAACTTTGCTGTTCGGTGGTCTGGAAAGTATCCAGCACAATGCCAACCGTAAGAATGCCGACCTGAAGTTCTTCGAATTCGGTAACTGCTATCACTTCAATGCCGAGAAGAAGAATCCGGAGAAAGTTCTTGCTGCCTATTCAGAAGAACTGCATCTGGGCTTGTGGCTGACAGGAAAACGCGTAAGCAATTCTTGGGCACATCCCGATGAAAACAGCTCAGTATACGAGTTGAAAGCATACGTATTGAATATCTTCCGCCGTCTGGGAGTGAACTTTGGCGGACTGGTATTCGGAAACCTGACCGACGATATCTATTCTGTAGCCATTTCGGTACATACCCGTGGCGGAAAACTGCTGGCTACCTTCGGTATCATCCACAAGAAGATACAGAAAGCCTTCGATATCGACAATGAAGTTTACTATGCCGACCTGAACTGGAAAGAACTGATGAAGGCAATCAAGAACAACACTGTCTACTACAAAGAAATTTCCAAGTTCCCGGCTGTAAAACGTGACCTTGCACTTTTGATAGACAAGAAAGTACAGTTTGCCGAAATCGAGAAGATAGCTTACGAAACCGAAAAGAAACTTTTGAAGAACGTAGAGCTGTTTGACGTATACGAAGGCAAGAATCTGGAAGCAGGCAAGAAGAGCTACGCCGTAAGTTTCATGCTTCAGGACGAAAATGCTACCTTGAACGACAAGCAGATTGACAAGGTAATGCAGAAACTTATTACCAACTTGCAGAACAAGCTGGATGCAAAACTGAGATAAAAGAACATTATAACATATATAAAAAACATATTAAAACATAAATCCAATGGGAAGAGCGTTTGAATATAGAAAAGCTACTAAGCTGAAAAGATGGGGCCACATGGCTAAAACATTTACAAGACTGGGTAAACAAATTGCGATTGCTGTAAAGGCAGGCGGTCCGGAACCGGAAAACAACCCGACACTTCGTTCGGTTATCGCAACTTGTAAACGTGAAAACATGCCGAAGGACAACATCGAGCGCGCTATCAAGAACGCAATGGGTAAAGACCAGAGCGAATACAAGGGAATGACATACGAAGGATACGGTCCTCACGGAGTTGCCGTATTTGTTGATACTTTGACTGACAATACTACACGTACCGTTGCCGATGTACGTTCTGTATTCAACAAATTTGGCGGCAACCTGGGTACGACAGGTTCACTGGCGTTCCTGTTCGACCACAAGTGTGTGTTTACTTTCAAGAAGAAAGATGGAGTAGACATGGAAGAACTGATTCTCGATTTGATTGACTACAACGTTGAAGACGAATACGACGAAGATCCGGAAGAAGGAACTATCACAATTTATGGTGATCCGAAGAGCTATGCAGCTATTCAGAAACACCTGGAAGAGTGCGGTTTTGAAGATGTAGGTGGTGACTTTACTTATATTCCTAACGACCTGAAAGACGTAACTCCTGAGCAGCGTGAAACTATCGACAAGATGATAGAACGTCTGGAAGAGTTCGATGATGTTCAGACCGTGTATACAAACATGAAACCTGAAGAGGGCGAAGAATAATATATATTCATCATTCATTCCGGATAAAGCGGCAGCCTGACAGTGATAAGCTGTGAGGATACAAATGCCCGGCTTTGTCCGGAATGTCTTTTTATAACGCTTTATTTAACTCTATGAAGATTAATTACAGAACACAAGGCACATGCAGCAGCAATATCGAGGTAGAAGTAGAAAACGGCATCATTAATGACGTACATTTTACCGGAGGCTGCAACGGAAACCTGAAAGGCATCTGTTCGCTGGTTAAGGGAATGAAGGTAGACGACGTAATCAGCCGTCTGGAAGGTATTCACTGCGGAAGTAAAAGCACTTCCTGCCCCGATCAGTTGTGTAAGGCGTTGCGTGCCATGAATGCCTGATACCCCGTAGTCCGAAAAGTAAAACTCACTCTTTATGAATGTACTGATTATCAACGGAAGCCCGCGCAGGCACGGCAATATCTCTGCTATTCTGGAGGCCATTCGGGAAGAAGCCAAACACAACGGAGCCGAAGTAACCACTGTATTTGTTTCCCAGTTGCAGGTAAAGCCTTGTACCGGCTGCATGACCTGCCGCAAGACTCGCCGGTGCGTACTGCCCGAAGACGGAGCCCAGCAGGTACTCTCCGCCATCGACCGCTGCGACGTGCTGGTTGTAGGAGCACCGTGTTACTGGGGAAACATGCCCGGGCAGTTGAAAATCATATTCGACCGCATCGTCTACGGCCTGATAGGAGAGAGCTCCCGCGGGCTGCCTCTTCCCCTGCATAAAGGGAAAAAAGCCATTCTGGTTAGCACCTGCACCACCTCTTTCCCGTTCAATATCCTTTTCAGTCAGAGTCGGGGAACCATCAAGGCATTGCGAGCTATCCTGAAATGGACCGGATTCAAGGTCGTGTCCACCATCGAACTGGGAGGAACCCGCCAGCGTCCGGCCGGAGAGAAAATACTGAACCGCTGCCGCAAGGCGATAAAGAAATGCATGTAAGCAATGGCCCTGTCAGATTATTCCTGCGACTTGCGTAGCAAATTACTCGGCAGGATACACGAAAACGACATCCGTGAGCTGTGTCACATGATTCAATGCTGTGAAAACCATTCGCTGACGGAACAGCTCTACAAGCTCATGTTCGATGCCGATAAACGAGTTTCGGACAATGCCGCATGGCTGTTTACCCATCTCGCCCCAGCACATCAACGATGGCTGTATCCGAAATGTAACGAACTGATGCAAGAAGCCATGCATACACCCAGCGAAACCAAATGCCGGCTGCTGCTCACATTGCTTGCAGCGCAGCCGTTCCGTGAAGAAAACCTCCGTACCGACTTCCTGGATTTCTGTATGAGCCGGATGACTTCATCGGGCAGTCCGGCAGGAATCAGAGCCTTGTGCATGAAACTTTCCTATCTTCAGTGCCAACTGTATCCTGAACTTCTGGCTGAATTCCGTTCTGCACTTGAGATGCTGGAGGAAGCATCGCCGTTAAGTCCCGCCCTGAAAGTTGCCAGAAAAAACATTCTCAAGAAAATGCGCTGAGCCTGCTTTCTACGTTAATCTATATAAAATAGGTGCTTGCCTTTTTGGAAAAGCAATCAGAAAGACTTATCTTTAAGCAAACCACTCAAAGTAAGTTGCCATGGGAACCTTAGGATGCATAAATGACATGATGCGGCGCGACAAAGAGAACCGCGAGCTTCGGAAAGCCGGAAAGAAACGCATGGACGAAACACGCTACAACCTGTTGAAACTGACCGGCAAGCATCGCCCTACGTCGGATGTTTCCCTCGAACAGTTGGAGCAGATTCACGCCGAAACAAAAGCGAGAAAAGAATGGGAACAGGAATATTTCTTTCGCGGGAAACTGCTGTTTGCCATTATTATAATTGCAGTTTTGCTGGCAGGCGGGCTGATTTATCTATGCGTCCAACCGTTATGATAATCTGCTTTCACTAAAAACCATTTGTCGCTTATTGGACTCTTTTACTTTCTTCTTGACTGAATTTTGTGCAAATATCTTACGGCACATTGAAATAAAACATCCCATTTAGCCGTAAATTTCCCCGATAAAGCTCTTTTTTTGCCCTTCTTGCATGTCCGAATATAAAAGAAACAGCTTTAAATATCCAAAAAAGGACAAAAAAGATGCAGGAAAGTTGGACGATTTCCGCAGGGAAATTGGGAAAGATATGCTGGGAAAAAATAAAAACGTCAAGACGTTTTCAGAAAAAGACCGTATTTTGTTAAGAATTTTCTTTCATTGAAGCCAATATTACCTCTTCAGCTTCCAGAATACCTTTTGCGGCTGCTTCCCGCCATTTTGCAGAAAGTAGGAAGAACATTACCATTCCTCTCCGTAAGAAACGCGACTCCCTTGCCACAGAAACATTTGTCAGCATCCCTTTCGCTTTACCAGCTTTTTGCCATCACTCCGTTGCATCAGAATTCCACAAAAGTCAGCATATCCTCCTTTCGTGCGAAACAAGCGATTCTCATGCAACGGATTTGTCAAAATGACAAAAAGTCAATATACTTTCTGTCCCAGAGGCAATGAAAGTTTGTAAGTCTTGAAAACCTTTTTTCTTTTGATCTTAAACGAGATATACTGTTTATAGTTACGTTCCATTTTACCATGAATATTTACACAGAACTCATAACTTCCGTTTTGTTTAAGGTCGGGCAGCAATACCTTGCTTACTCTCTTGTTCTTGTAATATACATAAAAGAACGATTTTTTGAGCGTTTTTTCTCCGTTGTTCGATATTTTTATCTTTACCCGTTTCCCTTCTCCTCCGGGAAGCGTACCGAATACAGGCGGATAGATTGAAATTTTGTCTAATATTTTCGACGGGTCATTGTCCTCTACCACCTCCACATAATTTCTGTAAGATGCCGTATGCTGTGCGTGTATGCCTTGGGAGAAGCATACAGCCATCAGTGTTGCAAACAAAATAATACTTTTTTTCATATCTCATCTAATTTGTTTTTGCCTATGTTTCTTTTGCTATCGATTCTAAAATTAAAAATAATATCGGTTCGTTGTAACACGTCAGTACTTATAGAACACTTTTTAAGCGTTTTTTTAAGAGTGTTTACTTTTGTTGGAAGTCGGTTTTCTCTTTTGCCACCGATAAAATTGCTATATTCGCATTAACTTCACAGAAAAACGGAATTTAAAACAGACTTCGATACATGAAACTGACATATATCTTTCACAGCAGCTTTGCCCTCGAGACAGAGCGGTGCATCCTGATATTCGATTACTGGATGGATCCGTCGGGCATTGTGCCGCAACTGCTCAGAGCCCCGAAACCCGTGTACGTGTTTTCCAGCCATTTCCACGAAGACCATTTCAACCGGGAAATCTTTTCGTGGCGGCATACGAAGCCCGACATCGTTTATATCCTCTCGAAAGACATTCTGAAGCACCGCCGTGCACAGAAGGAAGAAGCCGATGTCTGGCTCGCCAAAGGTGCCACGTGGAGCGACGGACTGCTGCACGTAACAGCAACCGGAAGTAACGACAGCGGCGTGTCTTGGATTGTAGAAACCGACGGCAAGCGGATCTTCCATGCAGGTGACCTGAATAACTGGTACGCCCGTTTCCTGACCGACGATTATCGGGGCGGGCCGGTCTACAGTGCCGAGTTCGGCATTGATGTGAATCCTGAAAAAGAAGAGAAGCGCTTTTTAGGAGAACTGAAAGACATCCGGAAAATAACGGACAGTTTCAGTGTGGCCATGTTTCCGGTGGACGGCCGCATCGGCAACGGCTATACCCGTGGCGCCCGCCAGTTTATCGACACGTTTCGGGTAGGATTACTGGCTCCCATGCACTTTGTGGCGAGCGGATTCGAGTCGGCTTGGCGGATGAAAGAGTTTGCAGATGCCAAGAATATCCCTTTCTGGTGCATCAGTCGGGAAGGAGAAAGTATTGAATTTTGAAGAAAAAAAGTTTACAGAATAAGATGAAGCAGATAGAGGTTGTAGCGGCAGTAATTTGTCGCGAGGAAAAGTATTTTGCCACCCAGCGAGGCTATGGCGAGTTCAAGGATTACTGGGAATTTCCCGGCGGAAAGATAGAAGCAGGCGAGAGCCGGGAGGAAGCCTTGAAACGCGAGATACGGGAAGAGCTGGACACGGAAATCAGTGTCGATTCGTTCCTCACCACAGTAGAATGTGATTACCCAGCCTTCCATCTCACGATGCATTGCTTTCTGTGTTCCGTCCGTTCCGGCCATCTGGTGCTGAAGGAACACGAAAACGCTGCCTGGCTGAGTCGGGAGGAACTCGGTTCTGTAGACTGGCTGCCGGCGGATGTGGAGGTGGTGAAGAGGTCGGTAGGAGAGAAAAAAATAGGATTGACGAGGATTTGAGCCATTAATGAGCCATTAAATGAGGCTATAAATAAGCCATAAATGAGGCTATAAATAAGACAAGCGGTTATGTGTTGACAGAGAAAGGTAAAGCCTTTGTAAAATCATTAAATGAATAGCCGGCGGAAATGTATCCTGCCTTTTATCTCACGATGCACTGCTTTCTGTGCTCTGTCCGTTCCGGCCATTTGGTGCTGAAGGAGCACGAAAATGTTGCATGGCTGAGCTGGGAGGAGCAGGGTTTTGTAGACTAATTTCTGACGGACATGGAAATGGTAAAGAAGCTGGTGGAGAAGAAGTGATAGACTGAAATAGAAAATCAAAAAGTAATCTGTGGTAAATAGTTGAAATTTTCTATATTTGTAATAGCAATTATTGAATATGCGCATATTCTTTACATCATGCTATATGAAAATTTATGTGTATATTTTCTGGATTATAATTAATGATGTAGTTTATATATGATTTGAGTAATCTCCCAAAAATAGAATGATATGGCTAGGATATTTGATAATATAGAACTTAAATTTGAAGATGGATTAAATAAAATAATAGGGTCACAGGGAGTTAAGCGTGTAGACTTCTGTGTCGGTTATTTTAATCTTCGTGGTTGGAATCTTGTAGTTAATGAAATTGATCAATTATCTGGAGATTATGTTGATGAAGATGGTAGAAATATATTTCGGATTTGTCGTTTGCTGATTGGTATGCACAGACCACCGGAAGAATATATACGTGTTCTATATTCAAAATATGATGATTTGCCTGATTCTGAAATGGTTCAACGTTGTAAATTGCAAATTGCACTTGAATTTAAACGTCAGCTTTTGCTAGGGCTACCTACTAAGCAGGATGAATGGACTTTACGTCGTTTATCTGCACAGATGAAAGAAGGGAAAGTTTGTGTAAAACTTTATTTAAGAGAGCCATTACATGCAAAGTTGTATTTGGCATATAGACCAGATGATTATAGTAATCCTATTCAATCTTTAATGGGTAGTAGTAACCTTACTTATAGTGGATTGACAAGACAAGGAGAACTTAATGCTGAGTTTGGAGACAGCGACCAGGCAAGGAAATTTGCAGACTGGTTTGATGATCGTTGGAATGATCGATTTTGCGAAGATATAACAGAAGAACTTGTCAATGTAATAGATAATAGTTGGGCTTCTGAAAAAGATATTCCACCATATTACGTATATCTTAAAGTTGCTTACCATTTAAGCGAAGAAGCTAGAAATGGAATTAAGGAATTTACGTTAACACCAGAGTTTCGTAAAGAACTCTTTGAATTTCAGCAGAATGCTGTTAAAATAGCAACGCGTCATCTTAATAATGACAAAAGAGGTGGAGCTATGATAGGTGATGTAGTTGGTTTAGGTAAGACCATTACAGCATGTGCTATAGCTAAAATATACGAAATGACTTATGCAAGCAGTACTTTGATTATATGTCCGGCAAATTTGCAGGATATGTGGAAAAAGTACATTGTGAAATATGATTTAAAGGCTGAAATTATGTCTATGGCCAAGCCTATTGATGTAGATTCAGCTCGCTATTATCGCCTTATTATTGTAGATGAAAGCCACAATCTTAGAAATGGAGGAAAGAGATATCAGAATATTAAGCAACTTATAGAACATCAGGAGAGTAAAGTGTTATTGTTGACTGCAACTCCATATAATAAGGATTTCAGTGATTTGAGCAATCAGTTAAGGTTGTTCTTAAGTGACGATCAGGATTTAGGTATTCGTCCTGAAGAATATATTCGCTCGTTAGGGGGTGAGAGGCAGTTTATGCAGAAGCATAGTGATATATTCATAAGAAGTATAAAAGCTTTTGAAAAGAGTCCTTATGTAGAAGATTGGAATGAGTTGATGAAACTGTTCCTTGTTAGACGTACCCGTTCTTTTATCAAGCAATATTTTACCAAAACTGATCCATCGAACAATCGTAAATATCTTGAATTTCCAGATGGGCGACGTTCTTATTTCCCAGACCGTTTGCCTAAAGCTGTAAAATTTAAAACTATGCAGGGAGATCAATACAGTAGATTGTATTCATCTGATATGATAACTTTGATGGAAAGTTTACAGTTGCCTCGTTATGGCTTAAGTAAGTATATAAATGATGTACAAGCAGCAAATGCCTCTCTATATGAGAAACAGTTGATGGAGAATCTTTCACGCGCCGGTCAGCGCATGATGGGATTCTGTAAGAGTACTTTCTTCAAACGAATAGATTCCAGTGGCTTTTCTTTCTTGCTTACGGTATATCGACATATATTAAGAAATTGTGTTTATATTTATGCCATTGAGAATAAATTGCCTTTGCCGATAGGCGATGAGAATAATTTACCAGATGATTATAAGGAAGATGAAGATACTGGTGCATCTATATTTGGTAAGGAAGGATGTGTTGATCCTGTCATAAATGCTACATTGCATATTCCTAAAGAGTTTGAACATTATATTAATAAAGCAGCAGAATATTACAACATAATTTCAAATAAGAATAATGTGGCATGGTTGCCTTCAACGTATTTCAAGCGTACGCTAAAGCAGCATTTAAAGAAGGACTGTGAAACTCTTCTTGAAATGATAACATTATGTGGCGATTGGAATCAGAAAACTGACCAGAAACTAAATGAGTTGCAGAATCTTTTGGAACATACTCATAAGGATGAAAAAGTCATTGTGTTTACTCAATATAGTGATACGGCACTTTATGTATATAATCAATTACGCAAACGTGGAGTTAGTTCTATAGGAATTGCTACAGGCGATAGTGACAATCCGACTTCGGTTGTTGAGAAATTCTCACCTATAAGTAATGAAAAAAGCGATATATCCCAAGAAGAGCAATATCGGGTATTGATTGCTACTGATGTGTTGTCCGAAGGACAGAACCTTCAGGATTCTCATGTGATAGTGAACTTTGATTTACCTTGGGCTATTATAAGGCTAATTCAGCGTGCCGGACGTGTTGACCGTATCGGACAGACTGCCGATAAAATATACTGTTATTCTTTTTTCCCAGCAGATGGAGTAGAAGATATAATAAACTTACGAGGTCGTTTGAATGCTCGTATTAACGAGAATGCTAATATTGTAGGTTCTGATGAAATCTTTTTCGAAGGTAATGAGCAGAATCTTCGTGATATGTTTAATGAACGTAGCGGAGTTCTTGACGACGATGATGATGTAGAGGTGGATCTTTCTTCTCAAGCATATCAGATATGGAAATCCGCTACTGATGCCAGACCGGAGTTGAAACAGATTATACCTAATTTGCAGAATATGATTTATTCCACCAAAACAACCGTTAATAAGCTGGATGAGGGAGTAATAACATATGCACGTACAGCTAATGACTTTGATATGCTGACATGGCTTAATGCTGAAGGTGAGTTTATTACACAAAGCCAGAAGAAAATACTTAATGCTTTGGCTTGTAGTTCAAAGGAAATGCCTGTAAGTCCTATGGAGCAGCATCACGAACTAGTAGGAAAGGCAATAGAAATGATTAAGAACCAGAGTAAAACAGTTACAGGAGGTATATTGGGTAACCGTTTCAGTACCAGATATAGAATTATCTCTTTATTAGAGCATTATTACGAAAAGCCAGCAACTCTATTCTTTAGCGAAGAAAATCGTGAACAATTGAAATTGGCTATAGATGAAATATACAATTATCCGTTGCTTGAAGGAACGAAATTCATGTTGGGACGCATGATGCGTAGTTCCAGTAAGACAGCAAGCGACGATATAGTGGAATACGTTCTTGAAATGAGAAAAAACGGTTCATTATGTCGTGTAGAAGAAGAGCTATCAGCAAATAAGGAGAATACAATCATTTGCTCAATGGGCATTAAATATAAAGAATAAGCATGAAGAAAAATATATTTATAGAATTAATAAAAGAAGCCCGTTTTCGTGAAATGTTTATTACAGAAATGGGTTGGAATAATTATCGCGGGCAAGCAGAGTTACCTTTAATTGATATTGATGACATACAGTATCAGTTTGTTGCTGTGGCAGAACGAAATGGTTTTCAGGTTTTAACCTGTGAGGTAGATGATATTCCTACTGCATCTGTTTGCAAACGTATAGATACAAAGTTGCGCCGTTCGGCAAATGATTATATAGCGATTTATATCAAGCGTGGAACAGAACATCATCAGTGGGTGGCTCCTGTGCGTAATGTTGACAAGCGCGATTTGGTAACTATAGAGTATGAAAATGCAGTAAAGGCTGATTTTGTATTCTCAAAGATTGATGGTCTTACTTTTGAAAATAGTGAGCATACAACAATTGTAGATGTGAAGGAAAGGATTCAAGGTACATTTTCCGTTAATTCCGAGAAGATAACCAAGGATTTTTATGCCGGTTTTAAAAAGGAACATAATGCGTTTGCCCAATTTATTTCTGGTATAGACGATACTATTGAATTGAAAAACAATAGAAATAAACAATGGTACACTTCTGTTATGCTTAACAGGTTGATGTTCTGCTATTTCATCCAGAAGAAGGGTTTTCTTGATAATAATGTTAATTACCTGCGTGATAAACTGAAATGGTGTCAAGATGAAAAGGGAGAAAACCGCTTCTTTAAGTCATTTTATCAAGGTTTCTTGATGCAGCTTTTTCAGGACGGTTTGAATTCGCCTACACATAACCGTGATTTTGAAACAGTATATGGCCGGATTCCATATCTAAACGGTGGTATGTTTGATCGTCATCAGATAGAGCAGGATTATCAGAACATAGATATTGCAGATGAAGCTTTTGAACATCTTTTTGAGTTTTTCGATAAATGGAGATGGCATCTTGATACACGAATTTCTGCTTCCGGTAAAGACATTAATCCTGATGTTTTGGGATATATTTTTGAGCAGTACATTAATGACAGGGCTCAAATGGGAGCTTATTATACCAAAGAAGATATAACAGAATATATTGGGCGTAATTGTATTCTTCCATTCCTGATGGACAAAGTTAAGGACTCAACTCAGGAAATGGGTACATTGTTTATGCCTAAAGGCTTTATATGGCAGATGCTTAAAGACAGTGGTGATAAATATATCTTCAGTGCTGTAAAACAAGGCTATACTCCTGACTGGGAGTCACGTATTCCTGCAAATATAGCTGAAGGAATTGATACTGCTAAACCAAATCTTTTGGAACGTAGAAAAGACTGGAATAATAAAACTCCGGAACCATGGGCGTTGCCTACTGAGATATGGCGTGAAACCATAGAAAGACTGCAAAGATGTGAAACCATTTTAGAAAAAATACAGAAAGGTGAAATCTCGCAAATAAATGATTTTATAACTTATAATCTTGACATTCGTTCTTTTGTGGGAGATTTACTTGTTACAACAGACAATCATAGATTTATAGGAAATTTCTATCATGCTTTGCAGAAAGTTACAATACTTGACCCTACTTGTGGTTCAGGTGCATTTCTGTTTGCAGCCATGAATATTCTTGAACCATTATACGAGATTTGTATTGACCGTATGATGGAGTGGAACAGTCAGAACCCAAATTTATTTAAAGATGAAATAGGAGAGATAAAAAACCGTTATCGTTCCAATATTCAATATTTCATTTATAAGAGCATAATCTTGCGTAATCTATATGGAGTAGATATAATGCAAGAGGCTATTGAAATAGCGAAACTTCGTCTATTCCTGAAGATGGTTGCTGTAGTAGAGGTGGATTGTCGTGCTCCAAATCTTGGGCTTGACCCATTGCCGGATATAGACTTTAATGTTCGTTGTGGTAATACTTTGGTTGGATATGCTAATGAGGATGAAATAGTAGCAGGAACAAGTTATGCTGATATGTTTACTCAACAAGAGTTCCGTGAGAAGGTTGAAACTGAAATGGAGAAAGTAAGTAAAGCTTACAATATATTCCGTACGCAGCAATTAGCTGACCATGATGACTTGGAATCTGTAAAAGCCGCTAAAACAGAACTGAAGGATAGATTGTCAAAACTCACAGATTTACTTGATCATCAATTATTTTCATCATCAGGTGGAACTTCGTTTGAAGTATGGAAAGAATCTCACCAGCCATTTCATTGGATTGCTGAATATTATCAGATTATTCAAGGTAATGGTGGATTTGATGTTATTATAGGTAATCCGCCGTATTTAGAGAAAAGACAAATAAATTATTCTATTGATAATTATGTATGTTTAGATAGTAATGCTGTTCATGCATATTGTATAGAAAGAAGTTTGACTTTGCTTAATAAAAAAGGTAATATAAGTATGATTGTTCCTCTTGCGATTGTTTGTACTCAACGTATGGTAAAGATTCAACAATTATTGGAATCCAATCATTCTGTATGGTATTCTAATTACGCATGGCGTCCGTCTAAACTTTTTGATGCTGTAAATAGAGCATTAAGCATATTCGTAGCAACTGTCACTTTACCGACTTATTCTAAATATTCAACGGCATATCTTAAGTGGAGCGTTGAAAGTAGAGATTACTTATTTCAGGATATTAAGTATATCCAATATGATGAAAAACGTAATTCATTTTGGATGCCAAAATTAAGTAGTAAAATAGATAAATCAATACTAAATAAAATGTTATCTGCAGATGGTAATATTAGTTTATTTGTAAATAGTACATCTAATCAGAAGATTTTTTATCGTACAACTGGAGGTTTGTATTGGAAGGTCTTTACAGATTTTTCACCTTTGTTTTATTGTAATGGAATTAAAGGAAAATCGAGTAGAGAAACATTTATAGCTGTTAATACACAGGAAGAAGCTACTATACTTGTTGGAGTGCTAAGTAGCAGTTTATTTTGGTGGTGGTATACGATTACATCAAATTTAAGAGATTTAAATCCTTCTGATATTACAGGTTTTAAATTTTCTAAGGAGATTGTTCGAGATAAAAAAATGTTACAATTAAGTTCTTTATACATATCAGATTTAAAGGCTAATAGCTCATTACTTATTCGTCAACAAAAAAGTAAGGGTGAAACAAAAACTCAATCTTTTAAGATAAGTTTATCTAAATCAATAATAGATAGGATTGATGAAATTTTATCCCAATATTATAAATTAACAAATGAAGAACTTGATTTTATTATCAACTATGATATCAAATATCGAATGGGAGATGAATTAAATAATGAAGAGGAGGGCTGATTATTAAGAAAATGACAAAATTGAGTATCAGTTGGTTTTATGAACTCTTGATAAAGGAGAATGCGATATAATGGATCTTTAAGAACAGCTTTATGATAAATAGTTGTGAATGTATGCGTATAAATTTATTTGCTTGTACTTCTGCTTGCAATTTTAATTTTAGAAATTGCAAGAAATTGAAAGTCAGTAGATTGTAAAATATTATGCTTGCAAAAACAATATATTATGCAAATAGAATATTTAGGAAATAGAAAGTTATTGGAGTCACGTAAGGTAGCTTTCCTTTGCTCGCGAACAGTGAGTAGTGGGGCTATATTACGTTGTTATGACTGGGCTACAAAAATGGCTGATGGCGACAATGTCATAATTGGAGGATTTCAATCAAAAATAGAAAAAGACGTTCTACATTTTCTATTAAAAGGTAGGCAACCTGTGATTATAGTTATTGCCAGACAGATGTATAAGGAGCTTCCTAATGAATTGACAAATCCAATGAATGAAGGGCGATTGCTTATTATAAGTACGTCACCCAATGCTGTTAGAGTAAGTAAAGATACGGCAAATAAAAGGAATTCATATCTTTCCGAAATAGCAGATGAAATAGTCTTTGGCTATATCTCAAAAGAGAGTTCATTAAATAATATATTCCAGATGTTTATAGAAAAGTCTCAAATATTATATACACATTAAAAAATAAAAAAGGTATGCAAAAACTTACGATAAAGAATATTGGAGCGATAAAGCTTGTAGAATTTGAGGTGAATAGAATAAATGTTTTTATGGGACCTCAATCGTCAGGAAAAAGTACTATATCTAAAATACTTTGCCACTGTCAGTGGGTAGAGAAAACATGCTTCTTGAATGATAAACAATTGGAAAATTATCAAAAACAGGGCGTGTTTTATGATTCTCTTATAGAATATCATAAGCTGGATGGATATTTTCACAAAAATGCTAGTATAAAGTATGAGGGAGAAGCTATGACTATAACTTATACTCATAGTTCAAAGAAAACTACCATTAAGTTAAATGATAAAATGATATTCTCTTATCCCAAAATATGTTACATTCCTTCGGAACGTAACTTTGTGGCTGGGGTACCTAATTTTAGTAAGTATAATGAGGGAAACAATGTGTTACTTTATTTTGCTTATGACTGGTCAGAAGCTAAAGAAGATATTAAGAAACTTGATATCTCTAATCTTCTTAGTAGGGAAGTTTCTTATGAAAATATTAATGACAAGGACTATATATTTGACAATGGATCAAAGTTATTACTTACGAATGCATCAAGTGGTGTTCAATCTGTATTACCATTGTATCAGACGATAATATACATGTTATCAAATCTGTATAAGAAGCAAAGGGCTTTGTCTCCATCTAAAGAAATGGCAAGAAAGGATTTTGCTAATGAAATGATTATGGTGGCTAATAGAATTGCTGATGGAGAAAATATCAGTAACTTCAAGAAACATTCTAATATATTGATTTCTATGTTTAAAATGCTTGAGAGTTACGATGTAAAGGCGATAAACAAATTCTCGGATTTGCCACCGAAAGAATTGTCTCATAACATATATGAAGCTGTCCACGTTATAGATCGGTTGTTTAATTATCATTATACTCAGTTGTTTATAGAAGAACCAGAGCAAAATCTTTTTCCAGATACGCAACAAGAATTTGTTTATTGGTTGTTGGAAATTATGCAGAATGATAAAGAACATGCCGCTATTATTACCACGCATAGTCCATACATATTGTTTGCTCTTAATAATTGTATGATGGGAGGGCTGGTAAGAGATGATATTCCAGAAGAGGAGGTTTCTGATTTTGCATCTCATTCAGCATGGATTAATCCCAAATCGGTGTCTGTCTTTGAATTGGATAATGGTACTCTTCGTTGTGTGCAAGATGAAGATGGCATAATTGAGGATAATTATTTAAATAAGGCATATAAGAAAAATTCAAAAGAGTATTTGGAACTTTTAAACTACTACGAAGATGAAGAATAAACTACAAGCTATCTATCCGCAATCCGTCTTTTGTTGTAGTACGGCTTCTAGATTGTATATTACTGATTTCACTGAAAGAACAGGTAGTAATAGAAAAGTAGAATTTCATGAAACTGTTCCACAAATTCCAAATAGCACTACAGATATGGACTGCTTAATTTTGGAAAATTCTTCACAATTAGCTGTCGTATGTAATATTTTTAATGATAATCAGTTTAAAGATAATAATGGAGATGACTTATCTCATTGCGAATGTGTATTTTTCCCTGAAAACGAACATAAAAATGTGAGTTTGGCTTTTGTGGAGATTAAAGATTGTAAATCAAAAAATATATCTGTATATAAGGACAAAGTAAAGACCCAGATTATATCTACAGTGCAAATATTTAGGAATAAAGGTATTATTGAAAAACAACGTGTTTATGGTATAATATCATTTCCTAGAAAAAATAAGGTGTCATTTAATCAAACTATCTTTGACGATGCTACTGAATATAAGAAATTACATCAAAAATATAAAATACGCTTCTTACCAACTAATTGCGTTTCTATTATAGACGAAAAAAAACTGATTGCTAAATTGTAGTTGAGTATTTTTGGAATACATTTTAAAAGAAATTAATTATTGTTATGTCAAGGCTAAGTAAACTATATGAAGCGATGGAAACCCTCCGGAAAGAGGGACTTCCGGTAAATGAAGACCTTGAAAGAAAGGCTAATGAATTGGAGGAAGATATTATCAAGAAAGAAATCCTTCCAGTGTTGAGTAAAACTATAGAGCCGGCTTTACAACCAGTACAGCGAGAGCTTGTATTAGTTGTGGATTATATGCCGGGAAAACCACTAAGCGTACATCTAAGTCGCAAACGAAACTTTGCTGCTGAAATGGACGCAAAGGAAATTCTTCCTGATCCAGAGGTTGAACATAAAGAAATTGGAAAAACAGGTCCTAAGGTAGTAAAACAACCTGTGACACGATTGAGAATCATATTTGCCGATGGAAGCATAATTCAAGAAAGAAATGCTGCCGAAAGTTTTGTTTTGTTTGTTCGTAAGGTAGGAATGGAGCGTGTTCGTTCTTTGGGTATAAAACACTGTAAAATACCTTTGGTATCGAATACCATTGATAAGAAATATGGAGACAAGCAAAAAACTTTAGGAAATGGGTGGTTCTTGATGACGAATACCAGTACACAATCAAAGAAACATGATATTGAATTGATTGCTAAATATTTTAATATCAGCTTGAGAGTAGAAGTTATTTAATACTTTTTTATAAGTGTAATAATTATTCATTTACTTTAAAGTATGGAATATCTACTAATCGCATTATTCATATTCATTTCTATAGTTACGTATCTCAATCACCGAAGAGATATGAAGCTACTTTGTTCTGTTTCTTCTCCTACAAGAGGGACAAGGGCAGAACGGAAACTCATCATCAAGATGTTAAAGAAAGGTGTCCATCCGAAAGCGATCTTTCATGACTTGTACGTGAAGAAAAAAGGTGGGGGATATTCTCAGATTGACCTTGTAGTAGCTACACCGCAGGGATTAGTCGTTATAGAGGTGAAAGATTATAGTGGCTGGCTGTTTGGTAATGAAAAACAACGCTATTGGACTCAGATTCTGAATTATGGTCGGGAAAAGTATCGGTTTTATAATCCGATTATGCAGAATACCGGTCATATTAAGGCATTGAGGGAACAATCCGAACAGTTTGCTCGGCTACCTATTTATAACATCGTTTTGTTCGGCGGAAATTGTAGGTTAAAAGACATTAGCTATTCTCAGTTTGATACATTTGTTGGCTATGCGGGTGATATAATGGAGGTATTGAAAACTGTCAGCGGATTTGGCGATGCAGAATATACGGATAAAAGGGAAGTTGTTCGTGTACTTTGTGAAGCTATACGTAATGGTGAAAATCCTGCTATTGTAGCAAGTCACGTAGCTGAAGTACAAAATAGGAACTGGAATTGTCCTCAACCTGTTATGAACTGGCGTCCACACTTTCTAAGAATAAATTGGAGAAGGTGGAGGAGATTTTAACTTACTTCTTTGTAACAAGAATGAAGGCTGAACTGTTTATATGGAAGGATGTAGGTAATAACGTATTTTAATCTTAGATAGAATATATGTAAACATGTTAAGCACATATAAATAATCCTTTAGTTATGGTAAACGGATTGTTCGCTTCGGCTTTTTTCGTAACTTGCGCGCCTTATCATCAAAAAATCATAGGAAACGAATAATGAAGAGATCTCGTCGCCATACAGGCATACGGACGTTTTCCGCTATCATATTGCTGATGGTGATGCTGCTGCAAGTGGGAGTAAAAGGCTTCCACAGGCATCATTGTGTGGAGACGGCAAGCGTGACTTGTAGCGACTGTGAGCATCATCGTGTTCACGACGGGCACATCCTCAACTGGAATGGCAGTTGCGATGACTGTGTCGTCTGTCAGTTGTTCTCTTCTCCTTTCTGTAAGCCGCAGGGTGTTCAGCTCAATGTTATTCCTGTCGGCTATCAGCAACCTTGCATGTGCTTTGTTGCCGCCATTCTGGATGTAAGCAGATGCAGCATTATCCCCCGGGCTCCTCCTGTTTTTCTATTATAATACGGTTTGATACTCTTTGTCCTGCTGAAGGGGAAAGAGAGTTTATTTATGCAATTATAATAGAACAAAGAATGAAAAGATACATATTTATAGTGTGTCTGCTGGAGGTATGTGCCACAGCATTCGCACAGGTTCGGCATGACCATAGCGCATGCTACGAGGATAGTATATCGCTAACGGAAGCGATATTGAGTGAAGTGACGGTTTATGGATTGACAGGTACACAACGGATGAAGGATTCTCCCATAGCTTTTTCGGTTATTTCGCCCAAAAGGTTGCACCAATCGTTCGGTACCAATATAGTGGATGCTATTGCGTTTCAGCCTGGTATTTCCCAAATTTCTACGGGAGCGGGTATCAGTAAGCCGGTTATCCGTGGACTCGGTTATAATCGGGTGGTGGTGATAGAACAGGGGATACGTCAGGAAGGTCAGCAGTGGGGTGATGAACATGGTCTGGAGGTGGATGCCGAGGGAGTCCATTCGGTAGAAATTCTGAAAGGACCGGCTTCGCTGATGTATGGCAGTGATGCGATTGCCGGTGTCATGATTCTGCATCCTGAACCGTCGCTCATGCAGGGAACTATGCAGGCAAAGGTTGGTGGAGAATATCAGTCGAACAATGGTCTGTACAACTATCATGCTGGTTTTGCAGGGAACATCGATGGATGGATGTGGAACGTGCACTATGCTGATAAGGCTGCTCATAGCTACAAGAATGCACTTGACGGATATGTGCCTGGTTCTTGGTTTAAGGAACGGGATGTGCAGGCGATGGCAGGCGTTAAGAAGCGCTGGGGACATTCGTGGCTGCGTTTTTCGCATGTGAATTTTACTCCCGGTATTACTGAGGGAGAACGTGACGAGGAAAGCGGACAGCTTGTATGGGAAAAGGGGAATTCTCCGAAAGCGTACGGTTGGCATTTGCCTTTCCAGCGGGTGCTCCATACCAAAGTGGTGAGCGACAATGCGTGGTACATCGCAGACGGGATGCTGAAGGCTATTGTGGGTTATCAGCAGAACTATCGCAGGGAGTTTGAAGAGGCTATGGATGAAGCGGAACTGGCTATGCGATTGCATACGGTGAACTATGACTTGCGGTATCAGTTGCCACTTGCCAACAACTGGAGTATTGCTACGGGGGTGAATGGTATGTGGCAACGGAATTTGAATCAGGCGGAAGAGATGCTCATCCCTGATTATCGTCTTTTTGATTTTGGTTATTTCTTTACGGCCAATAAACAGATAGGACGCTGGAGTCTGTCGGGAGGCGCGCGTATCGATAACCGGCATTTGCATACTCAAACGGCGGAGAAGGACGGAAAGTTGCATTTTGAAGCGTTGGGTAAGGACTTTACCGGAGTGACCGGAAGCCTTGGAGCAGTGTATAACGTAAGTGAAGGGATGAATCTGCGGTTGAATCTGGCTCGTGGTTTCCGGGCACCGACCGTCAGTGAACTCTTGTCGAATGGAGTGCATGAAGGTAGTATTCAGTATGAACTGGGGAACAGGGACTTGAAGTCGGAATACAGCATGCAGGTCGATCTCGGCATGGATTATACGTCGCGTTATGTGGCTGTCAATGCATCTCTTTTCAGCAATTGGATTGATAACTATATCTTCCTGGGCCGACTTCCTTATGAAACGGAAGGTTACCGTACCTATCAGTATCGTCAGGGAAATGCACGTCTGATGGGGGGAGAAGTGTCTGTAGATGTACATCCGGTAAATCCTTTGCATATTGAGAATACGTTTTCGTACGTACGTGGTATTCAGTTGAATCAGACAGCCGAGAGTCGTAATCTTCCGATGATGCCTGCGCCCCGATGGACGTGTAATCTTCGATATGAGTTTCCTGATTTTGCCCAAAAACATTGCAGACGTACATTTGTCAGCTTGGGTATGGAGTACAATCTTCGTCAGGATAATTATTATGCGCTCGATAATACAGAGTCGGCTACTCCCGACTATGCTGTTTTTAATTTAGCAGCCGGCATGGATTTGCATGTTTTCGGTCATAACTGCATTGAACTGAGTCTTTGTTGTCAGAATCTTTTTGACAAGGTATATCAATCTCATCTTTCGCGTTTGAAATATGCCGAAGTCAACAAGGTTACAGGTCGCCAGGGTATTTCGGCTATGGGGCGTAATATCTGTTTGAGGGTAAATATTCCGATTGATATTCATGTAAAGTGATAACAATAAAAAGTCACGCTTATACGGGATACTCCGCTAAGCGTGACTTGGAAATGAAAACAGTTATGGTGCAATTCTAAGCATAGGGTATCTATGCTTTAGAGTAGGATTCGCATATTTCTTTGGTAATTTTAGCAACCTGATCGATTGAAACCATGCCTGTATCGAAAGTGGCGTGGTAATTTCGTGCGTCGCCCCAATGCTGACCAGTATAGTGGAAGAAGTGGTCTTGCCGTGCTTTGTCGATATTGGCAATTGTGTCGGGTGCTTGTGCAGAGGGGATACCGTATTCGGCAGTAGCTCGGTTTATCTTATGTGACATGTCGGCATAAAGAAATAAATTGATGGTGTTGGGACGGTTTTTCAGAATGTAGTTGGCGCAACGACCGACGATTACACATGGCTTTTCGGAGGCTATGCGACGGATAACTCGACTTTGGGCTACAAACAAAGCGTCGTCGTATGAAAGGCTTCGGCTGAGTGGGGCCTCATAATCTTGCATAATCATTTGGTAAAGCAATGAGCTGGGGAGTTTCTGCTCGTTTTGTGAAATGAAGTCTTCGCTGAAATTGCTTTCCTTGGCCACCAATGTGATTAGTTCTTTGTCGTAAAAGGCGATGCCCAATTGCTTGGCTATCAGTTCTCCTGCCTGATGACCTCCACTTCCGTATTCGCGGGAGATGGTGATAACAAGCGGAAGGCTGGCTTCTGTTGCTGTAGGAGCGGTTGTTTTGTGGACTTCCGGTTCTGCCAGCCAGTGACGGACAAAGATCAGGCGGGGCATTATCAGACGTACAAATGGTCCTGTAATGAGTGCTGCAATGATAGTTCCTTCTCTAACTCCTTCGATACGGCCACTCAACAGCCATGAGCAGAGGGCGGCAATAAGTACCAGCGATACATCGAAACAGATTTTTATGTTTCCGAATTCTTTTTTGAAACGTAATGTGGCGAACTGTATGGTGTACTCGGCACTGATCATTGTTACGTCGGCAATTACTTCCAGACAGATTCCGAAGGCAAGTATCATGCAACCAATGACCAGTGAGATGATTTTTACATAATAAAGTTGAGGTACGTAGCTGGCGGTTATCCACATGGTCAGGTCGGTGAAAACAGACAGGACGAAAGCTACCGGAAACTGCATCAGCAGTTCCATCTTTCGTTCCATAATGCCTTTTTTCCCCAATAGCAGCATTTGTAGACATATCAGGATAATAGTAAAAAGGAAAAAGTAACTACCTAAGGAAAGGGGGGTGTTGAGGCTTGCCACGTAGGGGACACTCGTTATCGGTGAAGTTCCCAAATCGGAACGGGTGATGATGCTTATTCCAAATGCTATGACAAGCAGTGAGATACCAAATACGAGGTATCGGCGCAGAAGTTCTGCTTTGCTTTTTGTGCGGTTTTCTTCCATGAATTTTTATTATTTAATTTGACTGCGCAAATTTCTTTAATTAAATTTGTTCCTAATCTACAGATTAAGAAATAAACAATGCAATTTACGCCACAAGATTCGGTAACAGAAAAGCGTATTTCCTTGATAGAGGAGGTACCGACAGACGAGATTTTGACTAAGGTGACAGGGCGTGAGGAGGTCAGTCTGCATCCTCATACTCATAATCGTCATCAGATAATATATATATTGTCGGGGACACTACATGTGGAGGTGGAAGAGAGTAGCTACTTTGTAACAGGACGTCACCTGATTTGGATTCCGCGTGGAGTGGAGCATCGACTGTCGAGCAATAATAGTCAGATATCGTTGCTTACCAGTTATTTTTGCATGGAGCATGCAGGGGAAGATTGTTTTGCCATTTATAAAACGGATGAACTGGTGGCTCGCAATTTGCAGTTTATCAGCAGGCATGAGCTTATTGATTGGAATCGTACGCCTGAAATTTTTGCTTTTGCAATGGGATTTTTTGGTGTGTTACCTCACATTTGTAAAAAGGCATCGTTTCCGGCTCAGCCGTTTATTATTCCTAAGGATGTTCGCTTGCTGCCTGTTCTGGATTATGTAAAGTCTAATTTAAATCAGGACTTGACTATTGAACGTGTGGCATCTTACTTTGGCTTTTCTGTCAGAAATCTGACTCGCTTATTTACTAATTCGGGAATACGTTTTGTGCATTATCTCAATTATCAGCGAATTGTCAGGGGGATTGAAATACTGACGGATGAGGCTATGAATATTGAGCAGACGGCTTATGAAGTGGGGTTCAATTCGCCTAACAGCTTTAGCCGGGTGTTTAAGCAGATAACTGGGGAATCGCCTTCTGAATATATCCGGAACCTTTAACACGTGAGATATGGATTACTGTTTGTTGTCCGGAAAATAAATTATCCGATTGGAATTTCGTCATATTTCATTGGGAAAGATTATCTTTGCAGCCGATTTTAAAATGCTTTTAAATATGGTTTCACAAGGTATATATTCGATTGTGTTATTGGTGTTCTCGAATATCTTTATGACATTTGCATGGTATGGGCACCTGAAAATGCGTGAAGAGTTCAGTTGGTTTGCTGCGTTACCGCTGATCGGGGTGATCGCTTTTAGTTGGGCAATTGCTTTTTTTGAGTATTGTTTGCAGGTTCCTGCCAACCGGTTGGGATTTAAGGATAGTGGCGGACCGTTCGACATCATGCAGTTGAAGGTGATTCAGGAGGTAATAACGCTTACTGTATTTACTGTCTTTTCAATGATTGCTTTTAAGATGGAGCTGAAATGGAATCATCTGGCTGCTTTCTGCTGCTTGATTCTGGCTGTATACTTTGTGTTTAAGAAGTAATTGAAAAGTTATTATTTTTCGCATTATAGAAAAAAGTGCGTCATGATTGTGATATCGTGACGCACTTTTTTTGTGGTGGTTATTGTCAGTTCTGTTGTTCACGTAAGCGGCGGGTTTGCATTTCTACGTCGTATACGTTGTGATTTGTCTTATCTCGCTTTAAGAACTCCTGTCGGCGAATGGAATCTTCTGCTGCCCGCTGCCGGATATAGCGCTGGTAGTCGGGAAGTGCTTCGGGCTGACGTGGTTTGTCTTTTGTTTTTTTCTCCTGCTTTTCTGGTTGCTTGTCGGTCTGCGACGGTGAAATAGAGTCGGGCTGTGCTGTGTATACAGGCAGCAAGGGCATCGACTGAAAGGCTGGAGTGATTTCGGGAGCTTCCAGCTTCAGTGAATCGTTGTCCGGGTACAAATAACCGTCGTCGTAGGAAAGAATCTCTTCGTCGGTATTATGGACTTGTGTACTGTCGGCTGATGATGGGTTGCTTGCAATATATTTATCGAGTCCGGCATGATCTTGCTTGGTTGGAATATAGTTGGCATATTTTTTCCAGGCAACGGCGTGGGTACGGTTATGCTTGATGGCACGTCCACGCTTTGTCAGACTTTCGTACAGCAACTTGTCGAAGTCGACAGAAATGCTGACACCGGGACCTGCCGGAGAGTTGACATATAAGTATGTTTCACCGGGAACGGGCTTTAAATCTCTGCCATATTCTCTACGATGTTGTTGGTTAGGATTTATGTTCCAATATATCTTCCATTTTTTCTCGATGGTAGGCATGACATCGTATACGGGATTTTCTCCGAACTTTGTCCAAATTGTGTAGGGCTCAGCACGGATATAGCCTGTTATTTTTTTTACTCGTGTGGAGTCGATCATGCTGCGTGGCATGGACAGGTCTTCCTTAAACTGCATCCATTTCTTGTCCATCGGAGAGTCGAGTGGCTTGTATTGGTTTTCTTTGGGAGTAAAGTCAAACTGTATCATCTTAATGACATCTTCATTCAGCTTGATTTCTTCTTCTTTCTTTGTTGTCTGTGCAGAAAGTGATGTAGCCTCGGCTGCAAGGACCAATAAGCCTAAATATGTTGCTATGTGTTTTGTAGATGGCATAATGATTGCTTTATAAACCCTTTACTCTTCCGCCTTGCATCCATACTCTGCGGTAATAAGGTTCGTCCAGTCGGCTGACAATGACGCCGCGACTGGTACTGGCATGGATGAAGCGGTCATTTTTTAGATAAATGCCTACATGGGTAGCAGTACGTTTGTTTTTCCCATTATGGAAGAAGACAAGGTCGCCTTCCTGAAGTTTGTTTTTGCTTATTTTCCGGCAATTTGTTTTTCGCTGTTCGTCGGAATTGCGCTTTAAATGTTTGTGGTATACTTTCTTATAGATGTTGTATGTCAGTCCGGAACAGTCTACTCCTCTTTTTGTGTTGCCTCCGGCACGATAAGGGACACCTATCCACTGAGAGGATTCAATATACAGGCGATGGTTGTCTTCCATAGCTATATCCATGTCGAGGCGAATGGCTGCTTGTGCCAGTTCTCGGTAATCGTACCGGGGAGCACGAGTACCGCATGACGTAAATAGGATGGTACTCAGTATTCCGATGAAGCAGATAAGGCGAATGGGGTAGCTTGTTTGATACATATATTTGTTTGTTGACATTTGGACAAATATACAATAATCGGAGTAAATGAGAATGTATTTGACCGAACTGTGTGGGGATTTTTTGTTTATTTAAAAGGTTGCGGATGCTTATTTTAACGGGATTTAAAACTAAAAGCGTAACGGTGACGTGGGGACTGTCTGGTTACGCTTTTAGTTGGGGGAGAGTTATACAGCGAAATAGGTTTCCAATTCGCTGCCGGCACTGCCATCGGCATTATTTAAATCTCGTATCAGCTTGCCGTGTTCCAAAAGTGCAATGCGGGTGCTGATGTCTATGGTGTGATTCAGGTTATGGCTGGATACGAGAATGGTTGTTCCGGTGGATTGGTTGTATGTTACCAGCAGTTGCTTTAAAGCTGATTGGGAGCTTGGGTCAAGAAAGTTGAATGGTTCATCTAATATAATCAGCTTCGGATTATTCAGCAAAGCTGCGAGTATGCCGACTTTCTGCTTGTTGCCGGCTGAAAGATTGCGAATCAGTTTTTTCTGTCCTAAGATTTCTCCATTCATGAATCGTTCGTAGGCTGTCAGTCGTTCGTCAACGGTCTGACGATTGAGATTGCACATGCGTCCTACAAAATAGAAATATTCTTCGGGTGTCAGGTAATCTATCAGAAAACTTTCGTCCAAATAGGCTCCTGTAATTTCTTTCCATAGTTCGCTGCTGCTGACTTCGATTTCTCCGATACGGACGGAACCTTCATCGGCTTTCAGCAAGTCGAGCATCAGTCGGAACAGAGTAGTTTTTCCGGCTCCGTTGTTTCCTACCAGTCCGATGATTTCTCCGCTGTGGATGGTGTATTGTTCTATGTCGAGGACTACTTTGCTGCCGTAGGCCTTCTTGAGTTGGTTTATTGTTATGTCCATAATATTCTTTTTCTACATTAACGTGTGTTTCTGAATCCTTCCATGTTCTGGTATTTCCGTTTCATCAGTCGGATATAGATGTTTTGTATCCAGTACCGATGGGTAATGAATCCCAGCAAACCCAGTACGATGAGTGTAATGTAAGCAGTTGTTTCGTCGAGAAACAAGGTGAGTGCTTTGTTGATTAGAAGCGGAAGGCCGAAGGCGCATGTTATAATGAGCATTTGGTACATGTTGCTACCTCGCTGTTTGCCTATGGCACTGGTATTGAGTGGGGCAGTCTTGTCGTTGTAGACGGTCATTTGCATCATCATGGGGAATATGGCTCCCATTGTAAAGCACAGATAAGCTATCGACATGAGCAGAGGAATGGTGTCCATGTATACTGGTATGAGAATGAATAAGAAGGGAACAATCAGAAAGATGCATTGCAGATAGTACTTGGCTCGCAGCATATTGTAGAGGCTTTCCTTCCGGACCATCAGTCCGTCGATGTAGTTGCCTTCGAATGTCATAATACGGCTCAGTGTCATCAGTCCCAGTATGCAGTAGCAATACAGGCAGATGAAATTGTTCATGTAGCTGTTGTCGCCGTATACATTGCCGGCAAGAGCAATTGTGAACATACACATGATGAAAAAGAAGCCCCAGAACTGGCTGCGGGGTGCTTTGTTGCGGAGCAGCATTTTTAATTCCAGACGTAGGTATTCTCCTACATTACCATAGCGGTCGAGAAAGCTGTAACTACTGATGTGCTTGATTTTGACGTCTTCTGTTCGCGCAAGCTCTTTGTAGATGAGGTGTTGTTGTACCCGGTAGTTTATGTAGATAAGCAGACCGATGAGTACGATGACTCCGAGGAAAGCCAGCGGATTCCAGAGAATAAAGCCTTCTCCCCAGTTCATCGTCAGAGTGCTGACAAGTCCTGTTTCCGGCAGAAATTCCAATAACGCTAATATACCGTATACAAGAATACTCCAAAACAGGTGAATGAACTTATCTCGCTTGAGTACGCAGATCAGCATGCTCCAATAGCTGTTCATGACAATCATGAGCCAGATACCCAGAAGGTATCCCACTACACCGGTCAGCCCGTAAAAGCGTGTAATGCTTATCAGGGCAAAGGGTATAAACAAAAATAGCCAGAAGAGATTGATGGAACGAAATAGGTTCTCGGCCAGAAAAGCAAGTATGACTCTTTGCTTAGGAACCGGCAGCAAGAGATAAGGTTTAATTTCCTGTACAGGAGTGGGAAGCATGAAGCGTATCAGAAAGTCGAGGAACAGGATAATGATCAATCCTTGGTTGAGAATGTGGTAAGGTTCCATGCCAGGAAAGCTCTCTTGAAAAGCAGAGGGCAGCATAGCCCCTATAAATAGGAGATATGCTGCCCAGAATGCTATTCCGCAATACATGAAAACCTTTGCAAAACGGTTCTTTTCGAACATCGGACTTCGCCGTGCGGCAAGTTTCCGGTTTTTACGTATTTCGACGAAGAGCATAATTCATCAGGTTTGGAGTGTTACTTCGTATCGCCTGAAGTCATGCTTACTTCGATGCGGTTGTCTTGTGAGAAGAAATCTTTAGCAAATTGCTGAAGATCGGCCGATGTAATTTGATTTACAGTGTCGGCATATTTGGTTGCCATATCTGTATTTTCCCAGAAGTAGCTGTATAGGATATTCATCCAGTAACCGTTTTCTTTTTGGTTAGCTTCATAATTCTTCAGCATATATTCTTTTACTTTCTTCAGGTTTTCTGCTTTCGGACCGTTAGCAATAAAGTCATTGATGCCTTTGTCGATCAAACCGCTCATCTTTGCGCGTTTTTCCGGATTAGTATCGAACGAGATTTGAAGAGTGGCTTCTGCTTTCGGGTACAAGCTGATGTCGCCTGATACACCTACTCCGTAAGATGCTCCTTCATCTTCACGAACAGTTTCTGTGTACTCCATGGTCAGCAGCTGAGAAAGCATGCTCATCATTAACTGGTTTTTCAGCGTGTATTCGCATTCACCGCTTCTGATAATACATACAGTAGCTTTCTGAGTCTGTAAATCTCTATGGAATACATTTTTGTGTTCACCCTTGCGGATGTCCAGATTTACATCACGGAAATCTTCTTTACGATTGATAGAAGGAAGAGAACCGAGGTATTTTTCGATAAGCGGAGTGGCAGTAGCCTGATCGATGTTACCTACGAAAATGAATGTAAAGTCGCTTGCATCTTTGAAGCGGTCTTTATACATATCCATAATCTTCTGGTAGTCGGTTTTGTCGACCATATCAGCTTTGATACGTAATACACGAGGATTGTCACCATATAATTCTTTTCTCAAGGTATCACTCAAAGCAACATTCGGGTTGACTTCCATATTAGCAAGCTGTGCTTTCAGACGACTCTTGTATGATTCGAATGCTGTAGAATCCATACGTGGGGCTGTAAAGCTGAGGTAAGTCAACTGCAACATTGTTTCCAGATCTTTGGGTGAGCATTTACCTGATACTGATTCTGTCAGTGTATTGACTGAAGCAGAAGCTGAGGCTACTTTTCCTGATAATACTTTCTGTAAGTCGACTACATTGAAGTTGCCCAAACCTCCCAGACCAGCAACGTCATTGATTTGTTTGAACTGCAAGGCATCTTTTTCATCGAACAGTGAAGTACCACCACGGCTGAATGAAGACATTCTGATTTCGTCTGCTTTGAAGTTAGTTGATTTCAGAATAACACGTACACCATTGTTCAGTGTAAGGATAGTCGATTCGAACGGGCCTTTTTCAGTCTTGATTACCTTACCTCCTGCAGGAGTTTCTTTCATCAAAGGTTCATTAGAAACTTTGTCGACATATGGTTCCAGTTTTTCAGCCTTTACGTCGGCAAGTACCTTTTTTATGTCATTTTCTGTAGGAAGTTTTACTTCCGGTTTGTCGGGACAGAATAAAGTTACGACTGTATTACTGTCGGTAACCAGCGATTTCAGCAATTGATTTACATTGTCGAGAGGAATATTCGGCACAATCTGTGTCATGAGTGCATATTCGTCTTCAATGCTTGGAATAGGATCGCCGTTGATGAAGTTTGATACATACTGGCTTACAAACTGATTGCTCTTCATCTTGTCGCGTTCATTGTAAGCATTTTCTATAGCACGCAGGTAGTCGGCTTTCATTCGGTTATATTCACCTTCTGTAAATCCGAACTGACGTGCACGTTCTATTTCACGCATCAAAGCAGACAGCCCTGTTGTGATTCCGTCGTCTTTACAGATAGCTACACCTACAAATGCTTTCTTTGTCTTGGCAAGAACAAAATCATTGTCTTCTACTCCGGCATTGATGAATGGAGGAGTGGCGGTTTGGGTAAGTTCCTGAAGACGGGTGTTCAGCATGCTTGAGATAGCGCCGGTCATGTAGTTGTATACCAGATAGCCGACAGTATTCTTCATTTCTTCGGGGAACGGGTCGTGCTTATGGTATACATATACTTGATTAATTTGCTGCTCCTTATCCTTAGCAATAGCAATAATTGGTTCCTTGTTGTCGGGAACGGGGAAATATTTGCGTTCTGCTACATCTTTCGGCATTTTGATTGGGCCAAATATTTTCTTGATTTTGGCTTCAATCTGGTCTACATCAATATCGCCGACAACAATCACTCCCTGCAAATCGGGACGATACCACTTTTCGTAATAATCGCGCAGGTCTTGATAAGGGAAGTTGTCTATGATATCCATTGAGCCGATAGGAAGGCGGTAGGCATATTTACTTCCTGCAAACATTTTAGGGAATATGGTGTCGTACATACGCATCATAGCACCAGTACGTGTACGCCATTCTTCATGTATAACGCCACGTTCCTTATCTATTTCTTTCGGATCAAGAGTCAGGTCATCGGCCCAGTCGTGTAAAATCAGTAAACAAGAATCGATGATACCGTCACGGATAACTGGTACGTTGTCGATATTATATACTGTTTCATCGATAGCAGTATAGGCATTTAAGTTGGTACCGAATTTCACGCCAATAGATTCCAAGTATTCGCGTAAAGCATTCCCGGGAAAATTGGTTGTACCATTAAAGCACATGTGTTCCAAAAAGTGAGCCAGACCACGCTGGTTGTCTTCTTCCAAGATAGAACCTACTTTTTGGGCAATGTAGAAGTCGGCTTGCTTTTCTGGTAGCGCATTGTGGCGAATGTAATAAGTTAAACCGTTATCTAATTTACCAATACGAACATTCGGATCGGTTGGGAGAGGAGGCATCTGTTGTGCACAGACTGTAACGGTTCCTCCTATCAGGATGATAGCGGCAAATGTTTTTTTTATGAAACTTCTCATAATTAAATATGTATTTTAGTTAACTTCTATAGTTTAGAGTAAACCTTTGGCAGACAGATAACGTTCTGCCTCAATTGCTGCCTTGCAACCACTACCGGCTGCGGTGATAGCCTGACGATAATGTGGATCGGCTACATCACCTGCTGCAAATACACCTGGAACGCCTGTTCGCGGTGAGTTTCCTTCTGTAATGATATAGCCTGTTTCGTCTGTTTTAACCCATGGCTTGAAGATGGCAGAATTTGGCTGGTGACCGATAGCCAGGAAGAAACCGTCGATAGCTATGTCGTAACGTTCTTCGTCTGCTTCACCCATTCGCTTTACAACGTGCATGCCTTCTACGCCATCTGTACCATAAAGTCCAACAGCATTATGCTCAAATAATACTTTAATGTTCGGATGATTCAATACACGTTCCTGCATAATTTTGGATGCGCGTAAGAACGGCTTACGAACTACCAGATATACTTGGCGAGCAAGTCCTGCCAGATAGATGGCTTCTTCGCAAGCTGTATCACCTCCACCTACTACGGCAACGACCTTTTTGCGGTAGAAGAATCCGTCGCATGTTGCACATGCACTGACACCCATACCGGCATATTTCTTTTCATCTTCCAATCCCAGATATTTGGCTGTTGCTCCTGTAGAGATAATAACCGTATCTGCTGTAATTTCTTTTTCGTCATCAATCATGAAATGGTATGGAGCCTGGCTTAAGTCTGCCTTCGTTACGATGCCGTTGCGAATGTCTGTACCAAAACGTTCTGCCTGTTTGCGCAAATCGTCCATCAGTACAGGACCTGTTACGCCTTCCGGGTAACCGGGAAAGTTTTCAACTTCTGTAGTGATCGTAAGTTGTCCACCTGGTTGGATTCCTTCGTAGAGGACAGGAGAAAGATTGGCACGACTGGTGTAAATGGCCGCTGTGTATCCGGCTGGTCCTGATCCGATGATCAGACATTTTACATGTTCTGTTGTCATATTAAAATTGAGAAATTAAAAAAATTATATATTCATTTTTATTAATTGAACAAAGATACTTCTTTTTTCGTTTGGATAGACGTTTTTGACAGCAAACTAAGCTATAAAGAAACATTTTTTACGAAAGAAGCCCCGTCGGACTTTCGGCGGGGCTTCTTTATCGTTTCTTTAGTGGATTTATCGCATATCTATAATTTCTGCATTGGGATATTTTTTTGCATCGAAACGGAAATTAGTAATGTTTAGGTTACGATGTGTTTGATAGGAGGTTATATTGAAATCCTGTATATTTCCGTTGGATAGTTGAACACCAATGTATATCGGTTCATAGTTGGTTGATATGGAAAGTGTAATTGATTTGATTTCTCCTTTTTGTCGTGGGGTAAGAACTATTTCTTGTCCTTGTTTCCCGTTACGTGTTTTGGTTCCTGTGTAGCGATAGTTAAACAGGGTTTTATACGATGTTATCAAAGCATATGGGTTGACGCTTTGTAATTCTTCTGTGGAGGGATTGGATACAGTTACTTCCTCATTTTGTTGGGCATAACTCCACTGGGTTTTCCCATCGAACCAACTTTTTATTCCGGCGCAGTCAAGATAGAAGCAAGATCCTTTTAGTAGGAGTGTCCCCTTTTGTGTCCCTCCAAAAGTAAGGGCTATGCCTCCAGCCTTTTGATAGGCTGCTGCTGTTTTATCCAGTATGGCTTGGGCTTTTGTGTCCTTTTGTCCAAACACAACCGATACACATGTCGTAAATACCAGTATAAAGAAATAAATACGTTTCATAGTTGTTGTTTTATTAGTTCTTTAAATTACTCATACGCATATCCAGGTCATTTTCATCCATGCAGAGGACATCGCGTGCTTTACTTCCGTTAGCAGGTCCTACAATACCTGCACGTTCCAGTTGGTCCATGATTCTTCCGGCGCGATTGTAACCTATGGAGAATTTGCGCTGGATAAGTGAGGTTGAACCCTGCTGATGATAAATGACCAGTCGTGCAGCTTCTTCAAACAAGGGGTCCAGTCTGTTCATGTCCACATCTGCGGCAGCACTGCTTTCTGCATTTTCATCTACATATTCAGGTAATAAGAAAGCTGTAGGGTAGCCCTGTTGACGGCTGATGTATGCAGCTATTTTTTCTACTTCTGGAGTATCGACAAAAGCACATTGTACACGTACTGGGTCATTGCCTTGCAGATAAAGCATATCACCTTTTCCTATTAACTGCTGTGCACCCGGTCGGTCAAGAATAGTACGGGAGTCCATCATTGATGCTACACGGAAAGCAACACGAGCCGGGAAGTTGGCTTTAATAGTACCAGTTATGATGTTGGTTGTCGGACGCTGGGTTGCGATTATGGCATGTATACCTACAGCACGTGCTAACTGGGCTATACGGCAAATAGGTAATTCTACTTCCTTTCCAGCTGTCATAATCAAATCGCCGAACTCATCGATAATGATGACAATATATGGCATGAAACGGTGTCCGTTTTCCGGGTTCAACTGTCTATTGATAAATTTGGCGTTGTATTCTTTTATATTACGGCAGCCTGCCTTACGTAATAGATCATAACGAGTATCCATTTCCACACACAGTGAGTTGAGGGTCTGGACTACTTTTGTTACATCGGTGATGATAGCATCGGATGCATCGGGTAACTTTGCCAGAAAATGTTTCTCGATAGGTGCGTAGATGGCGAACTCAACTTTCTTCGGGTCGATAATGACAAATTTCAGTTCACTGGGGTGCTTCTTGTAAAGCAGTGAAGTTACGATGGCATTCAATCCTACAGATTTACCCTGTCCGGTAGCACCTGCTACCAGCATATGTGGTGCTTTAGTAAGATCTACCATAAAGACTTCGTTGGTAATAGTCTTTCCTAAGGCAACGGGTAGGTCGAAGGTTGTTTCCTGGAACTTCTTGCTTGCCAGAATGGAACTCATCGGTACGATACGAGGATTTGCATTCGGTACTTCGATACCGATTGTTCCTTTACCTGGGATGGGGGCTATAATACGAATACCCAACGCCGAGAGGCTAAGAGCAATATCGTCTTCCAGATTACGTATTTTAGAGATGCGCACTCCTTCGGCTGGAGTTATTTCATAAAGAGTAATGGTAGGACCTACACTTGCCTTGATAGAACTTATTTCAATGCCAAAGCTACGCAATACTTGGATAATACGGTTTTTGTTGGCATTTTGCTCTTCCATATCAATAGTAGGCTCATGGTCTCCGTATGAGTTAAGTAAGTCCAGCGTAGGAAATTTATAATGTTCCAAATCCAGACGAGGATTGTAAGGCTGATTTATATTGCCCTGATATTCTTCATCTTCTTCTTTGTGTTCGGTGTTTATTTCAAAGGCTGGTTCATTATCTTCAATTTCTTCTTCGATATCGGATAATGGTTCAGAAACAGGAATTGTTTCTTTAATCGGTGTGGATTTTACATTTTCCGTCTGGTGAGGAAGAGATTTTTCTATCGGGTCAAGTTCAATTTCTACCGGCTGAGGATCTTTATATTGTTCTGGTTCTGCTTGAATAGGTTTTTCTTTTTCCTCTTCTTCTTGAGTTCCTTTTTCTTCAGAAACCGTTTCTGCTTTTTGTTCCTCCACCTCTTCTTTATCCGCTTTTTCGTCTTCGGTTGTCACTACTTTATTATCTTTATTGTTGTCGTTCCCCTCTTGACTCGTTTTGTTTCGTTTGGGGAGAGATGGATGGAGGGCTTTACGTACTACATCGATTGTACCTTTAGTGAAAAATATACCGATGAATATACCTGTCACTAACAGGAGGAGAACAAGACCGGATGCTCCTACCTGAGAGCAAATCCATCTGCTGGCATTGTAACCATGCAATCCTCCCGGGTAAAGAAATGAGTCTTCAAATGAGCCGCCGAATGCAAAGCCTAATGTTATGGAGAACCAGATCATCAGTGCCGTACAAGAAACGAACCATTTCCACAAAGTAAATTCGTATGCTTTCATCAGCTTCATTCCAGCAACGATTAAAAAGATTATGATGAAATATGCAGGAATACCAAAACAATCATTGATAAGAAACTGGGATAATTGGGCTCCCCGTGCTCCTGCATAGTTTTGTATGCGGTTGCCTGTCTCCAGTAATTCCCCTGGATCTGGATGCGACAGAATACTTTGATCGTTTCCTCCTGTAAAGAAGAAGGAACTGAATGCTAACAGCATGTACACGCCAAAGATGACGCATAGCAGGCCAATAATGAAATGGATGGTTTCGCCTTTGATGGCTGTCACTACTTTGTTGGGTATGCCAAACTTCCCTTCACTGGGCTTGTTATCTGTTTTTTTCTTCATGATTCTTATTCAATGTTCAAATTTGAACGCAAATGTACGAATATTTTTTGAACCCGTCAGTTGCCTCTGCTTATAATAAATTGTGGAGAATTATTTTTTTTCGTACCTTTGTCGCGAAATTCGTTTAATTATGGAAAAGAGTAATACCCCGATTATATTTGATAAAAATACCGTAGAATTTGTGACTGTTGCGGCAGAATTTTGTGGTTTTCTGGAGCGCGTTACTGAAACAAAACGGCGTACCTTTGTCGATAAGGTGCTTAAATTGCTGCCTTTGTTGTATTTAAAGGCTTCTTTATTGCCGGAGGGCGAGCGTATTGATGAGTTTGACCCTGAAACTTTTGTGACGGAGGGAGATTACGAACGTATTCGTGCCGGAGTAGCGGCACTGATGGGAGCAAAAGATGATTATCTGGACGTGTTCCTGGATGACATGGCTTATAGTGACACTCCTATCAAGCAGAATATTTCCGAAAATTTGGCAGATATTTATCAGCCCTTAAAGGATTTCATTTGTGTATATCAGTTAGGATTTGATCAGACCATGAATGATGCGTTGGTAATCTGCCGTGAACATTTTGCTGAATTTTGGGGACAACGTTTGGTGAATGCCATGCGTGCATTGCATGATGTGAAATACAGCAAACATCCCGATGATGAAGATGAAATGGACGACGAAGATGAAAATATGGCTTCTCCGTTTGATGCTGATGCCGGATATAGTGAGGACGATTTATACGAGGGACTGGAGGCTGGTGAAGATGATGGCTCAGGAGATCGTTGGGAGTGATTTACATGAGGAAAAATAAATGCATGGTTGTATTACATAATAAAATATCAAAACAGGATGTAGCTACGTTACCCAAAGTAAGTTTCGAGGGACGTATCTTCGTTATTAATACGGAAGCTGATGCCCGTAAAGCTGTCGATTATCTGAATACTCATTCTATTGTGGGGGTGGATACAGAAACACGTCCTTCGTTTCGTAAAGGAACAACGCATAAAGTCGCTTTATTACAGATTGCGACTCATGATACGTGTTTTTTGTTTCGGTTGAATCGTTTGGGCTTACCTGATTTTCTGGAAGAGTTTTTACAGAATGATGTTTTGAAAGTAGGTCTTTCACTGAAGGATGATTTTGCAATGCTTCGTAAGCGGAATACCAAAGATCCTCGAACAGGAAATTGGATTGAACTACAAGATTATGTTCCTCGCTTTGGTATAGAAGAAAAGAGCTTGCAGAAGATATATGCGCTGTTGTTTGGAAAGAAAATTTCAAAGACTCAACGTTTGTCGAACTGGGAGGCAGAGGTTCTGACTGAAGCCCAGCAAGCTTATGCAGCAACCGATGCGTGGGCCTGTGTGGAAATTTATAATTATTTGGACGATTTGCGTAGTACAGGATGTTATGAAATCGTGAAAATAGTGGAAATAGAAAATAACTAATTAAGATAATAAACGTGTCGTATAAAAAAGTATATCTGAAACCCGGTAAGGAAGAATCGTTGAAACGCTTTCATCCGTGGGTGTTTTCGGGTGCTATTGCTCGTGTAGAAGGTGAGCCCGAAGAAGGAGAAATAGTAGATGTGTATACATCGAAAAAAGAGTTTATCGCATGTGGTCATTTCCAGATTGGAAGTATTGCTGTGCGTGTATTATCGTTTGTGCAGGAAACGATTGATCATGCTTTCTGGGTGCGTAAGCTTAGTGTGGCAAAGGATTTGCGCGTGGCTTTGGGGTTGATAGGTAATCCACAGAACAATACATATCGTTTGGTACATGGTGAAGGTGACAATTTGCCGGGACTGATAATTGATGTATATGACCATACGGCTGTGATGCAGGCTCATTCGGCCGGTATGCATGTATATCGCATGGAAATAGCAGATGCCTTGTCGGAGGTTATGGGCGATGTTATCCAGAATATTTATTATAAATCGGAAACTACATTACCGTTTAAAGCTGATTTGCTTTCTACGGAAAATGGATTTATTAAGGGAGGTAGTCCGGAAAATGTGGCTATGGAGAATGGCTTGAAATTCCATGTGGACTGGCTGAAAGGACAGAAAACCGGTTTCTTTGTGGACCAACGTGAGAACCGTCATCTGTTGGAACGATATGCAAAGGGACGAAATGTTCTGAATATGTTTTGCTATACAGGTGGATTCTCTTTCTATGCCATGCGAGGGGGAGCCAATCTGGTACATTCTGTTGATAGTTCGGCTAAAGCTATCGATCTGACCAATGAAAATGTTGAGCTGAATTTTCCAGGAGATCCTCGTCATAAAGCTTATGCTGAGGATGCATTTAAGTTCCTCGATCGTATGGGTGACCAGTATGATTTGATTATTCTTGATCCTCCTGCTTTTGCCAAACATCGTGATGCCTTACGTAATGCGTTAAGAGGATATACGAAGTTGAATGCAAAAGCTTTTGAGAAAATCCGTCCCGGAGGTATATTGTTTACATTCTCTTGTTCACAGGTCGTAAATAAGGAAAATTTCCGTAATGCTGTATTTACGGCAGCAGCTCAGAGTGGACGAAGTGTACGTATACTTCATCAGTTAACGCAACCGGGAGATCATCCCGTAAATATTTATCATCCGGAAGGTGAGTATCTGAAGGGATTAGTACTTTATGTAGAGTAATTACAGTCGTTTAATTGATATATGACGGGTATGGATTTAACAGCTTTTAGTATTGAAATCCATACCCGTTTGTTATTGTTGTTACTCTTTAGTTATGGGACTATTTGTATTCGATTGGTGATGTGCCCATTATTTTCTTAAATATCAGATTAAAATATCCTATATTGGAATAGCCTAATTGGCAAGCAATAGAATACGGGGTATCCTTTCCTTTCAATAACATTTTTCGGGCTGTTTCCAGACGCTTAAATTGGAAGTATTCTTGAAATGTATTGCCGGTTTCAAATTTGATCAAGTCGTTGAAATAGGCAGTAGACAAACCTAAGTTCTCTGCGCATAGTTCAGACGTAGGCAGTGTACCCTCACGTAATTTCCCGGAATCAATATATTGATTAAGGAATCTTTCCATCTTTTCGAATATGATTTTGTTCTTGTTTTCCCGAGTGATGAATTGTCGTTCATAATACCGGGTACAATAATCAAGTAATAACTCAATGTGATGTGACAAGATTGTACTGCTATAGGTGTCGATAGTGTGCCGTAATTCGTCTTCTATATTTTCGAGGCAGCATATTATTTTAGTCGTTTCTCGTTGTGAGAGGTGTAAGGCCTCTTCTTTATGGTAAGCAAAAAAAGTATAGTTCTTGATATGGTTCTTTAACGAAGTTCGGAACAATAAGTCGGGATGAAATGCAAGCAGATAACCTTTATCGGGAAGGGGGTGGCTTTTACTCATGCGGAATATTTCTCCGGGAGCAAGAAAAACCATTGTAGCGTTGGAATAGTCATAATGTTTTCGTCCGCAACAACAGTCGTCCGGGCATTCTTCTATTAGAAGGACTGCATAAAATTCGAACTTCACAGTATCTTGTTTCAGATTGGGATTAGCGAGATTGATAATACTTACCTGAGGGTGTAATGTCTTGCATCCCAAACAATGGTTACATTCATATACTGTTTTGAAATCTAACATTGTTGCTTTCATTAGGTATTTTTATGTATGTCTGTTATTTTGCGTACGATACTCGTTTGGAGTACATCCTACTCGTTTCTTGAACAGACGACACAAGTGCTGAGGGTATTGGAATCCTAATGAATAGGCAACCTGACTGACGGTTTCTTCCGAATCGGAGATGCGCTCTTTAGCCAGTTCTATAAGTTTCTCTTGAATGTATTCTTGTGGGTTTTTCCCTGTTTCTTTTTTCAGCATGTCACCAAAATAATTGGGTGAAAGGCATAACTTGTCCGCAAAATATTTAACAGTTGGTAGTCCGTTCTGTTCTGCAAGCGTACCCTCAAAATATTCATTGAGGAGTTTCTCAAAGCGTGTCAGTGCATCACTGTTGATTCTACTTCTGGTCGTGAATTGTCGTTCGTAGAATCTCATACAGTAGTTTAGTAGTAGCTCAATATGATTCACTAATAGTACTTTACTGTGTTTATCAATGCCATATTCCAGTTCCATTCGGATTATTTTCAATAAATCTTCTATGATATATCTTTCTTCAGCCGATAGATGCAGTGCTTCGTTTACTTCATAAGAAAAGAATGTATATTTTTTTATGTTTTTGCCGAGTGCTGTTCCCCGTAGCAAATCTGGATGGAAAAGAATTCCAAGTACATTTAGTTGTATACGCTCTGTGTTCAATGTCGTTTCTGTAGTCTGACCAGGAGCGAAGCAAACAACAGTTCCTTCTTGATAGTCATAAGTTTGGCGTCCGTATTTAATGTCGCATGCTTTTTCCATTTTCAGATACAAAGCATAAACGCCGTAATTCCAGTGGGTGCAGGTCATTTTACGGGTAGCTTTGTTCAGGTCGATGACGCTGACTAATGGATTTAATGTTTCGAGCCCATATAGTTGGTTGTATAAATCTACACTATTTAAATTGAGAATCTTATCCATAAGGCGATAGTTATTTCAAGACAAAGATAGGATAAAGTTTATACATCTGTATAACCCCAATTACAGATTGTATAACCGATGTTACAGATTTAAATCTACTTTAAAATGGAATAAAATGATTCCGTAATTCAGGTTATAACATCTGTAATTTATCTACAGGGCAGTTACTCTTTTCTTCTGAAATTTGCCTTGTTGAAAAATAGAAACTAATAATGATAATATGGCTAAAAAGATTTTGATTTTATCATCTAGTCCGCGTCGTGGTGGAAATTCTGATACTCTTTGTGATGAATTTATGCGTGGCGTAGTGAAAAGTGGAAATACTGCAGAAAAGATTTTTTTGCGCGATAAAACAATCCATCCTTGTTTAGGCTGTAGTGTTTGTAGTCTATACAAAAAACCTTGTCCGCAGAGTGATGATGCAGCTGGAATAATCGATAAGATGCTGGAAGCTGATGTGATTGTTATGGCTACTCCTGTTTACTTTTATGCAATGAGTGCACAGATGAAAACATTGATAGACCGTTGTTGTGGTTCTTATATTGAAATGAAAAATAAAGAATTTTATTTCATTGCGACGGCGGCCGAAGATGATAAGACGATTATGGATAGGGTTGTCGATAATTTTATGGGTTTCTTAGATTGTCTGGAGAACCCGGTTGTAAAAGGCACTTTGTTTTGCGGTGGGGTGTGGCATGTAGGAGAAATAAAAGGCAAACCTGTCTTGGATGAAGCTTATAAGATGGGGATGAATGTATAATGAATCAATTATGTAGCGATGAAAGAAAAAATAATATATATAGTTTGTTTTATATCTATGATTATGAATACACTTTATGCACACGAGAATGAGAAAACTTTTCCGTTAAGTGATAAGGTAACGGTGGAAAGTGTTCGTTTTAAAAATCGTTTTGGCATTACATTGGCTGCCGATTTGTATAAGCCTAAACAGGTTGAGGGTAAACTCCCGGCGATAGCAGTTAGTGGTCCTTTTGGGGCGGTGAAGGAGCAGTCATCAGGACTATATGCTCAGACCATGGCTGAGCGAGGATTCTTGGCTATAGCCTTTGATCCTTCTTATACAGGGGAAAGTAGTGGGGAACCTCGTTATGTTGCTTCTCCTGATATTAATACAGAAGATTTTTCAGCGGCAGTTGATTTTCTCTCTATTCGCGATGATGTGGATCCTGAACGGATTGGAATTATTGGAATTTGTGGCTGGGGAGGAATGGCTCTTAATGCTGCTGCCATAGATACTCGCATTAAGGCTACTGTGACTGTAACCATGTATGACATGAGCAGGGTTAATGCCAACGGATATTTTGATTCGATGGATGAAAATACTCGATATGAACTTCGTAAGAAGTTAAATGCGCAGCGTACTATTGATGCACGAAATGGCTCGTATGCACGTGCCGGTGGTGTGGTTGACCCTCTGCCGAGTGATGCTCCTCAGTTTGTGAAAGATTATTATGATTATTATAAAACGAAACGAGGTTATCATAAACGTTCTCTCAATTCGAATGGCGGCTGGAATATTACTTCGGCACTTTCGTTTATCAATACCCCTTTGCTGACTTATAGTAGTGAGATTCGTAGTGCGGTATTGATGATTCACGGAGAAAAAGCGCATTCCAGATATTTTAGTGAAGATGCTTTCAAAAAATTGAAAGGTGACAACAAGGAGTTGATGATTATTCCTGGAGCAAGTCATGTCGATTTGTACGATAATCAGGCAGGGGTTATTCCTTACGACAAGATAGAACGATTCTTTTTTGAATATTTAAAATAAGGAATACCATTCGGGGCAGACGGCTATTTTTCTGTATTAAGGATAAACGTTTTTACTTCATCTTACAGTCTGCCCCTGCTTTATTTCTTTGACTGAAATGCTGAGAATATCATGAGTTCTATTTATATTTGCGTATAACTTAATTAAAATCCTGCTTTTATGAATATACAGACTATACTTGCAAATTTAAAAATAGAACAATTGAATGCCATGCAGCAAGTGGCCATTGATACTTACCGTGAAGGATGTGATTTGATTCTTTTATCCCCAACAGGGTCAGGTAAGACATTGGCCTATTTGTTGCCTCTTGTTTCATCATTAAAGTCTGAGGTAGAAGGAGTGCAGGCTGTAATATTGGTTCCTTCTCGAGAGTTGGCATTACAGATAGAGCAGGTGTTCAAGTCGATGAATACGGGATTTACTATTATGAGTTGTTATGGAGGGCGACCGGCTATGGATGAACATCGTACAATGAAAGGAATTCGTCCATCGGTAATAGTAGGAACTCCGGGTCGTATGAATGATCATCTTGAAAAGCTGAACTTTGATGCTGCTGTCGTTAATCTGCTGGTGATTGACGAATTCGATAAATGTCTTGAGTTTGGTTTTCAGGAAGAGATGGCAGCAGTAATAGGTAAATTACCTAATTTGCGTCGACGTTTTCTGCTTTCTGCTACCGATACTGAGGAAATACCTCGTTTTACGGGGTTGAACCGTACAATAAAGCTGAACTTTCTCAATCCGGATGGAGGTGTTTCTGAACGCTTACGTTTGTATAAAGTGATCTCTCCGGTAAAAGATAAGCTGGAAACTCTTTATAGATTATTATGCTGTTTAGGTAATCAATCCACATTGGTCTTTTGCAATCATCGTGAGAGTGTTGAACGGGTAGGAAATTATTTACATTCCATGAAAGTGTATTGTGAAACTTTCCATGGAGGAATGGAACAAGATGATAGAGAGCGTGCGCTATACAAGTTCCGAAATGGCAGTTGCCATATTTTCATCTCAACCGATCTGGCTGCCCGTGGACTGGATATCCCGGATATAAAAAATGTTATTCACTATCATCTTCCTGTTGCAGAAGATGGATTTGTACACCGCAATGGACGTACTGCCCGATGGGAGGCCAATGGTAGTGCTTATGTCATACTTTACGCTGAAGAGCAATTACCTTCTTATATAAAGGAAGATCCTGAGGAATATATATTACCGGCTATTACTCCTAAACCGGTGCAGCCCGATTTTGTTACCTTATATATAGGTAAAGGGAAAAAAGATAAAATAAATAAAATCGATATTGTCGGCTTCCTGTCTAAGAAAGGAAATTTAGGAAAGGAGGACATAGGTCGTGTAGATGTAAAAGATCATTATGCTTTTGCTGCGGTTTTACGCTCTAAATACAAACAAGTGTTAAAACTTGTGCAAAATGAAAAGATTAAGGGGGTAAAAGCTTTGATAGAACTGGCTAAATGATAACTTTGTGATAGTGTTACCTGCGATTATATAAAAAATCTCTCAAAATGCTATGGCTATAGTTCAGACGGAAAGTCATAGAGCCTATCTCATGTGTCAATATGTAAATTAAAACGGTTTGTTTTGTGTAATTTGTTATGAAAAGGCTTTTATAGGTATAAAAATATTACGAAATCCTTTGGAAGTCTAAAAATAATAGCTATATTCGCAAATGTAAGAACGAATCAATGTTTAACCAAAACAAACTTCCAAATGAAAAAACATAATTTTAATGCGGGACCTTCGATATTGCCTCGCGAAGTGATCGAAAAAACAGCTCAGGCTATTCTTGACTATAATGGTTCGGGACTTTCGTTGATGGAAATCAGTCACCGCGCTAAAGACTTTCAGCCGGTGGTAGACGAGGCTGTTGCCTTGTTTAAAGAACTTTTGAATATTCCTGAAGGATATTCAGTACTTTTCCTGGGTGGAGGAGCAAGCATGGAGTTCTGTATGGTTCCCTATAATTTCCTTGAAAAGAAGGCTGCATATCTCAATACTGGTACATGGGCGAAAAAAGCATTGAAAGAGGCAAAGGCATTCGGAGAAACTGTCGAAGTTGCTTCTTCCGAAAAAGATGGATATACCTATATCCCGAAGAATTATACTGTACCGGCTGACGTGGATTATTTCCATATCACGACCAATAATACGATTTATGGTACTGAACTCCATGCCGATCCGGATGTAGATGTTCCGATGGTAGCTGATATGTCATCCGATATATTCTCCCGTCCGGTGGATGTTTCAAAATATATATGTATTTATGGTGGCGCACAGAAAAATCTGGCTCCGGCAGGTGTTACGTTTGTTATCGTAAAGAATGATGCTTTGGGCAAGGTTTCTCGCTATATTCCTACCATGCTGAATTATCAGACTCATGTAGATAAAGGTTCAATGTTTAATACTCCTCCTGTTGTTCCTATTTATGCAGCTTTGCAGACTTTGCGCTGGCTGAAAGCTCAGGGTGGAGTGGAAGAAATGCAGCGTCGGGCTAAACAGCGTGCCGATATGCTGTATGCCGAAATTGATCGCAATAAATTGTTCCGTGGTACTGTTACAGTCAAAGAAGACCGTTCGTATATGAACATCTGCTTCGTTATGGCTGATGAGTATAAAGATCTGGAAGCTGATTTCTTGAAATTTGCGACAGAAAAGGGAATGGTGGGTATTAAAGGTCATCGTTCTGTTGGTGGATTCCGTGCTTCTTGCTACAATGCTTTGCCGATAGAGAGTGTTCAGGCATTGATTGACTGCATGCAGGAATTTGAAAAAATGCATTAATTAACAAGTTTGTTATAGAAGGCACACAGACCTGCACGGATAGACGGTGTGCGGGACTGTGTGCCATTTTTATTATATTAAATCTGATAGTTATGAAAGTTTTAGTAGCAACAGAAAAACCGTTTGCAAAAATAGCTGTCGACGGTATCCGTAAGGAAGTTGAAGCAGCTGGTTATGAATTGGCTTTGCTTGAAAAATATACTGAAAAGGCTCAGCTCCTTGAGGCTGTAAAAGATGTCAATGCCATTATTATTCGTAGTGATATTATTGATAGGGAAGTATTAGATGCTGCTCCTGAACTGAAGATTGTCGTTCGTGCAGGTGCTGGTTACGATAATGTTGATCTGGAGGCTGCTACAGCTCATGGCGTTTGTGTTATGAATACGCCGGGACAAAATTCCAATGCTGTGGCTGAACTGGCTTTTGGCTTGATGATTATGGCTGTACGTAATTTCTATGATGGAAAGGCTGGTACAGAATTGAAAGGTAAAAAGTTGGGTATACATGCTTATGGCAATGTAGGCCGTAATGTTGCTCGTATAGCAAAAGGTATCGGCATGGAAATCTATGCTTATGATGCATATTGCCCGAAAGAAGCAATGTTAGCCGATGGCATTAAACCTGTAGATTCTGCCGAAGAATTGTATACGCAATGTAATGTAGTTTCTTTACATATTCCGGCTACTGCTGAAACGAAAAATTCAATCAATTATGATCTGATAAACCGTATGCCGAAAAATGGTTTGCTGGTCAATACTGCCCGTAAAGAAGTTATTAATGAAGATGATTTGATTCGCTTGATGAATGATCGTCCGGATTTGAAATATGTGACTGATATTATGCCGGTTCGTCACGAAGAATTTTCTGCCAGATTCCCAGGACGCTATTTCTCAACTCCTAAGAAGATGGGTGCTCAGACTGCTGAAGCTAATATTAATGCTGGTATTGCTGCTGCACGTCAGATTGTCGGATTCCTGAAAGATGGATGCGAGAAGTATCGCGTAAATAAGAAGTGAGAAAAATCAATGATGCATAGATGAAAATGACGGTGTGTGAAATGCTTGTATGTTTTCTATATGCCTCAGAACTTTGTATTATTTTTTAAGAAACTTCAAACATTATGGCAGTAGTTAAACCGTTTAGGGGGATTCGTCCACCTCAGGAAATGGTAGAGCAGGTTGCTTCCCGTCCTTACGATGTGTTGAACTCGGCTGAGGCTCGTGCTGAGGCTGCCGGGAATGAAAAATCACTTTATCATATTATCAAGCCTGAAATTGATTTTCCGGAAGGAACTGACGAGCATGATCCGTGTGTGTACGATAAAGCTGTGCAGAACTTTCAGATGTTTCAGGACAAGGGATGGCTGGTGCAGGATAAGAAAGACTGTTACTATATCTATGCACAGACCATGAATGGTAAAACACAATATGGCCTGGTAGTTGGAGCCTATGTTCCCGATTATCTGAATGGCGTAATTAAAAAACATGAGCTGACACGCCGGGACAAGGAGGAAGATCGTATGAAGCATGTACGCGTGAACGATGCTAATATTGAGCCGGTCTTTTTTGCTTATCCGGATAATGCGGTGCTGGATGCAATTGTTGCTAAATATACAGCTAAGAAACCGGTCTACGATTTTGTTGCTCCCGATGATGGCTTTGGACATACCTTTTGGGTGATCGATCAGGATGAGGATATAGCTGCTATTACGAAAGCTTTTGCCGCGATGCCCTCTTTATACATAGCCGATGGTCATCATCGTAGTGCTGCAGCTGCTTTGGTTGGAGCGGAGAAAGCGAAGGAGAATCCTAACCATCGGGGTGATGAAGAATATAATTATTTCATGGCTGTTTGTTTCCCGGCAAGCCAGCTTACCATTATCGATTATAATCGCGTGGTGAAAGATTTGAACGGATTAACTTCCGCACAATTCTTGGAAGCCTTGAGGAAACATTTCGATGTAGTGGATAAAGGTTCGGAAGTATATAAGCCTGCTGCACTTCATAATTTCTCCTTGTATCTTGACGGCAAGTGGTACAGCCTGACGGCAAAGCCTGATACATACGATGATAATGACCCGATTGGAGTTTTGGATGTTACCATCTCATCGAATTTGATTTTGGATGAAATTTTAGGTATAAAGGATTTGCGTTCAGACAAACGTATTGATTTTGTCGGAGGTATCCGGGGACTTGGTGAATTGAAGAAGCGGGTAGATAGTGGTGAAATGAAAATGGCATTGGCTCTTTATCCGGTTTCCATGAAGCAACTGATGGATATTGCCGATACAGGCAATATTATGCCTCCTAAAACTACCTGGTTCGAACCTAAACTTCGATCTGGATTAGTTATACATAAATTGAAATGATAGTTTGACAAAATATATCAGATTCCCTTCCTTTTGTAAGATTTCTCTTCAAACCGTAAAAGAGCACTGGTGGGTGCTGTAGCATAAATATGGTTTGTATGCCGGAAAGGGAAGTCCTTTCTGGCAAAGGTTGAGTCTGATATTGTGAAAGGTCAGGACATTTTAGCGAAAATATCCTGACCTTTTTCTTGTTTGGCCGGATGTTTTTGCTTAAGATTGTGTACCTTTGCTGCCGGTTTTGAAAAATAGACATTTACATGGTTAGTAATACATTCAAAGGTTTTGTTTACGGTGCTGTAGCTGCTGCCAGTTACGGTCTTAATCCTCTGTTTACTTTACCGCTGTATTCCGATGGTATTAGTGCCGATTCAGTCTTGTTTTATCGTTACGGTCTGGGGGTAGTAATGCTTGCTTTGTTGATGAAAATGCAGAAGCAGTCGTTTGTCTTACATCGTTCCGAAATATTGCCACTGTTTGTAATGGGAATGCTCTTTGCCTTTTCGTCGCTTACATTATTTTTGAGCTATAATTATATGGACGCAGGAATAGCTTCTACCATACTTTTTGTCTATCCTGTGCTGGTAGCCATTATTATGGCTGTGTGCTTTAAGGAAAAGGTTTCTGTTATAACCGCTCTTTCCATAGCCTTGGCTTTTCTCGGAATTTCCTTGTTGTACAAAGGAGAAGGTGGTAAAACATTAAGTCTGGTAGGTGTTTTGCTGGTCTTTGCTTCATCGCTGACTTATGCTGTCTATATTATTGGAGTAAATCGTTCTTCATTGAAAGACATGCCGACATCCAAGTTGACTTTCTATGCATTATTATTTGGCTTGAGTGTGTTTGTTGTGCGTCTTAAGTTTTGTACGCAACTTGATATTATTACGACTCCTGCATTATGGGTAAATCCTATAGCTTTGGCTTTGTTTCCAACAGTGATTTCACTGATTGCCATGACTAAATCTATCCATTATATCGGATCTACGCCAGCAGCTATATTGGGAGCGTTGGAACCGATTACAGCATTGTTTTTTGGGGTACTGGTATTTGGAGAACGTCTGACTCCACGTATTATCTTGGGGATTATTCTGGTACTGACAGCTGTTACGCTGATTATAATCGGAAAATCGCTGATGAATACAATCCGGGTACACATACTGCGAAGTAATAAATAGTATATTTCAAAATTAGATAAATCCGAATCGTGTTGGAAGATACATATAAAACCATAGAAGGACAGTCAGAAGCTGTTTATACCGAAAAAAGAAGTAAGTTTATTGCGATAGCCATTCCTGTGCGCACGCTGACCGAGGTGAAAGCACATCTGGAAGAGTATCAGAAGAAATATTACGATGCACGTCACGTGTGCTATGCTTATATGCTGGGAGCAGAACGGAAAGAGTTCCGTGCCAACGACAATGGCGAGCCGTCTGGTACTGCAGGTAAACCGATTCTCGGACAAATCAATTCGAATGAGCTGACCGATATTTTGATTATCGTAGTACGTTATTTTGGAGGTATTAAGCTGGGTACGAGCGGTCTGATTGTGGCATACCGTACCGCAGCGGCGCAAGCTATTGCCGAGGCTACGATAATAGAAAAGACAGTAGATCAGGATGTAAAGATTATCTTTGAATATCCATTTATGAATGATGTGATGCGTATCGTAAAAGAAGAGGCGCCCGAGATATTAGAACAGTCGTACGACATGGATTGCATTATGCGCCTGCGTATACGTAAATCGCTGATGCCCCGCCTGCATGCTCGTTTGGAAAAAGTAGAAACACTTCGTTTTCCCGATGAGGATGTAACAGTTTTGTAATATTTATGACATAACCAAGTTACTTGTTACTTATACCTTTGCTCTCGAAATAAAAAGCAGATGTATAGTGAATAAAAAGAATTTAAAGAAACGGTGTGCCATTGTTGCAGGCTTGCTGGGATATGCAGTTGTACCGATGCATGCAGAGGACAAAGGTAAAGAAGAAGCTCCCAAGGGTAAGGCTATCATTACAATCTTTTCCGATGTTCATTCCGGATTCGGTCATGTAAACGATGACCGTGGTTTCAATCTTGACCGCGCTTATCTGGGGTACCAGTACGACTTGTCGAAAGAATTGCAAGTAAAAGTCGTTGCCGATTTCGGACAGTCCAAAGATGTAGACGATCATCATCGTATAGGTTTCGTAAAGAATGCGATGCTGTCATGGGAACGTGGAAAATGGACATTGAATGCCGGTCTTATTTCGACTACCCAGTTCAAGTTTCAGGAAAGTTTCTGGGAGAAACGTTATGTAATGAAATCTTTCCAAGATGAATACAAGTTTGGAAGTAGTGCCGATCTTGCTGTTTCTGTTGCCTATGATTTTAACCGTTATATTTCGGCAGATGTTATTCTGGCAAACGGTGAAGGATATAAGCAGGTGCAGGTAAAAGATGGACTACAGTATGGTGCCGGTCTGACATTGACGCCCGTAAAAAATCTGTTTATCCGCTTGTATGGTTCTTTTAACGAAGCTGCCGAAAAAACAGATAAGGGCATTACGAATCTGGCTTCTTTCATAGGATTCAAAAATAAATCTTTTTCACTGGCTGCTGAATATAATTATCAGACGAATACAGGGTATACCGACGGATGCGATCAGAGCGGTATCTCTGCATATACAACCATTAATCTGACTAAGAAAATAGGACTTTTTGGGCGTTGGGATTACCTGACATCAAAGGATAAATGGAATGAAGAGGGGGATGGTATGGCAGGAATGGTCGGCGCAGAATTCCGGATTGGAAAATACATTAAGCTGGCTCCGAACTTCCGTATATGGTCGCCCAAGTCGGGAAGTACCCCCGATTCTTATTATGCTTATCTGAATGCTTCCTTCTCACTTTAATGTGAATCTAAAGAAAAAGAGAAAATCCAATATAAGAAAAATCAATTTATTAAATTAATAAACAATGAAAAAACATTATTTGTCTTTGGTAGCAGGTATAATGGCCTTGGCTGTTACTGCATGTGGTGGACAGAAGTCATCAACAGATTCCGTTGAATTAACAGGTGCGGGAGCTACATTCCCATTGCCTTTCTATAACATGAGCTTTGAAGGATATAGTGCAACACACAACAATAAAGTATCTTACGGTGGCATCGGTAGTGGCGGAGGTGTTCGTAACCTGAAAGATGGTATTGTCGACTTTGCCGGAAGTGATGCGTTCCTGAGTGATGCTGAAATGAAAGAAATGGATCCGGTAGTTCACATCCCGACATGTATGGGAGCTGTCGTACTGGCCTATAACTTGCCGGATGTAGTAAAATTGAACTTGTCTGGTGATATCATAGCCGATATCTATGCAGGTAAAATTACAGACTGGAACGATGCACGTTTGCAGGAATTGAATCCGGATGTAAAATTGCCGGCTAAGAAAATTATTCTTGCATATCGTTCAGACGGTAGTGGTACTACATTTGTATTTACCGATTATTTGTCTAAAGTCAGCGAAAGCTGGAAGAATACCTATGGAGCAGGAAAAACTGTTGACTTCCCTGTAGGACAGGCAGCCAAAGGTAATCCGGGTGTAGCAGGTATCATTGCACAGACTCCATATTCTTTGGGATACATTGGTTCCGAATATGCTTTTGCACAGAAAATTCCTTATGCCGCAGTCAAGAATCAGCGTGGTGAATTAGTTTCTCCGTCTACCGAAAGCATTTCGGCTGCTGCAGGTGATATTCCTCAAGATACCCGTTGCTCTATTACTAACGCCGATGCGGCCGGAGCTTATCCTATCAGTTGTTTCACATGGTTGCTGATTTATAAAGAACAGAACTATTCAGACCGTTCGGAAGCTCAGGCAAAGGCAACAGTAGACTTGATGCAGTACATGTTAAGTGATAGCGTACAGCAGACTACTGCTACAGTACACTATGCTCCGCTGCCTAAGAAAGCCATCGAACAGAGTCTGGCAAATCTTAAGACTGTGACATATCAGGGTCAGCCGATTTTAAAGTAATAGATAATCATTGCAAAGCTGATATTTTATGCAAGACAAAATTTTTAGAGTTTTACTTATTCTGTCGGCTGTTATTATTCCTATCATCGGTGGGGGAATTGTATATTCCCTCACTGTCGATGCCTCCGGAGCATTCGAGCATTTTGGCTTCTGGAACTTTATCTTTTCAGACGATTGGGTAACAACGGCAGGAAAAGAAAGTTACGGCGCTCTTCCGTTCATTACCGGAACATTACTTACTACAATTCTTGCTTTATTGATGTGTATCCCGTTTTCTTTGCCGGTCGCTTTATTTACTGGTGAGTATTTCCGAGGAAAGAAAATTGCGGCGGTACTGGGTACTGTTACCGACTTGCTGGCAGGTATTCCTTCTATCATTTATGGCTTGTGGGGATTTTATGTATTGCGTAATGTATTCATGCATCTGAATCTCTCTCCGCAAGGTTCGGGAATCTTGACCGCAGCCTTTGTACTCGCCATAATGATTGTGCCTTATGCAGCTTCTCTGAGCTCGGAATTCATTAAGATGGTTCCTTCCGATTTGAAAGAAGGAGCATACGCCATGGGAGCCACTCGTGCAGAAGTTATCCGCAGGGTTATTTTCCCAATGGCCGGATCGGGTATCTTCTCAGCCTATATTCTGGCGATAGGTCGTGCATTGGGTGAAACCATGACCGTTACGATGCTGATAGGAAACACTAATCAGATGCCCGAAACTCTGCGTACTACGGGTAATACGATGGCCAGCATTATTGCCAATCAGTTTGGTGAAGCCGACGGACTGAAACTTTCGTCACTGATTGCCATCGGATTGTTATTGTTCCTCATAACAGCCGTTATCAATATGATTGGAAAAATATTGATACGTAAGGCAAGACATGTATAATCAATAAACAGAATTTGTATAAATGGTACGTGATAATAACATTCGAATCCGTATATTCAAGAATCGGTTGCTTTATGTTCTGGTCTGTGTGCTTTCGGGACTTACGGCAATTCCTTTGCTGGCCATTCTGGGAGAAGTACTGGTAAAAGGATGGAAACAGCTTGGCTGGTCATTCATTACCGAAGCAACTCCTAATGCATATAAGGCAATGCAGGCTGTTTCCGCCGGGCAGGAGATTCCCGGAGGTATTGCCAACGGCATTGTCGGTACTTTCCTGATGCTGTTGCTTGCAGCTGTAGTTGCCATTCCTATTGGCGTATTCTGCGGAATCTGTCTGTCTGAATACCGCAAGAACTGGTTCGCAATTATTGTAAGTTATCTTACCGACTTACTTCAGGGTACTCCTTCCATCATCATCGGTATTATTACATATATCTGGGTGGTGGTGCCCATGAAAGGATATTCGGCCATAGCCGGAAGCGTAGCATTGTTTATCATGATGCTGCCGCTCATTATCCGTTCAACGGAAGAAACCATGAAAGTCCTTCCGGATACATTAAAGGAAGCCGGACTGGCGCTGGGAGGAAGTTACTGGCGTGTTATGTTGCAAGTAATGTTACCTTCGGCTCTGGGTAGTATCTTTACAGGTATTTTGCTGGCAATATCGCGTGTAGTAGGTGAAACTGCTCCGCTGATGTTTACTGCACTGGGTGGTGCCGCAGTAAGCTGGAACATGACCAAACCGATGTCGGCAGTTCCCTTGCTTATTTGGGAATTCTTCAATGATCCCAACTTGCAGAGCCTTATCTGGGGAGCTTCGTTGTTCCTGCTCACCTTTGTATTATGTCTGAACTTATTAGCAAAACGAATCGCAAAGAAATGGAAAATATAAAAGACCCGATATTACAAATAAAGGATGTCTGTATTTCGTATACATCCAGTACGATGGCTGTGAAGCATGTGTCGGCAGACATTCAGAAAAATACCATTACGGCTATCATGGGACCTTCCGGTTGCGGAAAAAGTACCTTGCTGCGTGCTGTGAACCGTATGCATGAACTTTATAAAAACATTCGTGTAACAGGAGAAATTCTGTTAAATGGTGAGAACGTCCTTCAGATGCAACCAATGGAAGAACGCCGCCGTATCGGTATGGTGTTCCAGCGTCCTAACCCGTTCCCTACGATGAATATCTACGATAATGTGCTGGCAGGCTATTTGCTGAACGGTATCCGTCTTTCAAAATCGGAAAAAGATGAAATCGTAGAGCGAAACTTACGTAGCGTTGCCTTATGGGATGAAGTGAAAGATTCATTGACGAAGCGTGGAACCTTCCTTTCGGGAGGTCAGCAGCAGCGTCTGTGTATTGCACGTTCACTTGCCCTGAAGCCAGATGTGTTGCTGATGGATGAACCGACTTCGGCTCTGGACCCTATTGCTACCAAGTACATAGAGGAACTGATGGATGATTTGAAGAAAGATGTGACTATCTTGATTGTGACCCATAACATGTCGCAGGCTATGCGTATATCCGACTACTCAATGTTTATGTATATGGGTGAGTTGATAGAGTATGACCGTACAGACAAGATGTTCGATAATCCGACAGATGAACGTACACGTGCCTACCTGACAGGAAAGATGGGATAAACAGAACGTGTATATATACTTCGATATTATCCGGAGTAAACGAGAGAAAGCATTCGGCTTATTCTCGTTTGCTCCGGATTGTTTTTTTTAAGAGATTACAACAAATTCACAATGTGGCTTGTTTATTAGATAAAAGATTCTTTCTTTTGAATTTTTTTTATTACTTTTACAATGAACATTAACCACTTTGCTATGGAAAAGGGCTTCTCTATATTGCTGTTGGCTGCCTGCTTGTTATTGTATGCTTGCGGAGAACAACAAACCGATGTGCCCCGTTTGTCGGAATATACAGAACTGCCTTCCGACACCCTTGTCTTTCCTGATACGGCGGATCGTACTCCGAAACTTCTTGTCGCTGCCGATATTCATCTGACAAAAGATTTGCTTTATGATCAGTATACGCTCGAAGATACTTATCCTTACGGCGATACGGTACGCAGTTTCAAATGGGAAACGATTCGCAAATGTCTTGCTTTTATTGAAAACATGCATCGTGATACGTCACAATGGGTCGTGCTGAGAAATTATAAGAACTTCAACAGCGAAGCACCTTTGGTACGACGTTATATCCGCAATGCGTACGGACGTGTAGCCGATACACTTGGTGTAGAACGATATCAGTCGGTTCCTCTTTATCTTACAACCGACTCTTCCGTTCCCGAACGTTACGGTCGGGATGGTTCGCTGGCTTATCTCCGGGGAAAGACAGGCAGTTTCCTGCGTATAACTCCTGTGGTAGAAGATACCGAATATCTTGTTCCTCCACGTTATATTCGTGTATTGCCCGACAGTGCAGTCTTTCATCATGTCATTTTTGTGGACCGGGGCGACCAGAATATTGCGACCTTAGAGCGGATTTCCGAAGGTGAATGGGCCATTCGGAGTATGAATCCGGCTACAACGGGAGTGCATCGTCCGCCGTATGCTCAGGAAACCCCGTTGGGAATGTTTCTGTTGCAGGAAAAGAAAGCAAAGATGGTCTTTTTGAAAGACGGAGGATCGGCTACCGGAGGGTATGCTCCTTATGCATCACGGTTTACCAACGGCGCATATATACACGGAGTGCCCGTCAATGTTCCTCGTACAGCCATGATCGAATACAGCTGGTCGCTGGGTACGACGCCTCGTTCACACATGTGTGTACGCAATGCTACCTCGCATGCCAAGTTCGTATTCGATACAATGCCTTCCGAAGCTACGCTGATTATTGTTATAGAGTGAATAAATGATAAAACATGTTGCTTTTAACTGTCTGATAATAAATAGTTACAGATAAAATGAGTAACTTTGCAGCCGTTATTGTTCAAGAAGATTATGCTGCGTATTTCGTTATCTGTATTTTTTCTGTTTGCATCTTTTTTATATTCCTTTACCGGAGTAGGTGAGGGAGCGTCTGCCGTATCGGAAGTTAAACATGTGGCAAAGCCCGATGTATGTGCCGAACTGTTCCGGGATATGCAACTGGAGGGTACGGTTAATTATACAGCTTTCCGTCAGGCGGTGACAGGATATTACCGGATTGCGCAGCGTAAACGAGATATACTTACCTTAATCGATTTTTCCAAACCTTCTACCGAAAAGCGTCTGTATGTATTCGATATGAAGGAAAAGAAAATGCTGTTTTCATCGGTCGTTGCACATGGCAAGAACAGCGGAGGAGTATATGCTACTTCTTTTTCCAACGAATACGGTTCCTACAAAAGTTCGTTAGGATTTTACCTTACAGCATCTACCTATCAGGGCAAGAACGGCTATTCGCTGATTCTGGATGGACTGGAAAAAGGAATAAACGACCGCGCCCGCGAACGTGCCATCGTTGTACACGGAGCTGCCTATGCCGATCCTTCAGTTATCCGTACGGGAGGCAGACTGGGAAGGAGTTTCGGATGTCCTGCTGTTCCGCAGAAAATTTCACGTCCGCTGATTGATACCATCAAAGGCGGGAGCGTGATGTACATCTATGCCGCTACTCCCGAGTATCTTGCACAGAGTCATATCTTGAATTCCAAAGACCGCGCTTGACCGCTTTCCGGTAATACCATACGCCATAAGCGTCGGCCAGTGCCCACCCGACAGGGATAGACCACCAGATGCCGTGTACGCCTATTGCCGGTATTGCTGCCAGTGCATATGCCAGCAGGACTCGTGTCCCTAAGGAGAAAACAGTAAGTACGACCGACATGCCGGGCATACGTATAGCCCGATAAAATCCGTATAAAAGGAACAGATAGCCTATCCCCACATAGAAGCTGCCCTCTACCCGCAGATATTCTACACCGATACTGATTATCTCATTCTCGCTTCCATCGATAAAAAGCTGCATCAGCGGACGTGCGAAGATAAATACGATAGCCGAGATCAGCAGACAGAATCCAGTTGTAACGCTGAAGGCACTACGGATTCCTTGCCGGATACGTTTCTGTTGTCCGGCTCCGAAATTCTGCGCAACGAATGTAGAGAATGCATTTCCGAAATCCTGTACCGGCATATAAGCAAACGAATCTATTTTTACAGCAACGGCAAAAGCCGCCATTACACTTGTTCCGAAACTGTTTACCAGTCCCTGCACCATCAGAATCCCGAAGTTCATCACCGACTGCTGCATACATGTCAGCGATGAATAAGTGGCTATTTCCTTTATCGACTGCCTGTGTAGCCGGATATGAGTCAGTTTCAGCCTGAAAATCGGGAAACGATACAAGGCATAAACGCAAAGTCCGGCGGCTGCTGCGGTCTGCGATATGACGGTAGCCGCTGCTGCTCCCGACACACCCCAGTGACATACCAGAATAAAAATCAGGTCGAGTACTATATTCAGTACCACGGAAACAGCCAGAAAATAAAGCGGAACTATGGAATTGCCCAAGGCACGCAGCAGGTAGGCGTAATAATTGTAGATGAAAGTACTCACTATACCTAAAAAGATAATGAACAGATAGTCGAACATCAGCCCCTCTATTTCAGCAGGCGTCTGCAACAGACGGATGATGGGATGAATACCTGCCAGCACGGCGACGTTCAGAATCAGTGTGATGCCTCCCGTCAGAACGAGTGAGGAAACCAGACTCCGTTTCATGCCTTCGTAATCCTTTGCCCCATATTGCAGTGAGAATACGGCACCACTGCCCATACATAGTCCGATGAATACCGATGTGATAAATACCATGAGTGTATAGGCCGATCCTACAGCTGCCAGCGCATCCGCTCCCAGATAATGTCCCACGATGAATGTATCGGCTATGTTATAGCATTGTTGCAGCAGGTTGCCCAGAATCATTGGAACTGCAAAGCGCAACATTGTTCCCGTAATACCGCCTTGGGTCAAGTCGTTTGTTTTATTATAATGTAAGCTCATTTTACAGGTCATTTGTAAGGTCTGTCAAAACCTTTCCCTTGTTTGCAGACGCAAATTTATTGCATAAATCAAAAACATGTGCTACCTTTGTCACAAATTATAAGTGTCCATAAATAGAAAAAATATGTTCAGAACGAATACATGCGGCGAGTTAAGACTTGCCGATGCTGGTAAAAACGTGACACTTGCCGGATGGGTGCAGCGTACACGTAAAATGGGCGGAATGACATTTGTCGATCTCCGCGACCGTTATGGCATTACTCAGTTGGTGTTCAATACAGATGTGAATGCAGAACTGTGTGACCGTGCCAATCATTTAGGACGTGAGTTTGTGATACAGGTAAAAGGACAAGTCAGCGAACGTTCAAGTAAGAACAGCAATCTCCCGACCGGAGAAATTGAAATCATCGTTTCAGAGCTGAATATCCTGAATACAGCACTGACTCCTCCATTTACTATCGAAGACAATACTGACGGCGGAGATGATCTCCGTATGAAATATCGTTACCTTGACCTGCGTCGTACAGCAGTCCGCAAGAATCTGGAACTGCGTCATCGTATGACGATGGAGGTACGCCGTTATCTCGACAGCAAGGGATTCCTTGAAGTTGAAACTCCGATGTTGATTGGTTCTACTCCGGAAGGCGCACGCGATTTCGTTGTTCCTTCTCGTATGAATCCGGGGCAATTCTACGCACTGCCGCAGTCACCGCAGACATTGAAGCAGTTGCTGATGGTTTCTGGTTTCGACCGTTACTTCCAGATTGTAAAATGTTTCCGCGATGAAGACCTTCGTGCCGACCGTCAGCCGGAATTTACCCAGATTGACTGTGAAATGAGTTTCGTTGAACAGGAAGACATCATTCAGATGTTCGAGGGTATGGCTAAGCATCTGTTCAAGGAACTGCGCGGTGTGGAACTGACAGAACCGTTTATCCGTATGCCGTGGGCCGATGCCATGAAGTACTATGGTAGCGATAAACCCGATTTGCGTTTCGGCATGAAGTTTGTCGAACTGATGGATATCCTGAAAGGCTATGGCTTCTCTGTATTCGACAATGCAGCTTATATTGGTGGTATCTGTGCCGAAGGTGCTGCACACTATACACGTAAGCAGCTCGATCAGTTGACAGAGTTCGTGAAACGTCCGCAGATTGGTGCAAAGGGACTGGTTTACGCACGTGTGGAAGCCGACGGTAATGTGAAGTCGAGCGTCGATAAGTTCTATAGCCAGGAAGTGCTTCAGCAGATGAAAGAAGCTTTCGGTGCCAAACCGGGTGACCTGATTCTGATTTTGAGCGGCGATGACGCCATGAAGACTCGCAAGCAGTTGTGCGAACTTCGTCTGGAAATGGGTAACCAACTGGGACTGCGCGACAAGAACCAGTTTGCTTGCTTGTGGGTAGTAGATTTCCCGATGTTCGAATGGAGCGAAGAAGAAGGCCGACTGATGGCAATGCACCATCCGTTCACTCATCCGAAGGACGAAGATATTCCATTGCTTGATACTGATCCGGCAGCCGTTCGTGCCGATGCATACGATATGGTAGTCAACGGCGTTGAAGTAGGTGGTGGATCTATCCGTATCCACGATTCTCAGCTTCAGGCTAAGATGTTCGAAATTTTAGGATTTACTCCCGAAAAAGCTCAGGAACAGTTTGGCTTCCTGATGAACGCCTTCAAGTTTGGTGCACCTCCTCACGGAGGTCTGGCTTATGGTCTTGACCGTTGGGTTTCATTGTTTGCCGGACTCGATTCAATCCGCGACTGTATCGCTTTCCCGAAGAACAACTCCGGACGCGATGTCATGCTGGATGCACCGGGTTACCTCGACCAGAAGCAGCTTGACGAACTTAATCTGAAAGTAGAGATTAAAGACTGAATATCTGACAACGTTGTTATTTAAAAGATATAATTATTTCGGGCAAGGCAAGATAGTCGGGAAGACTATACTTGCTTTGTCTCGAAATCTTTTTATGCCTTTTCCAAATTACCTTTAATGAGAGAGTCTGTCCGTATTATGCGTTTTGCCATTGTGGGAACGCTGAATGCCCTGATTACTGCATTGATCGTGGGATTATTGATGCATATAGAGGGCGAACATTACATGATAGCCAATGTAGTGGCTTATGTAGTGGCGCAGATTCATAACTTTATATGGTGTAAATATTGGATTTTTCCGTTTGAAGCCGACCGGAAGAAAAATACTATCTGGCATGAAATCTTGTTCTTTTCCTGTGCTTTTGCTGTGGCATATGGTGCACAATTCTTGTTTCTTCTTTTCCTTGTAGAAATTTGTGGATGCAATGAGTATCTTGCTCAGTTCCTCGGACTGTTTGTTTACGGAGGAATCAACTTCATGAGTAACAAGTGGATTACCTTCAGATAATCTTTTCCTTTTAATCAAAATGACATTTTGAAAATTTACTTTGCCGAGAATGTGTATATTGCGGAGTGGAACAGGTGCGGCTCGGAAAAAACGGATTCTTATCGGCTTGGTAAAAGACATGAAGCGTCTATTCTTGTCGTCTGACAGTCTTATTGTAAGTTTAAGGGGAGGTTTGAATGTTGCATTGTCTTGTATTCTTTCGGATTTATGAGCTTTCTGTTTAATTGAACTTGGCGTCCTGAAAATTTCTTTTAGAAAATATTCTGTCGTTTTTGAGCATTTTTGTCTGCTCTCATGGCGTTTTTCAGAAAACATAATGATGTTTTAAAAAAATGTCTTTATGTTTATCCAAAAACCTCGTGGTCTTTTTGCAGACATCTGCGCATAAATTACTTCCTTATTTGTTAAACAAAAATAGAAATTTAAGAAACGGATGCAATGAAGTATGCAATTTATTACATTCAACCGTAGGCCTATTAACAGAACAAACTTATTCGTTATCCGGTGCAAAGGTAGGGAGTAAGCAAATATCTGTTTTTGCTGACATCCGTTTACCTTTTTCTGTCAGTCTATGACCAAGTGTAAATTCTCAGTCAACTGCCGGTTCGTATGAAAAAATGTGACAAAAGCCAGTACGCAATCAGCCGACGGTTTATCTGAGTTTGATTGCAAGCGTTTTGAAACGTTCATCCATCATGTGCGACGGGATAATGGCTTTTATGGTGTCGAGCACGGCATTCACAATCCGCTCTCTGATAAAGTCATCTTTTATCAGGATAGAAACCGTTCGCTGTGCCGGCGGATTTACGTTCAATGTCTGAATATTTTCCTTTTGTTTCTCATTTAACGTGCTGATATGTAGTTCGGGGATGATTGTATACCCGCCGTTTCTGTCCACAATTTTGATAAGCGTATCAATACTTCCGGCTTCATAGATATGATTGCCGATGTCCTTGTTTTCGCATAAATTGATGCCTCCATTGGGAATACAGTGACCTTCTTTCAGAATCCACATCTGTTCCGGAGGAAGATTGCCGTTCACAATCATTTGCCGTGCCTTGCTGCATGTTTCCGAAAAGTAAGCGACAAACTTTTCTACATACACCGGAATTTCCAGAATGTTGGCGTGAGCTTCGGGGGGTGTCGTTATCGCAATATCAAGGTTGCCGAACCTGAGATCCTGTATCAGTGACCTGTTTTCCTTTTCGTCGATAAACAGATTTACGTTGGGATAAGACTTCCGGAAATAGTAAATAAAATCGGGAACAAGATAGGGTGCAATGGTAGGAAGAATACCGATACGCAGGTTTCCGTTCATGTTGCTGCTTTCGTCGGCTACCACTTCTTTGATTTTCTGAGTTTCATTCAGTGCGATTTTTGCCTGTCGGATGATTTTTTCTCCAATGCTGGTAGGGGTGATGTTTTTCCGGTCACGGCTGAAAATTTTGACATCCAGCTCTTCTTCCAACTTTTGTATCATGGCACTCAGTGTAGGTTGAGTTACCCCACAAGCCTCGGCAGCCAGTACAAAGTGACGATACTTGTCCAGTGCCACAATATATTCCATTTGCTGTAAAGTCATAGTTCTATAGATTTTATCTATGCAAAGATAGAAAAAAGCTGTTGTAAACCTTTCTTGTGCATTGTATTTTTGCATCAGTAACAAATATCTCATGTTCATAAAACATAACAGCATTTGTTCCGTAAATGAAATATAAACTTTAAACATTGATTGAATATGAAAGCTGTAAATCTTACAAAGGCCGATTTCTTGGCAAAAGTGGCAAACTATGAAGCAAATCCTGAATGGAAGTTTCTGGGTGAACGCCCGGCAATAATTGATTTTTATGCGACTTGGTGCGGTCCGTGCAAGATGCTGGCTCCCGTGCTGGAGGAAATAGCTGAAGAATATGCCGGCCGGGTGGATGTATATAAAGTAAATGTGGATGAAGAAGAGGAGCTGGCTGCTCTTTTCAGAATCAGGACTGTGCCTACTTTACTTTTTGTTCCGATGACAGGTGCACCGCAGATGGCGCAGGGAGCATTGCCTAAGAAGACATTGGTGGAAGCCATTCAAAATGTTTTGCTGGAGGGTAAATAAATATTACATTAAAAGTGAATTTTACATGAAAAAGATATTTTTGTTATTGGTGTCCGTTTTTATGATCGGATGCATGGCTTACGGAGAGAACGGGCAGGTGGTTCATGTCACAAAATCGGAATTCATCGAGAAGGTTTACGATTATGAAAAAAATCCGGATAAGTGGGTATATAAAGGAACGAAGCCGGCAATTGTCGATTTTTATGCCGACTGGTGCGGCCCTTGCCGCAGACTGTCGCCTGTATTGGAGAAGCTGGCAGAAAAATATAAAGACAAGATTGTAGTATACAAGGTTGATACGGATAAGGAACGTGAACTTGCTGCTGCTTTCGGTATAACCAGTTTGCCCACACTTGTTTTCATTCCGATGGATGGAAAGCCTCAGGCCTCGCAAGGTGCCTTGCCGGAGGAAGTTTTGGAAAAAGGGATTAATGAAGTCCTTTTGAAATAATGAAAGCGACATACCGGATACTTACCGGTGCGTAATAACTATATTGGGGATAAATTGACAGAAAGGTGATCCCTCTGCTCCCGCCTCTTCATCATGAACTCAAGGTCGGTAGCAGAGGGATCTCTTTGTTTAGTTGCCTGAAGGAGAATATGTCTGTAAAAACATCTTATCGAGCAGTTCTATGCCTGAAGCTGTCTTGAATATTGTTTGTCTAACTTTTCTAATAGCTTCGGGCGGAAGATTGTCTTCATAAATATTTACCAGAAAATCCGCTTCTACCAGAATCTGGTGGTCTATTGCCGTAATATCATGGTATGTGTGATGATGTCCTACCAGCCAGCAGATACGTTCTGTCTGCTCTGGGGTGAAGCCTCCAGTTTCTGACAAAATATTTTTAGCAACGGCCGGACCTTCGAGTTCTTGATGTTTACCGTCGCATGTACCATATTTCTTTTCGCAGATATGGATTCCGATGTCGTGTACGATGGCAGCCGCTTCGAGAATGAACAACACCTCGGGAGCAAGTTGTTCGGACATTCCAATCAGTCGGGCAAAGTAATGTACTTTTATGAGGTGCTGTATACGTTTGGGGTCGCCTTCATCGTAACACATAGTCCGTTTTGCCAGTTCGTTCAGTCTTGTCTGCATCGTGTCTGGTTTCGTTGTATCAGTATTCATATTCTATGGTAAATATAGTTAACAATATATTTTCTCGTTAAATTGTGTACTGTTCTACTTGTATGGCTGCTGCATACTGGATATCTTCTTTCAGGAAATTGCTTAAATTCTCGTAAAACGGATAAACAGGACCATATCCAGAGCCGAACTTGACATTAGAGCCATAGAGAATAGCGTTGTAGATAAAGTTTTCCGCTTTGTCGACAGCCGTGTTCATGTCATATCCTCTTGCCAGATAAGTGGCTATAGAAGAAGCAAACGTGTCACCTGTACCATTTACGTTCTTGGTCTGTATGCGTGCCTTCTTGTACACCTTGAAGCACTTGTTGGCGGGATTGTAGTACACGTCAATCAAATAATCTCCGTCTTCGATGGATTTGACGATAACGCAGTTTCCCCATTTGCTCAGCTCGGGGATATATTCCTTCATGTTATCCTTTGTCAGGCTCTTTCCCAATAGCAAATCCGCCTCTCTCCGGTTGGGCGTAATGATGGTAGAGTGGGGGAAAAGATGATCCTTATAGGCCTGAATCGCGTCGTCCTGCAACAACTTGTCACCGGCTGACGATACCATGACAGGGTCTATCACAATAGGTATGGTTTGTTTCTCTATTACTTCTCCGATAGCTACTACCAGTTCCTTGGAATAAAGCATGCCCGTCTTGATACAATCGGCGCCTACATCCTCCAGAAACGAATACGCCTGATCGGTTACCATTTTAGGGGGAATCGTGTGTATGCTTTTTACCTTGATTGTGTCTTCATCGACGATGCATGTAATGGCACCGGCAGCGTAGCCTCCACATGCCGAAACCGATTTGATGTCGGCCTGCATGCCCGCTGTACCCAGCGGTTCACTTCCGGCAATCAGAAAAACCTTGTAAAGCTTGTTGGTTAAGTCCATTCTTTTAAATCTAATAATTATACCCGAAAGCTGTCTGGGTATGACAGGCTGTCGGCCTCGTTTAAGTTCTCTTTAGTTTGCATGCAAAGTAAAGAAATATCGGGTCTTGATAGATACTTGAAATGTCACATTAACATAAATTTAAATAATTAAAAATGGTGGAAATGCATTTCTTTGGCATGTTTTATGACAAATAGTACGTATTATTTGTCGGAATGGAAGAAAATTTCTTTACATTTGTATGATCTTTAAAATATCATGCTATGTTAGGTGCAGTTCTTGGTGATGTTGTTGGTTCCGTATACGAGTTCCACAATACCCGCGATTACGGTTTTCAGATGTTTTCTCCTTCCAGTAATTATACAGACGATACCGTCATGACCATGGCGGTAGCCGATTGGGCGATGAAGTGCAAGGCAGCAGGTGATACGGCTTACCCACATCAGTTGCTGGAAGAATGTATGGTAAAAATAGCGAACTCCTATCCTTGTCCGATGGGTGGTTACGGAGGCAAGTTCCGTCTGTGGCTCTTTCATCCTCAAAGCCTGACAGACGACACAATCGGAAAGCCGGCAGTACGTCGGTGTCCTTACAACTCTTGGGGAAACGGCTCTGCCATGCGAGTTTCATCCGTAGGCTGGCTGTTCGATACGTTGGAAGAAACCGAGAGAGTAGCCGGTATCTCGGCTTCCATTACGCACAATCATCCCGAAGGAATAAAGGGTGCGCAGGCAGTAGCGGCAGCGGTCTATCTGGCACGTACCGGCAGTGGGAAAGAAGAAATCAAACAATATATTGAAAAACGGTTCGGTTACAACCTGAATGAAAGCTGGGAGCATTTGCATCAGACCTACCGTTGGGATTCGAGTTGTCAGGGCACGGTTCCGCAGGCACTGATTGCTTTTCTCGAAAGCAAGGACATGGAGAGTGCCGTTCGGCTGGCGGTTTCCATAGGAGGCGACAGCGATACACTGGCCTGCATCACGGGGGCAGTGGCTGAAGCATACTATCAGGAAATTCCCTCATCTATAGCAGACAAGGTACTTGCTCTGTTGCCTGAAGAATTTCTCAGCCTGCTGAAGCGGCTGGCTGAAGGGGCTTATGCTTCATGTTATGCGAAATATATAGCCGGACATACGCCGGTGAAAACCAGAGAGTGTACGCCCGACCGTATTTCTTCGCTGAAACCGGGTGAGATATTTGTCTTTGGTTCCAATCTGGCAGGGCATCACGGTGGAGGAGCTGCCCGGCTGGCCTACGAAAGATTTGGAGCAAAGTGGGGGACAGGCGTTGGAATGACCGGACAATGTTACGCCATACCTACCATGCAGGGAGGAGTAGAAACCATCCGTCCCTATGTAAAAGATTTTATAGCATACGCCAAAGCACATCCGGAATACAAGTTTTGGGTAACCCGAATCGGTTGTGGCATAGCGGGATTTAAGGACAGAGAAATCGCTCCGTTGTTTGCCGATGCACTCGACGTGCCGAACATCATCCTTCCCAAGACCTTTTATGATGTACTGATGAAGTGATTTTAGGTAGTTGTTTATTCGTTCATCAGAAAAAATCCCTGCATACTACCAATAAAAAATACTTTGAACCTCTGAAAAAAGCGCAAAAGAAATTGCTCGTCTGCTATTTTCCGCTTATCTTTCGGTTGAACAATATTAACATAACAGAAGTAAAATCAACTATGGGAATAATGAACGCAATTTTCGGAAATGTGTCCGAAATGGATATTGCCGGTTTACAAAAAGAATTCGGAGCGCTGCTTTGCGACGGAGAGCATATTGAAAGAGCTTATAAGCTGATCAGGGATAAATGGGTATTTACCAATAAGCGTCTGATTCTTCAGAACGTTCAGGGAGTGACAGGTAAGAAAAGAGAATATCTGTCTGTGCCATATCGTTCCATCGAACGTTTTTCAGTAGAAACAGCCGGAACATTTGATATGGATGCAGAGATGAAAATCTGGATAAGGGGAAGCGAAGAACCTTTGGAACAGAACTTCGGCAGGGATTCGAACATTATTGAGATACAACGGGTATTGGCACAATATGTGCTGTAACGTCAGTTGTGATTTCTATTAAGCCTGACAGAAAACAAGTTGCAGAGTTTAGCTTTTGGATATAAGTTGGACAGGCCAACCAGATTACGCTGAAATAATCGAGGTAAAATTCCTTGATATATTATAAAAAAACAAAATAAAAAAGTAATTTTGTATGGGATAATCGAAAAAATACACAATACATACAAATTATGGACGACTATATTGCTCATATTAATGAAAGTGTCAGCCAGTTGTTTCATTTCTTGGAATCAAGGGTATCGGCCGAAGATATGAAACGCATTCGTGCAGCATACGCTTTGGCTGCGGAAGCACATAAGAACCAGAAACGCAAGACCGGTGAACCTTATATCATCCACCCTATTGCGGTGGCTCGTATTGTGGCTGAAGAACTTGAACTGGGAACCAATCCGATAATTGCCGCTTTCTTACATGACGTAGTGGAAGATACTCCTTATACCATCGAAGATATCCGTCAACGTTTTGGAGATGACGTGGCTTTTCTTGTAGGTGTGGTAACCAAACAGAAGAAAGAGCGGTATGAGCGTTCTAAACAAGTCGACAATTTTCGGCAGATTCTGGCTTCCGTACAGTATGATGTGCGTGCGATACTGATCAAGCTGGCCGACCGGCTTCATAATATGCGGACACTGGATAGCATGAGTCCTGATAAACAGATGAAGATTGCTGGGGAAACGGATTATTTCTATGCTCCTTTGGCAAATAGATTGGGATTGTATCATGTGAAAACGGAATTGGAAAATCTTTCATTCAATTACCGATGTCCGCGAGAATATAGACATCTTCAGTTGTTACAGCAAAAGGAAGAGGCGGCGGAGCTTGTGCATATCAATGAATTTATAGCTAAAATCGAGGCGTTGTTGAAGGAGAACGGTATTCAGGCGCGTACAGAACTTCGGAACCGCATGCCTTATAGTATCTGGCGGAAAATGCAGTCGAAAGGATGCGATTTCAATCATGTAGACGGTAAACATTATATACGTATTATTTATGATGCTCCTAATCTGCATGAAGAAAAGAAAGAGAGTCTTCATATTTATGCCGTGCTTACCGATAACTTCAAGGAGCGTCCGGGAAGTGTGTCTAATTATATCAATGCCCCCAAGGAAAATGGTTATCAGAGTTTCCATGTCAAGCTGCTGAATGCACAGGGCGGATGGGAGGAAATGCATATTTCTTCGGAGAGGATGGTTCGTAATTCTCGTCTTGGCTGTACGGCAGAACGGACGGAGGATAATGTGAAGGCATGGCTGGAGAAATTTAAGTTGTTGTTGCAAGATGTAGCCAATAGTAGTGAGATTGATTATATGGACGGTGTGACTGCGTCTTTCTACAACGATGATATCATGGTTTTCACACCTCAGGGTAGGGGGATTATCCTGCCCAAAGGGGCAATTGCTCTGGATTTTGCTTTTGAAATACACAGTAAGGTAGGACTTCATGCCCTCTATGCCCGTATAAACGGTAAGTTGTCGTCTGTGAAAACGGTACTACACCGTGGGGATTGCGTAGAAATAGGTACTTCGGAAGATGCTGTACCGGATGCGGACTGGATAAATTATGTGCTGACATACAAGGCAAAACGTAATTTGCGTAATTACTTGGTAAATCGTTCTACCATTCCGTATAAGCGATGTACCTGTTGCCATCCATTGCCGGGTGATGAGGTTATTGGATTTAAAGATACCGACGGACATATCACATTGCATAAGCGTAATTGTCCGACAGCAATCCGGCTGGCATCAGAATACGGAGATTCTATCGTTGCCGTTAATTTCGAGGAAAATGAAAAGTTACTGTATCCGGTGCGAATCCGTATTCGTGGAGTAGACCGGTATCATTTGTTGAGCGATGTTGTGGCATGTGTGACGGAGCAGCAGAGTTTGTCTATCTCCAAATTGACTACAGTGACCATCGACCGTATTGTGGAAACTTCCATTGACTTTGCTGTACATTCGGCAGAAGAATTACAGACAGCGATAGATATGATTTCCCGTATTCAGAACGTAGATGAGGTATTCAGAGTAAATATTGAGTAATTGTACGGTCTGATTTGAAATTAATCAATAAATTCATGATGCTGTCAGAAATATTTGATGTAATTTCAAAGAGTGTGTTTATCGTAGGCTTACTGAAAAAATACTTTTACATTTCTTTTGTCCGGATATTTAAAGTCATCGAATTATATTTCTGCAAATATGAATACGGAATTTATTGTTGATAATTTTGTACTCATATTGCAGAAAATATTTTTATAGTGATGAAAAATGTGGCTTATTTTGATGTACAGAACGCTCTATAGACACCGTTTGTCCATCCGAAACCATCCTGGTTAGGATATTCACCTCCACCAGTAGTGCTGACATTTACGACATCATATTTCTCAAGTAATTTGCCTGTTTCAGAATATACATATTCTACCATTTGAGTCCAGCGTTTCTTTATTTCATCGGCTAACTTGTCGTATGAGTAATTTTTTAATCCTTTATACGTAATCCACTGGAGAGGAGCCCAGCCGTTTGGATAATCCCATTGTTGTCCGGTATGGTATAATGTAGTAACTACACCTCCATCTTTCAAGAAACGGGTTTGTATCTCTTTGGCAACCTTTTCTGCCTGTTCTTTTTGAGCTATTCTTGCGAAGAGCGGAAAAATTCCGGCCAGTGAAAAGTTGTTGGTGAAATTGTTTTGAATTATATCATAATCCATAAAATAATTAGCTTCTTTATTCCATAGATATTTGATTATAGCATTTTTTCTGTTCTCGGATTTTTGTGTATAAAGTTTTGCTTTTTCTTTATCGCCATAGACAGCATAACATTTAGAGAGAGTGCATTCCAAATGATACATTAGGCAGTTAAGGTCTATAGGAATAATGTCAGTTGTATGAATGGAATAAAGATTATCATAATCTTTGAGCCATCTGCTTGAAAAGTCCCATCCCGATTCTGCTCCGGAACGAAGATTCCTAAAAAGTTCTTTTTCGTTGAAATTAGGATTGATCTCTTTTAATTGTTTTGCTGTTTCCACGTCATTTCGATACATTTCCTCGCGTGGAGTATCGGATGAATCATAATAGCGGTTTAGTATTTCTCCATCGTGCATTCTTACGCAATGATTTTGAAATTTATTTGATGTTGATAATTGTTGGTTGCCTTTCATCCAGAAATTATATTCAGCCTGTAAGGCATTAAGATATGTAACATATATAGAATCTGATGATTTATATTCAGCGAAGGCTTCCACCATATAGGAGAAGAAAGGAGGCTGTGAACGGCTTGCGTAGTAGCTTCTGTTTCCATTGGGTATAAATCCGATATGGGTTATCATGTCGGCAAAGTTATTTATCATGTTTTCAACCAGTTCTATTTCTCCGTCGGCAAATAAACCTAACATCGTAAAGTAACTATCCCAATAATAGATTTCTCTAAATCGTCCCCCTGGAACAATATAATCATGCTGTAATGGCAATAGTGTTCCATTGAATTTCTGATTATTGGCACTACGGCGCAGAACTTTCCATAATGTTTTAATATGAGTATTGATGTCACTGCTATCGGAAAATTGGGGAGTATTATGGGTGGAAGGTATATCGAAATTCTCTAAAAGAAATTGCTTCAGACATGAGGTGCTGTTTTTATTTGAAAGTTTCTTATAGTCGGATAAAATATCACTCATTTCTCTTTTGGGAGTGCAGTCCATAAAATCTTTGGAGTCTCCAAAAAGTTTATGTTTGCCGAAGAGTGAATCGTTATTCAATACATCCGTGAAAAGAGCTCCGTAGAGTTCGCGTGGAGTTTCTATTTGATTCTCATTTTGGGTGCTTGTTGTAGAGGGCATGCAAGCTGATGCGATTAAAATTGTTATGATTATGCTTAGGCTTTTGATATACGATATTGTCATATTTTTTGTATTTAGATATAAAGAAATAGTGTTTGCTTTTCTTTTTGTTGTTGATTCAGTTTTCTTTATTTTAGGTGACGAAAGAGTAATTGTGTATTATTCCTTTTTTGCTTTTTATAGATGTATGTAGTAGGTGTTGTTTTTCATATGCATAATGTTTATATTTTTATATTAGATATTTCTGACATATAGTTATATTCAAATTTCTGTTAGTTGTATACCTTGGTTAAAGGTACAATTATTTATTAATAGTCAAGGTATCTGGGAGGCTTTTTCTTTTACTCACCTTAAATCGTCTGTGGTAGCATTATATTTTGAATAGTGTGGAAACTATGCTTTTATGGATATTGCTAAGCCGTAAAATGGTTTACCTGGCTGCAAGATAACAAGTACAATGAAGCAGATTGAAAAATATTCATAATGATTATTTCTTCATTACTATTATTCTTTATAGAATATTGTATGAGTTTAGATGATTTGCCTTTGTATGGGTTACTATTCAAAATATTGGTAATTCATACAAAGATGCCAATAAAGCAGAGTTTAATGCAAGAATGAATTATAATTAACTTATACAGATACTATGTTGTATCAAAAAGAATTATCTGCTATTTAAGTCGTATTTAAGTGTTGTTTGAATGTATACACAAAATAGGTGGATGAAATGACTTTTAGATTTATATATCCTTTTAGGATAAAAATCACATTTCGCTTTGAAAAAGAATCACAATTCGTATAGAGGCTTGTATCGGTAATGTACAAACATAGAAAGTAGTTTACGAAGAATTGGAACTAATGATCCGGAATCTGGATAGATTTTTACAGAAAAGAGTGACTGCCAACCGATGCAAAATGGGCTTCACCCGCAAACAAAAATATACGAAAAAAAGCACCGTAATCAATTGATATACGGTGCTTTGACTCCTTGAGTGAAGGCTAAATTGAAAACCTTCAAAAAATCTCTCTGCGGAAGCTGGGGGATTCGAACCCCCGGTACGGTTACCCGTACGGCAGTTTAGCAAACTGCTGGTTTCAGCCACTCACCCAAACTTCCAAATGGGGTAGCGCATACGGGAATCGAACCCGTGTTTCAGCCGTGAGAGGGCCGCGTCCTAGGCCACTAGACGAAAGCGCCATGTTTATAGAAACTGAAGCGGAAGCTGGGGGATTCGAACCCCCGGTACGGTTACCCGTACGGCAGTTTAGCAAACTGCTGGTTTCAGCCACTCACCCAAACTTCCAGTTTTCGTAGTTTCTGATTACGTTTTCTCTCAAACGCGGTGCGAAGATAGAGTGATTTTTTGATTTGTGCAAACTTTTGCAATACTTTTTTTGTACTTTTTATGGCACGATTGGGATAGATTTCTGATTCTAAACTGATTAAGAAATGCATTTTTTTCTTGTAATCGTGCACTCATTTGTTTTCTCAAAAGTCCATGTCTTTAACTTAATGTATAGATATTCATTTTTGTAATTATTGCAAATTAACAATATCACTAATTTTAGGTATTGTGTAATTTGTGCTAATTGCCTATCTTTGCACTCGGTTTTCAAATAGAGTAAAAAACTATATTAAATTATTGATTATGGCAATGAATTTTAAAGAAGGTCGTTGGAACCATGAAATCAACGTTACCGATTTCGTAAAGACAAACATTACCCCTTACGAAGGCGACGCCTCTTTTTTGGCAGGTCCTACTGAACGTACAAAAGCTGTATGGAATAAGTGTTTGGAGGCTTTAGCCGAAGAACGTGCGAATAATGGAGTACGCTCGCTCGATCCTTCTACTATTTCGACTATTACGTCTTTTGCTGCAGGATATATTGATAAGGATAATGAGGTGATTGTTGGATTGCAGACTGATGAAGTACTGCGTCGCGCCATCAAGCCTTTCGGTGGTATTAAAGTTGTAGAGAAAGCGTGTCGTGAAAATGGGGTAGAAGTTGACCCTAAGGTAAAAGATATTTTTACTCATTATCGTAAAACACATAATGATGGTGTGTTTGATGCATATACTGAAGAAATTCGTTCATTCCGCTCTTTGGGCTTTTTGACCGGATTGCCTGATAACTATGCACGTGGACGTATAATTGGTGACTATCGCCGTTTGGCTTTGTATGGCCTTGATCGTTTGATTGAAGCTAAACAGGATGATTTGCGTCATCTGACAGGTCCGATGACTGATGAACGTATTCGCTTGCGTGAAGAAGTCGCAGAACAGATAAAAGCTTTGAAGGAAATTAAGGTGTTGGGACAGCAATATGGACTGGACTTGAGTCGTCCGGCTACTACTGCACAAGAAGCTGTTCAGTGGGTATACATGGCTTATCTGGCTGCTGTGAAAGAACAGGATGGTGCTGCAATGTCGCTTGGTAATGTTTCTTCATTCCTTGATATTTATATAGAATATGATATGGCTCATGGCAATCTTGATGAGTTACATGCTCAGGAATTGATTGACCAGTTTGTTATCAAGTTGCGTATGGTACGTCATTTACGTATGCAGGCATATACAGATATTTTTGCAGGTGATCCGACTTGGGTAACAGAGTCTATTGGTGGTCGTTTCAATGATGGTCGTACAAAGGTTACAAAGACATCCTTCCGTTTCTTGCAGACCTTGTATAATCTTGGTCCTTCTCCAGAACCAAACTTGACAGTTCTGTGGAGTCCACAGCTGCCTGAAGGATTTAAGGATTTCTGTGCTCGTGTTTCGATTGATACTTCTTCTATTCAGTATGAAAATGACGACTTGATGCGTGAGGTTCGTAACTCTGATGACTATGGTATTGCTTGTTGTGTATCATATCAGGATATAGGCCGTCATATCCAGTTCTTCGGTGCACGTTGTAACCTGGCAAAGGCTTTATTGCTGGCTATCAATGGTGGACGTTGTGAGAATACGGGCACGTTGATGGTGAAGGATATTCCGGTACTGACTGGCGATGTGCTGAATTTCGAAGAGGTATTGGCTAACTATAAGAAGGTTTTGAAAGAGATGGCACGTGTATATAATGAAGCGATGAATATCATTCACTACATGCATGATAAGTATTATTATGAAAAAGCGCAGATGGCATTTGTTGATACAAATCCGGCTATTAACTTGGCTTATGGTGTAGCTGGTATGTCTATTGCTGTCGATTCTCTTTCAGCTATTAAATATGCGAAGGTTACTGCTAAACGTAATGATATCGGTTTAACAGAAAGCTTCGATATTGAAGGTGAATTCCCTTGCTTCGGTAATGATGATGATCGTGTAGACCATTTGGCTGTAGACCTGATTTATTACTTCGATGAAGAATTGAAGAAATTGCCGGTTTATAAGAATGCGAAACCTACATTGTCTATCCTTACAATAACTTCGAATGTGATGTATGGTAAGAAGACAGGTGCTACTCCTGATGGACGTGCCAAAGGCGTTGCTTTTGCTCCTGGCGCTAATCCGATGCATGGACGTGACAAGAATGGTGCTGTTGCTTCGTTGAGTTCGGTTGCTAAACTGCGTTATCGTGATTCTCAAGATGGTATTAGTAATACTTTCTCTATTGTCCCGAAATCATTAGGAGTAGATATGGAGAGCCGTGTAGAGAATCTGGTGACAATGATGGATGGCTATTTTATTAAAGGTGCTCATCACTTAAATGTAAACGTATTGAATCGCGAAATGCTGGAAGATGCAATGGAGCATCCTGAAAAGTATCCGCAACTTACTATTCGTGTATCAGGTTATGCTGTAAACTTCATCAAGCTGAGCCGTGAGCATCAGTTGGAAGTAATTTCGCGTAGCTTCCACGAACGCATGTGATTTTTGTGATAATTATTTGACATATAAACATTTGTCGTTCTCCTCGCCGAGTTGGACGGCAAATGTTTTTTCTTTATACCAATAAGTAAATACTGATGATTAGAGTACATTCATACGAATCTCTTGGCACTTATGATGGGCCGGGAATACGTCTCGTGGTTTTCTTGCAGGGTTGTAATTTCCGTTGTCTGTATTGTGCCAATCCTGATACTATCGATGCAAAGGGAGAAAGTAAAGAAACTGCTCCTGAAGATATTTTGAAAATGGCTGTCAGCCAGAAGCCTTTTTTCGGGAAGAAAGGGGGAGTTACGTTTAGTGGTGGAGAGCCGACTTTCCAGGCTAAAGCTTTGATACCGCTATTTCGAATGTTGAAAGAAGCTGGAATTCATATTTGCGTGGATACCAACGGAGGTATTTGGAACGAAGATGTGAAAGAACTTTTCTCACTTGCTGATTTGGTTTTGCTCGATGTGAAGGAATTCAATAACGAACGTCATAAAACTCTTACATCGCGTAGTAACGAGCAGACACTTCGCACAGCGGCATGGCTGGAAGAAAACGGAAAACCTTTTTGGCTGCGTTACGTACTGGTGCAAGGTTATAGCTTTTTCCGTGAGGACATAGAGGCATTAGGTGAGCATTTTAAAGACTATCATATGATACAGCGTGTAGAGATTCTTCCGTATCATACTTTAGGAGTACATAAATATGAAGCAATGAAGCTGGATTATAAATTGAAAGATGTAAAACAAAATACGCCCGAACAACTGGAAGAAGTTCGAGCGCTTTTTGAAAAGTATTTCCAGACAGTCTATGTAAATTGATATCTTGTTATTGAACAAATTCCTTATAAACTTCCATTGTCTTTTCAGAATATACGGAATACCAGCCTGATGTATTGGCTTAGCATCAGGCTGTTTTTACATAGCAAAATATGTCATTTCTTTCGTAAATCAATAGCGTAGGCCAGAATTACAATAAAACAAAGCAATGGTACAATGAATCCGGTTGCAGTACTTATTGTATCGGCTATATAGCCCATAATGACAGGAGCTATTGCACCTCCTACGATGCTCATAATCAAATAGGACGAAGCTCGTTTGGTATGTTCCCCAACGCCACGGATTGCCAGAGCAAAGATAGTAGGAAACATGATTGATTCACATAAAAAGCAAAAGAAGAATGCTCCAGACGATATATGTCCTAATCCCATCATGACTAATATCATTGCTAAAATAGCCCCGGCAGCAACAAAGGCTAATAGTTTTTCAGCACGGATAAATCCCATAATCCAACTACCGGCCATTCGTCCTGCCATGAATAATCCCATACCGACAAAGGAAAGCCACAGAGCGGCTTCACGGGCTGATATGTTGATATGCTCTGTTACGTAATTGATAAAGAAACTATTGATACCGGTTTGGGCTGCAACATAAAAGAACAAAGCAATAAGTCCGAATGTAAAGTTGCGATGCTTCCATAGAGAGGTGGATTTATTGGTTGTGGTTGTACTTACAGGTTCTTCTGGAATGCTGATTTCTGGTAAATGAATTCTTGAAAATACAATTGCTACAAGTAATACCAATATTCCAATAATGGCATATGGGATAGCAATATTTCCACTTCCTCCATCAGCGGAGAATAGAAATAAACCTCCAACCAGTGGACCACAAATCCATCCTAATCCGTTGAAAGACTGCGCTAAATTTATTCTTCTCTCTGCCGATTCTTTTTCGCCTAATACTGTTACATAAGGATTGGCAGCTGTTTCCAGACAAGTCAGTCCGCAACCGATAATGAATAATGACAGCAGGAAAAACTCAAAAGACATGATTCGTTCTCCCGGAATAAACATGAGTGCACCGATGCCGTAAAGTAATAATCCGGTAACCACACCTGCCCGGTAGCCGTAACGGCGGATAATTTCTCCAGCTGGCATTGCCATCAGAAAATACCCTCCATATACTACTGCTTGTATTAATGCCGAGTGAGTTTTTGAAATACTTAATGCATCTTGAAAATGTTTATTCAATACATCTAAGATGCTGTGGGCAAATCCCCACAAAAAGAACAATGTAGTAATAAGTACAAACGGCACGAGGTAGTTTACCCCGTCGGCCGTCTGCACCAGTTTTATTTTTTGTTTCATATAATTAGCTTGATAGTTCTTAACTGCGGCTTACCTCCAAACCTTTGTCAGAAAGACTCATTTCAACAAAACGAGCACGATTATTAGGCGGGTTCTGAGTCAGAATCTTGCGGATACGTACTGCCGCCTCTGGATCTTTTGCTACCATATATAGATATCCGCCACCTCCAGCACCAGGAAGTTTATATCCCAGACAGAGATCGTCTATCTGGCGGGTGATAGCCGCTACTGCATCAGGGTTGGTTCCTGCATCGAGCAATTGGTTCTGCTGCCAAGTCTTTCGTACCAGACGTCCCATCTCTTCAAAACTGTTGCGTTGGATGGCATCATATAAGTCAAGAGCATGTTGTTTCATCTGTCCAAGGAGGTTCAGATGCTCTGTTGAGTTAAGGAACATTCCACGTACGATTTCAGCTAAAATACCTTTGGCTGTACGGGTTATACCTGTATAGTATAGCAAGTGGCACTGACGATATTCGTCGTGCGTGAACAAATGATCTGGTAACCAGCGTACCATAGGCTCCTGATTCCATCCTGAATGTGTCTGTAACAGTTTTACACCTTGCAATACTCCTCCATACTGATCTTGCCAACCGCCACCGGTAGTAAGTAATTGCTCCAGTATCAGTGTACGGCTGCCTATTTCATGCTTGTCCCAGTTTAAACCGCAAAAATCATTTATCGCACCTAAAACTGTAGAGGCAAGAATGGAACTTGTACCTAATCCGGAACCGGCGGGAATTGCAGAAAGTAGTGTTACTTCAATACCTGCTCCAAATGAACGGAGTTTAGCTTCCAGTGAGGGACAAGATTCTGCTGAAAAATCAGGGTGGAAGCCGGCCAGCACCAAGGCTGCTTTAGGTATAGAGAAAGGAGAACCTACTTTGTTAAATGTATGGAGCTCATCAAAGGTTGTAATAACTTCCATTGCTCCCAAATCGATGGAACGAAGAATGATTTTATACTCTTTGCAGGGTTTGACATAAACTTGCAAAGGGGGCTGGCCGTTTAGCTCGATAGCAATATTTACAACATTTCCACCTTCCATCAAGCTGTAGGGAGGTGTATCGGTCCAACCGCCCGCCAAATCTATACGTACAGGACTTCGTCCCCATACTATTTGGTCTGGGTAGACCGAAAGACGAGGCTGTTGTTTATGATTAACTGTCGAAGTCAATCCTTCACGCATCAGGCTAAAAGCTTTTTCTTCTTCTTTTGCAACTTCGTTTGCCAATTGTCCGTTAACATCCTGGAGCTGTAAGGTGCGTGCACGAAACATTGCATCACTTATACGTGTCATTAGAGGAGCCGAGTCGGGAAGGGCTTCGGGTAGTGGTAATTGGTGACGGGCATATTCTTCAGCAGCTTCTTGCAGATTGATCTGATAGAATACACTACGTTCATAATTCTTTGCCAAAGCAATCCAACTGTTTTTGCGGAACATATCGCGCTGCTGTGTCAGTCTACGAAGATTGGCATAAGCTGAAATTTCGTCAGCTGAGACTTTTTTCGATTGCAACCAGATTGTTTTTCCGGCCTCTAAATCAGGTTCACTTGTCATCCATCGCATAACTAATCCCAAATCGTCTATCGAACTGCATATAGGAAATATGCGTGCAGACTGAAGGTCGTGATTCTGTTCAATCATATCAGGAGTTAGTCCGCGGGTGGAAAGCCACTCCTTTACAGCTATGCCTTGATATAGTGTTGAATCATTTTCCAGACTACCTTTGAATGCATCGTTAAAGCCATAAGGGCGAGCTGCATAATCGTTTTCTCCCATTGGTACTACATCGATACAAATACCTTCTGGTACATTAATATGCCATTGGTTGACAGGTACTCCTGTTATAATATTACGACAGTGAAGATTCCACTCTTTACCTATACAACTGTTTTCAATCCATACTTCAGGATTCTTGGCGGTCAGCGTATAGTCTATTATTGCATTCTGTACAAAGATTGCAGGATGTGGTTTAACCTTTTTGTGCATGATGGCTCGTTGGTCAATAACACAATTTTGTACAGCCAGGGTAGATGAAATCATTTCCCGACTTGTACCATAATGGTGAAATTCACCTCCTGGTAGTGGAAGAATTGCTACAGTCAATTCGTTTAATTCCTTATCTTTTATGCGCGGATGTCTGCCGAGGGCAGGACCGAAATCAGAGTACATGTCATAAAAGCCAATGGAACCATCTGACTTAAGTGAACGCTTTACCATCAGTTCGATAGCTCGGTCGCTTAATAGCCAGATACCTATATCCATAAGGAAGAGATAGTTTTGCATCAAAGTTCCTAGCTCTTCTACGCTTGGCTTTTGTAGCATGAAGTCCAGCTCCTCTGGATTATTGCGTGATGAAACGAATACACCATGATTTTTAGCTAATTCAGGATCTACCCATAAGCCATAGCATACGACGTCAACATCGGGGATGTCTTGAAGTGCTTCTTTTGCGCGAATATAAACGTCACCACTGGCTATAAGAGTATGTAAGCTGTCAGGAGCTTTTTGCATAATTTGCTCATAAAGAGGAAGCTGAAGTGACAGCAGATTTTGTGTGAGTCGTTGTCCGCGTCCCCAGCGGAATACGGGGATAGGAGTGAGGATTTTTCCTGATGGAGCGTAGGCTGGCAATCTTCGGCTCTGTCCACCGGCGTGTAACAGAATACGTTTTTCACTACTTAACCAGTCGGTAAGTGAGGATGCGTTGCCTTCATGTTCTTTACATGCTTGCAACAGCCATGCAGTACCTCCACCTGATCCTAATTTTGCTCCTATAGGATCGGATGTACAAAACCATTCGTTATGACTTGCGTGTTCTATATCGTAAAAGCATTCCACTAAATTGGGTGGAAGTGACAAAAGTTTTTTCATTTTGGTTATATAGTTTGGTGATTGATACAAATACCTTTCAGGTACCATTCGTACAGTCGATGTATACCTTCGTCTATCTCTATTTTATGCTGCCATCCCAGGCTATGTAATTTTGATACATCCGTTAGTTTGCGCATGGTACCATCCGGTTTAGAGGCATCCCAACGAAGTTTACCCTTGAAGCCAATTTCCTTTATTATTTTTTCTGCTACTTCGCGGATGGATAATTCTTTGCCTGTTCCAACGTTTATATGACAATTGCGTATCTCTTTTGAGCCTTCGGTATAAGTATCTTTAAAATCTACGTTCAATAATACATGTACACTGGCATCTGCCATTTCTTCACTCCATAAAAATTCGCGCAATGGCTTTCCGGTTCCCCAAAGCGTTACAGTTTGAGGAGTAATACCGAACTTAGCCAACTTATCAAGAATTTCCTGGTCCGAATAGCTCCCGTCAACACCTTCTACCGGTCGTAGGTCGATATCTTTGCGGACAGCATCCCAGTTGTTCTCATTCAAGCATTTTGCTAAATGAATTTTACGGATCATAGCCGGCAGTACATGACTGTTTTCTAAATGGAAATTATCGTTAGGACCGTATAGGTTAGTTGGCATGACGGCTATATAGTTTGTACCATATTGCAAATTGAAACTTTCACACATCTTTAGTCCCGCTATCTTAGCAATAGCGTATGGTTCATTAGTGTATTCTAATGGAGAAGTTAGAAGTGCTTCTTCTTTCATAGGCTGTGGAGCTTCACGTGGGTAGATACAGGTACTACCTAAAAATAGCAATTTCTTTACGCCATGACGGAAACTTTCTCCTATCACATTTTGCTGGATTTGTAAGTTCTGGTAGATAAAATCCGCACGGTACTGCAAGTTTGCCATAATACCTCCCACATGTGCTGCAGCCAGTACTACAGCATCGGGACGCTCTTCATCGAAGAAATTTCGTACGGCCACCGGATCAAGCAAATCTAACTCCTTGTGTGTGCGTCCTATCAGATTGGTATATCCACGTTGCATCAGATTTTCCCAAATAGCAGAACCGACTAAACCACGGTGTCCTGCCACATATATTTTTGCTGATTTTTCTAACATGTTAAATTTGTTTTAAAGCAGGGAAGTGAACTTAATGTTTAAGTTCGCCTTTATGGAATTCTATTTTTAGAGTTATCCTAATTTTTCTTATGTACTTTAATCTTACAGAAGATTAATTGCAGAAATTAGAAGCCAACTCTGATTCTATTAAAAATAAAATATTTACTCCATTTTAGCATGTAGCTTTTTTACGAATTTCATGTCATGTTCTATCATGATACGTACTAGCTCAGCAAAAGGTGTCTTGGTAGGATTCCAGCCTAAAAGTGTTTTTGCTTTAGTCGGATCACCTAATAATTGTTCAACTTCGCATGGACGGAAATATTTGGGGTCGACTTCTACTAAAATTCGTCCGGTAGCTCGGTCGATACCTTTTTCGTCAACACCACTACCTTGCCATTCAAGCTCGATGCCCAGGTATTGAAATGCCAGCGTACAGAATTCACGTACAGTGTGCATTTCACCAGTAGCTATGACAAAATCTTCCGGCTTATCATACTGAAGAATAAGCCACATACATTCTACATAATCTTTAGCATAACCCCAGTCACGGCGTGCATCCAGATTTCCCAAATACAATTTGTCCTGGAAACCTTGTTTGATACGGGCGGCTGCTAATGTGATTTTACGAGTTACAAATGTTTCTCCACGACGTTCAGACTCATGATTAAACAAGATTCCGTTTACGGCAAACATGTTGTAGCTTTCACGATAATTTTTAGTAATCCAAAAACCATATTGCTTGGCGACGCCATACGGAGACCGTGGATAGAACGGAGTAGTTTCTTTCTGAGGAACCTCTTGTACTTTACCGAAAAGTTCGGAGGTGGATGCCTGATAGATGCGGCAAGTTTTTTCCAAACCGCAGATACGTACAGCTTCCAGCAATCGCAATGTACCTATCGCGTCCGCTTCGGCAGTATATTCGGGGACGTCGAATGAAACTTTTACATGGCTTTGTGCTGCCAGATTATAGATTTCAGTAGGGTGGATGTCTCCAATGATTCGTATTAGTGAACTGGAATCTGTCATATCTCCCCAGTGAAGATTTACTAAACGTGATTGTTTCATATCACGTACCCATTCGTCCAAATATAAATGTTCAATACGTCCCGTATTGAATGACGATGAACGGCGTAGAATACCATGTACCTCATATCCTTTTTCAATAAGGAATTCGGCCAGATATGAACCGTCTTGTCCGGTAATACCGGTTATTAAAGCAACTTTTCTCATAAATGAATTTTTCTCAACAGATTAAATATCATTTTATATATGGCAAAGATATATCAAAAAAATAGCATGGCAAAAAAATGCCTGATTTTCTTATTTCTACAGAAAATCACTTTATTACTCATAGTTCAGTAGTCGTTTATCTGCTTTTGTGCGATAAGTATATAGATTTGAAAATGTCTATTTATGAAAATAATTTCGTGATAGTTGGAATGGATTAAATATTCTTTTATTTTCATAAGGGAAAAGCTGACTGAAAAAAAGATTGTTGGTTGTATAGCCGAATAGATTTATTTGTACTTTTGCCTTGCATAAAAATAATATATGTTATGAAACCGATCCAAAAAATCAATAAGGTGGAAGTCCGCAACCTGCAAATCGAGGACTATGCCCAGCTTGCACAGTCGTTTACCCGCGTCTATGCAGATAAAGATGTCTTCTGGACACATGAACAGATAGAAAAATTGATTACTATTTTCCCGGAAGGACAGATTGTAACTGTCGTTGATGATAAGATTGTGGGATGTGCATTATCTATTATTGTAGATTACGATATGGTAAAAGGGGATCATACCTATGCCAAGGTAACAGGAAACGAAACGTTCAATACGCATAATCCTAAGGGAAATATCTTATATGGTATCGAGGTCTTTATTCATCCTGATTACAGAGGTCTGCGATTGGCTCGCCGTATGTATGAGTACCGTAAGGAGCTTTGTGAAAAGCTGAATTTAAAAGCTATTATGTTTGGCGGACGTATTCCGAACTATCATAAGTATGCTGATACGATGCGTCCGAAAGAATATATTGAAAAGGTTCGTTCACGTGAAATTTATGATCCGGTATTGACCTTCCAGCTTTCGAACGATTTCCATGTACGTCGTGTAATGCGTAATTATTTGCCAAACGATGAAGAATCCAAACATTGTGCGACCTTGTTGCAGTGGGATAATATTTATTATCAGCCACCTACAGATTCGTATGTAGACCGTAAGACAACCGTACGTGTGGGACTGGTACAGTGGCAGATGCGTTCGTATAAAACACTGGATGATGTATTCGAGCAAGTGGAATTTTTTATCGATGCTGTATCGGGTTATAAAAGTGACTTTGTATTGTTCCCCGAGTATTTCAATGCGCCGTTGATGGCAAAGTTCAACGATATGGGAGAAGCGCAGTCCATTCGTGCCTTGGCTCAATATACAGAAGAAGTACGCGACCGTTTTATCAATCTTGCCATTAAGCATAATATCAATATTATTACTGGTAGTATGCCTTATGTAAAAGAAGATAACGGATTATATAATGTCGGTTTCTTGTGCCGTCGTGACGGTACTTATGAGATGTATGAAAAGGTACATGTTACTCCGGATGAAGTAAAAAGCTGGGGACTTAGTGGAGGACGTATGGTGAAGACCTTCGATACGGACTGTGCCAAGATCGGTGTACTGATTTGCTATGATGTGGAATTCCCTGAATTGTCGCGCCTTATGGCTGATCAAGGTATGCAGATTTTGTTTGTACCTTTCCTGACCGATACACAAAATGGTTATTCACGTGTACGTGTATGTGCGCAAGCTCGTGCTATAGAAAATGAATGTTTTGTGGTTATAGCCGGAAGTGTAGGTAATCTGCCTCGTGTACACAATATGGATATTCAGTATGCTCAGTCGGGGGTATTTACTCCTTGTGACTTTGCTTTCCCTACAGATGGAAAACGTGCTGAAGCGACTCCGAATACAGAAATGATTCTGGTATCAGATATTGATCTTGACTTGTTGAGTGAATTACATACGTACGGAAGTGTACGTAACCTGCGAGACCGTCGTAGTGACTTGTATGAGCTTAAAATGAAAAAATGAGATAAAAAGTGAATTTTACAGGAAGATTCCCAATTCTTTTCAGATTCGGGCGATAGTTTTGCATTAGAAAATTAAAACAAATCAATTATAAACTTAAAAACTTACGATTATGAAAAAATTGGTATTCTTCCTGGTATGTTTGTTCACGATGCAAGTTGTAGTAGCAGATAACGATAAACCTATTAATTTCGAACAGCTCCCTCAGGTAGCTCAGACATTCGTCAAGAAACATTTTGCTAATAAGAGTATTGCTTTTTCGAAAGTAGATAAGGATCTATTTGATACGACTTACGACGTGATGTTTGTTGACGGCGACAGACTGGAGTTCGACAAGCAAGGAAATTGGAAAGAAATGAAATGCAAGCGTACTTCTGTTCCTGAAGCTGCTGTTCCGGCACAGATTGTAAAATACGTAAAGACAAATTATCCTGATGCTAAAATTATACAAATTGAAAAAGACCGATATGAGTATGAAGTAAAATTGTCTAATTTTTGGGATTTGAAATTTGACTTGAAATATAATCTGATTGATATGGATCGTGATGATGATTAAACTGGTTATTACTACTTGATAAAGTTACAGAAAAAAATAAAAAATGCAGGCCTTAAGTTTGAGGTCTGCATTTTTTATTTGCTTGTTGTCGTAGTCCAAGACACGTACGAATGTTTCGATTAAGTTAAAGTCTTTTTAATGTGTCGGACAGTTTTTTGAAGAGCACAATTTTAAACATATATGTCAGAGTGCCTGATAGGTGAAATTGGTAACGTAGACTTCGCCTTCACCTCCAGCGTAAATACCTGGACGTACAGAGAGAAACTCTCCTAATGTGTTATGATGATATCCTTGCATATCGAAGCCCCATGGATATTTGTGCCATGTCTTTCCGTCGCTACTATACCATCCTGAGATTATATTATTAACATTTTGCAGTCGTATCCACAAACGACACTTGCCATCTTTGAATTTTATTTCTACTTTAGGCTGGTTGCGATGTACAGCTCCTCGGCGATAGCGTAATAGTTCTCCGGGGCGGAAGCCTAATCCGAAATGCATATCCTTATTATAATACATCACTAAACCAGCAGATGCTTTTTCATTGTTCAGTTCCAGACACGCTTCGATTTTGTAACTGTGATCTCCTGCTCGTGCTAAAAGGGGAGATGCATCTTGAGGACTATTGCCTTTACCTTGTAGTGTAATTTGCTCGGGAGATACATGAAACCTGGTGGAGAAGTTTTCTCCGGCTGCTTGCCATACAAAATCTTTTATATGACGTTGCTTGGGACGCTGAGGAGTAGGAAGCGGAGCTGGCTGGTTCGTCAGGTGTAGCCATTTGTCCTTACCAATCGTAACTTCACGTACTAATGTTTGACGTCCCAATGTCAGAAAACCTTTTTCATAACCATGAAAGAACAGCAGTAATTTGCCATCCGGAGTATCAACTATCGATCCATGCCCCTGACTCCACCATGTTTCCTCGGGAGATAAGGTACGAAGTAATGGATTTTGGGGAGCGTTTTCCCATGGACCTTGTATCTTTTTGGAACGTGCCTGTATTACCATATGGCCGGTAGGGGGACCGGCTGTACCACCTTCAGCAGCTAATAGATAATACCATTCTCCTATTTTCTTTACATTAAGTCCTTCGAGAGAGAAACTTTCTATATCCCATTCTTCAGGAATTTCCCAACCTTTATAGATTATTGTCGGTTTAGCAGTGATCGAAAGACCATCTTTACTTAGAGGATGCAAATCTCCTGAGCTAAGTAATAAATAGCGGTTTCCTTCGTCGTCAGTAACATGCTCGGGATCTATACCGCCTACTTTTAAGTCGATTGGTGTACTCCAGGGACCTTCAGGACTATCTGCCCATGTTACCATATTTGTTTTTTCTCCTTTTTCATTGCGAGTCGGGAAATAAATGTAAAAGCGATTGTTATATACACATAAATCGGGTGCCCAAATATCTCCATTATATTCTGGTAAAGCTGCAGAACATGGAGTCCAGTCGGCAAGGTTCTTGGAATTGTAAACAATGAGTCCCGGGTTATAAATGAAAGATGAATGTACCATGTAATAGGTATCGTTGACCCGTACTACAGAGGGATCGGGCATGTCGCCTTCCAGTAGTCGGATTGTTGTGGAAGGTAATGTTGTTTTGTCTTGTTCCTTTTGTCCCTCATTCCCGGTGCAAGCCGTAAACAAAGCGGCCAGCAAGAGGGTGTAAAAACTTGTTTTCATAGTTATAAAATTTGTGTTAGTGTTTCGTTTTGCAAGTTCGTTAAAAGGGGCGAGAAATGCAAATGTTTAAACAAGGATTAATTCCGAGCCCTTGAGTCTTGGGAATATTTCTGCCCTTCTCGAGTGGAAATAATGGATTTGTCTTTTAAAATTAGGATAGTAACTTCTTAGGAAATTGATTGATTTAGGAATTTGGAGATTGATTTGAAGGAAATATATCAGGCTGGCCATAAACTTTCGGCAACCAATGAGCTGGTTGTTTATAATAAAACAAGCGGACATTTTTCAATGAAATAAGGTTGAGAAATGTTCGCCTGCTTATTTATTTATGGATTGCAGTTCAATAGAGCTCTTCATTGTAATTGAATAACCAGTCTGCGTCCTTCAGAAGCGGATGATGTTTATCCTTTTCGGAAAGAACGACCTTGTCAGCCGGAATCCGCCAGTCAATACTAAGAGCCGGATCATTCCATGCTATGGCACCTTCACTCTGAGGAGCATAGAAATTATCACATTTATACTGGAAAATAACTTCCTCGGTCAAAACGCTGAATCCGTGCGCAAAACCACGTGGAATAAAGAACTGACGGTGATTTTCCTCGGTCAGTTCAACAGCTACATGCTGTCCGAAAGTAGGAGAGCCTTTACGGATATCTACAGCAACATCGAGAACTGCCCCCTTTACAACACGGACCAGCTTGCTCTGTGCAAAGGGAGGTTTCTGGAAATGTAGCCCGCGTAATACACCGTAGCTTGATTTACTTTCATTATCTTGCACAAAACGTACAGTACGCACCTGTGCATTGAAATCTCTTTCAGAAAAAGATTCAAAAAAATATCCTCTGTCGTCTTTAAACAAACGGGGCTCGATAATGACCACCCCGTCGATAGCTGTTTTGATAACGTTCATTTTCTTTATATAAATAAATATTTAATCGTTCAGTCCCAGTTCATCAATTACTTTTAGCAGATACTGGCCATATTGGTTTTTTAGCATAGGCTGTGCAAGCTGACGCATTTTTTCAGCAGTAATCCAGCCATGGCGTAAAGCTATGCCTTCCAGACAGGCAACTTTCAGTCCCTGACGTTTTTCTATCACTTCGATGTAAGTAGATGCTTCAGCCAGTGAATCGTGTGTGCCAGTATCAAGCCATGCAAATCCACGTCCCAGCGTTTGCACTTTTAATTCCCCATCGGCAAGGAAACGTTGGTTGACAGTTGTAATTTCAAGCTCTCCTCGTGCCGATGGTTTGATATGCTTGGCTATGTCTACAACCTTGTTCGGATAGAAATAAAGTCCGGTTACCGCATAGTTCGATTTGGGATGTTCAGGTTTTTCTTCAATGGAAAGACAGTTTCCCGCTTCATCAAATTCTGCAACTCCATAACGTTCAGGGTCGCTTACCCAGTAACCGAAGACTGTTGCTTTTGCTTCTTCTTCCGCTGTACGGACAGCCTCTTTAAGCATGGCAGTAAATCCGTTGCCGTGGAAGATGTTGTCACCAAGTACCAGACAAGCGGCATCATTACCGATAAACTTTTCGCCGATGATGAATGCCTGTGCCAGTCCATCGGGTGAAGGCTGTTCTGCATATTCAAAATGTACGCCGAAATCACTTCCGTCACCCAGCAGACGACGGAATCCCGGAAGGTCGTATGGAGTAGATATAATAAGTATTTCGCGTATTCCGGCAAGCATCAGCGTTGAAATGGGATAATATACCATAGGCTTGTCGAAGATGGGGAGCAGTTGTTTGGAAACTCCTTTTGTAATGGGGTAGAGGCGAGTACCTGAACCTCCCGCTAAAACTATACCTTTCATAATTCTTCTGTGTTTTTTCTATTTCTATGCAAAGTAAGAAGATTTTCTTATATCGGCAAAGTTTTCGGTTGTAAAGTAGTTATGTTAGGGATTTTATCTATTTTTGTGCATCCTATTTACATAAAATAATTAAGATTCAATGAATAGACGACACTATCTGGTGGCAGCAATGTGTCTGATGACGCTGGCTGCTTGCACACAGAAGACCGAATTACCCGAGAATCCGAAAGACAAGGAAGAATATCGCGACAGTCAGGGCAACAGTTGGATTTACAATGCCATGCTGATGCGTTGGGCCTTGATGCCTTCTCTTGCCAACGGACTGAGTACGACTCATTATTATTATCCGAAGTCGGGTTCGTGGACCGATGCGAACGGTACTCGTGTGAACGCTCCTTCGGGAGTAAAGGTCAGCCCGTCGGGTACAAATAAGTCGAAATCGAGTGGGAATGTGTTTGGTACTACCCGCCGTTCATATAGTATTCACGGATAAACTCTGGGTAAGATGGAAAGAATCAACGTTATCCCTCGTCCTGATTACAAGGAGAAAATAGAGGCTTTAGGCTTCGATTTTCATGGAGATTACTGGCGGGAGGAAGCTTGTTACCGCTTTACGACAGCCGAAATTGAGAAACTGGAAGAAGCGACAAGGGAAGCCTATCGCATGTATTGTGAGGCTGCCGAATACATTATCTCGGAAAAGCCGGAATTTATGGAACGCATGTTGCAGATTCCTCCTGAGATTTGTGAGCGCATCCGCGAGTCATGGAATCGGGATGAATTGAGCTTGTACGGACGTTTCGATTTCCTGCTCGACGGGAAAGGAGTACCTCGTATTCTGGAGTTTAATGCTGATACGCCTACCTCCCTGCTCGAAGCATCAGTCATCCAGTGGCAGTGGAAGGAAGAATGTTTCCCGGAGTGCGACCAGTACAATGGCATTCATGAAGGTTTGGTGCAGTCGTGGAAAGATATTTTCCCGGCGGGAAGCGATATACATTTTGCCGGAGCACTCGACGACCACGAAGATACCGGAACCTTGCAATATCTGGCAAGTACGGCTATGGAAGCAGGTTTCTCTACCCGTGTGCTCGACATGAATACCATGAACTTGCAGGACGGTCTTTTTTACGACCCCTCCGGTGAACGTATCCGCAGATGTTTCAAACTTTATCCTTGGGAATGGATGGTAAACGAAAGTCCGGACGGATGTCTGGCTCAGGTGGAATGGCTGGAACCTATCTGGAAACTGGTGATGTCGAACAAGGCCATTCTGAGTGTCTTGTACGAATTGTTCCCCGATTCACCTTATGTTTTGCCTTGTTATTTATCACGTCCGCAGCAGGGAACATTTTGCAAGAAGCCGGTCTTCTCGCGCGAAGGACATAATGTAAGTGTAGTCGATATCCGCCAATGGGAAGAGCATGCACTTCTGAAAGAAACGGAGGGTGACTACAATACGGGAGCTTATGTCTATCAAGAGTATGTAAAACCCACAACCTATAGCGGACGTTATCCGGTCATCGGGTCGTGGATAGTAGGAGGAGAGCCTGCCGGAATCGGTATTCGTGAGAATCGTACCGAGATAACCGACAATCTCTCCGAGTTTGTCCCGCATATTATTTCATGCCTCTAGCCTTGTAGATACGTTCCTTGGCATTGTTGATGCTTTGGAACTTTTCTTCTGCGGCCTTGCGGATGTCTTCTCCCAGCGTAGCTACGCGGTCGGGATGATGCTTCAGCGCAAGGCGGCGATAGGCGGCGCGCACCTCATCGTCGGTAGCCGTAGGTTCTACTTCCAATACCTTGTAGGCTTCTTCCAGCGAGTCGCCGGACAAGTTCAGCATCGATTCTACTTCCTTGGCCGACAGTTGCATAGACTGTGCGACCTCTTTCAGTGCGTCAATTTCGGCCGCGCACACATTTCCGTCGCTGCGTGCTATCTGTGCCAGAAAACTTAGCAGTTGCAGACGCTCCTCATAGCTCATGTTGGCTGCAATCTGTGCGCCACATTCGCGTATGGTATTCTGAAAAGCGTGCGGGTTGGTTGCGTCCATCTGCTTGCGCTGTTCAAACAAGTTCAGCAGAATCTGTTCACCTTCCGTTACGGCATTCTCCCCGAAATTGGTTCGCAGAAAGCGCCGTACAAACTCCATTTCACTGTGCATGATTTTTCCGTCGGCACGGATGATATACGAAGCCATGACCAGCAGCGAGAACAGAAAACTGTTTCGCTGTCCTTCGTATGTTGCGTTTCCGTTGTCGGTACCCATATTTTCGGGTACATATGCAGCTTTGTCGAACAGTGAGCCGATGGCATAACCCGCCAGTGCTCCCAGTGGTCCCATAGCCATGAATCCCATGATACCACCAATCCATTTTCCTAATTTCATTTATGCGATATTAATTTTTAGTTTTACGCGATAAAGGTAGTAAAAACCGCGGAATATTTTATAGGCATACAGAAAATCCTTACATTTGTGGCATGATGAAACCACAACTACTGATTGGAGCTGCCGCTTCGGGCAGTGGAAAAACTATTTTTACCATGGGACTGCTGCGGGCACTGAAGAAACGTGGCTTGCAGGCACAGCCGTTTAAATGCGGTCCCGATTATATTGATACCCAGTTTCACGCGGTTGCAGCCGGACGTCCGTCGGTGAATCTTGATACGTGGATGATGCACCACCATCATATTCAGCGTATCTATAACCGCCAGTCGGAGGATGCTGATGTCTGTGTGACTGAAGGGGTCATGGGATTATTCGACGGATACAGCCGCGACAAAGGTAGTGCGGCTGAAATAGCCCGGCTTCTGAATCTTCCTGTAGTGCTGCTGGTGAATGCACGTACCGCAGCTTATTCCGTGGCTCCCATGCTTTTCGGCTTCAGACATTTTGCGCGAGGTATGAAGATAGCAGGAGTTGTGTTCAATCAGGTTTCATCGGCTTCGCATTATGCTTTTCTAAAAGAGGCTTGTACCGATGCCGGGCTGGAGGCTTTGGGGTATCTTCCGTATTCAGAAGAACTGTATGTACCTTCTCGCCATTTGGGACTGACACTGACGGCGCGGACTTCCATGAACGAGATTGTGGAAAAAGCCTCGGTTCTGGTCGAGAAATATGTGGAGATGGATAAGCTGCTGAACTTGTGTCAGTCGGTTTTTCCCTGTCCGTATACGTTGCCTTATGTTTCTGAAACGGCTGTTGAAGAAACTTTGCGCCGGAAACTGAAGATAGCGGTTGCAAGAGATGAAGCGTTCTGCTTCATCTATTACGAAAACCTGAAGCGCTTGGCCGAGCAGGGACGGATTACATTTTTCAGCCCTCTGCGCGATAGCAAGCTCCCGGCAGCCGATTTAGTCTATCTTCCGGGAGGGTATCCCGAACTCTATGCACGCCGTTTGCACCATCGCCGGGAAATCATGCAGCAGTTGTGCGATTATGCAGCAGAGGGTGGCAAGATTTATGCCGAATGTGGCGGCATGATGTATCTGGGACGTACGCTCACTACGCGAAAAGGGGCAGCATTTGATATGGCAGGTGTGTTGCCGATAGATTGTACGGTGGAGCATCCACGCCTCCAAGCAGGCTATCGCGAAACGGAATACAACGGTGTGTCGTTGCGGGGGCATGAGTTCCATTTTTCGGAGGTTGTTTCTTCCGGTAACTTGGCTTCTGTTGCCCGTTTATGTGATGCATGTGGCACTGAGGTCGACACTCCTTTGTACCGATACAAAAACGTCATTGCAGGATATACCCATTGGTACTGGGGAGAAACCGACCTCATGCAGTTATGGAAATAAACGAAACCGTTTCGCTAAGTTAAATGTGGCGGATAACCCGTGCCGGAACCCCGCCGACAATCGTATTTTCGGGCACATCTTTCGTAACTACCGCACCGGCTCCTACTACAGCATTGTCGCCGATGGTCACTCCTTGCAGGATAGTTGCATTGGAGCCCACCCAAACATTTTTACCAAGCACGATAGGTGCCGGATAAGTGGTCTGCCGGTCTTCTGGAGCCAGCCCGTGGTTCAGGGTGGCAAACACCACGTTATGTCCAATCTGGCAGCCGTCGCCCAAGACGACTCCTCCGTGATCCTGAAAATGACAGCAGGCGTTGATGAATACATCTTTTCCTATCGTAATATTTTTTCCGAAATCAGTATAAAAGGGTGGGAAGACGCGGAAAGAGCTGTCTACCTCTTTCCCAAACAGGCGCGACAGCAAGGCGCGTACCTCTTCGGGAGTATGGTAAGCATTGTTCAGCTCGAAAGTAATGCGTCGAGCCTCGTTGCTCATATCGTTCATAAACTGATGGATTTCGGCTGTGTTGAGTGCACGGCGTGTCTTCACATATGCTAAGAAATCAGGAAGTGTCATAACTTTTATATATTGATTGTTTATGCTACAAAGTTACTTCGGGTTATGTAAAGATGTTGTAGATAAATTACAGAGACTATAACCTTTATTACAGATTTTGTATCGACCTGCTTCTCTCGACGGGCGTATGCAACGGGGTTTTGCAGGATACGTTATTCTTCTTTGGGCAGACCTCGAGGTAAAGAAACTGGCAGTTTCTTGAAACATGCCGACAAGTCCTCTGTTTTTTGTACAAAAAATAAAATCTTTTGTACAAATTTTGAAAAAAGATGCAGAGGTTTTTGAGGAAACTTCCTGACCTGACGGATAGTGTCTGCTGGACAAGTTTTTTGATTGTTATACTCCCTTGAACCAAACGTGCTTTTAAGGCTTGGGTAGAAGTGCTTTCTATGAGTGCTGCAGTGAATGAATTTTTATTTGCTGTCAATTAAATTTGATTACTTTCCCTGTGATTGTTGTTTTTAGTTTTGCTGACCGGATGAACTGGCAGTGAATGTTTCCTCGTTTGCCGGACTGCAAGTTGATAATGAAATACAGGCAAGTAGTATGAAGGAAAAAGGTGATAGTCTTTTTATGGAACATTCTTTTTTTTGAATTATCGTTGTCATTTGTTTTCTGATACAGAATGTGGAATATAAATCATTGGTATATGCATCCGGATTACTGATTTATGTATCGGGCGTTTACGGTTTTGTGGGTTGTGTATTTATTGGTATCTTTGTACGGATAAAAACAGAAAATATGGGAGATGTTATCAGATTCGATTCAGTAGAGCAATATAATAAATTGTATGGTCAGGAAACTCTTCATCCATTAGTGACGGTAGTCGACTTATCTAAGGCCTCAACATTTCCGACACATGCTATAATGAATTTTGGATTGTATGCTCTTTTCTTGAAGCAAACTCGTTGTGGTGATTTACGGTATGGCAAACAGACGTACGATTATCAGGAAGGTACAGTGACAAGTTTTGCTCCGGGGCAAGTAGTTGAAGTGAATATGGAACCGGGAGTACGCCCTTTGTCGTATGGTTTGTTGTTTCATCCAGACTTGATAAAAGGGACTCCACTCGGGCAGGAGATAAAGCATTATTCTTTCTTCTCTTATGCATCGAATGAAGCATTGCATCTTTCGGATGAGGAAAAAGGTATTTTTCGCGATTGTCTGGATAAGATTCATTTGGAGCTCGTCCGTCCGGCTGATAAACACAGCAAAAAGTTGATTTCGCGTAACATTGAATTGTTGCTGGATTACTGTATGCGTTTTTATGAAAGGCAGTTTGTTACTCGGACAAAGGTGAATAGAGGAATCTTAGTTCAGTTTGAAGAACTGCTGGAACAATATTTTCAAAGTGACCGTCCGCAAGTACAAGGACTTCCTACCGTGAAATATTTTGCCGATAGTGTGCATTTATCGCCTAACTATTTTGGTGATTTGATAAAGAAAGAAACAGGTAAGACTGCCCAAGAATATATTTTGGAAAAACTGATTGACGTAGCAAAGGAAGAAATCTTGGGCACGGACAAGAGTGTCAGTGAGATTGCGTATGGATTGGGCTTTCAATATCCTCAGCATTTTACTCGTATTTTTAAGAAAACGGTAGGGTATACTCCTTCGGCATATAGGATAATTCGGTAGAAAAAGGTTTTATCGATATGGTTAAGCCACGTTTATAATTTGCTGTTCTGTAAGATAGGGTAAACTATAAACGTGGCTTACGTTTTAATTCTCAGGAATAACTTCATTCAGACAGGCTATGGCATTTAGTGTACGCGGATATCCTATATAGGGCAATAGCTGCGTGGCGACAGTCAGTAATGTTTGTTTGTCATTCCCTACATTGACGTTTCCTGCGATATGTCCTTTCACTTGAGGTTCGCATCCTCCCAGAGAAATTAGAATTGCGAATGTCAGGAGTTCTCGTGTCTTAGGGTCGAATACAGGGCGAGTCTGATAATCTCCGAAACAGTTTGCTGAAAGATATTTTTGAATGTGCAACTGATTTGCAGGGGATGTTTCATACAGATGGTCTATCTGGTTGCCGAAAATATCTTTTTGTAGAGCCAGCCCTTTCTCCATTCGGGTAGCCGGAGTTACAACGGACTGAGGCGCCAATGGGAGTTTTACTCCTTTCTCCGAAAGAAAATCATTTGCCACTTCAATCAGTTCCTCCACTTTCGACATGCCGGCATAAGGTACAGCATGGTATAAAACCTCTTTTATTTCTAAGGGAGTAATGTCATTGGCAAGAGCGGCATGAAGTGTCTTTCGGTATTCCGTTGTAGAGTTTGTTGCTATGGTGGAAGCCATTGTAACCAGAATTCGGCTTCGTGTTTCCAGTTGACCGTATTTTGCTACGTTTCCAAAGGTAAAATTGCCAAATATTTCAGCCAGCTCTGGATCAGTGATTGCTAAATTATCGTGATATGTGGCATACCATGTCGACTGATTTTTGGCTGCTTCGGCAGATAACTCTCCGTTTGGTGAAGTTGCAGCTGAGTATTCTTCATCATCGACAGGCTCTAACCAGGTATTTTTATTCGTCTGGGGATTACATTCAATAGCGAGATGCGAAAACCAACTATCGGGTGCTGCTCCATGCCAGTGAATTACATTGGGAGCTATTTCTACAATATCTCCTGGAAGCAGCAAGCGTGCCGGTTTATTCTTTTCTTGATAAAATCCTTTTCCTCCTACCGCAATCAGGAGTTGCCCTCCCGTATGGCTGTGCCAGTTGTTGCGGCATCCTGGTTCGAAAGTCACATTACATATCGGAGTGTTCAGCTCTTTATTGCTCGTTAATGGGGCTAAATAAGATTTTCCGATAAAGAATTTGGCATATTGCACATTCTCTTCACCAATGGGAAATGTGCTGAGATGTTGGGGTACACGATTTTCTTTTTCCATATTCTGTGCATTTAATATAGTTATTGGGAGCATTGCTGTCAGGGCAATACATATAGTTGTAATTTTTTTGACTTTCATGGTACGAAGGGTTTAGAATAATCCTTTTTTATATACCACAAAATTACTGTGCTCCACGTTAACCGAACATAAACAGATTACAGATTCTTGTACCCGAATTACCGAAATAAAACGGATATGCCTTTATTATTCGGGATCAATCTCGTTGGGTGAAGGAAGTTGTTTCCAGCCTTCGCCAAATGTGTCGTAAGCGTCCGTTACTACAACAAAAGCCTTAGGGTCTGCTGCCTTGATAGTGTGTTTTACACCAGCTACTTCTTTATAACTTACAACGAGGAATATCATTTCTTTTTCTTTGCCTGTATAGAGTCCGCTGCTCTTTATACAAGTGGCTGTACGATCAAGGTCTTTTAGTATATACGAATGCAGTTCAGTCATTTTTTTATCGCTGATGACAAATATCAGTTTGTCGTTTTTAGAACCGTTTATCATGTATGCTATGACTCGGGAAATAATAAAAATGGTGATAAGTGAGTAGAAAGACAAGTGCCAGGAAGGTTGTATGGAGTCTTCTGCGCTGCCTATTCCGAAACCTATAACCAGAAGGCCAAAACAAACTACCGTTCCGTCGACCAGCAAGATAGCTTTTGAAAAACGTATATGACAATACTTTTGGAGCAACATACCTACAATGTCACTACCTCCCGTTGTTGCTTGATTACGGATTACAATGCCTGTGCCTATACCTATCAGCGTTGCTCCCATGATGCATGCCAGCATCAGATGATCGGACAGGTTCATGCTTCCTCCTATCAGTTGGGACGGATCAAGTGCCTGAAGGGCTTCTTCGGTAGGATAGACCATTCTTGACATCATATTCATCAGAAAGGGAGTGGTCATGGCTGCGGCAATAGTACGTGATCCCAGCTTCGCTCCAAGTAGAATAACCGACAGGATGAGTAACGGAATATCGAACATGTAACCAAATGTTCCCACTTGTATGGATGGAAATAGGTTATGCAGTACGATGCTGGCACCATAAACTCCTCCCGGAACGATATTATATGGATTGATAAAGAAAACGAATCCTGCTGCTAAAATGATGCATCCCATCAGGATATTGAGCCATGAACAGAGTGTTTTTTTCATAATTGACCTTATTTTTATGCAACAAATTTACATAAAAGCTGGAAAATAAAAATATGATTTGATGGTTTGCTTTATGTTTTTTCTGAAAATGTTTCGTGAATTAAGTTTGAAAGTTAAAAAGATAGTTGTTGAGTGAGAGGAGGTTAGCTGATTTATTCATTTTTTTTATTGGAAAAGTTGAACAAAATGCGGAACATGAATGTTTCTCTTTACGTAAAAAATGGGGGATAAACGTTAAGCATTTTACAAAACTTTGCGTTTTTTCTACGAATATGTAACAATAATTGATGAAATAACTTTTAAAACTTTGACATAGTAAAAGCAGAAAACGAATGAAGAAAATTACTTTAATTACATGTTTGTGTAGTCTGTTGCTGATGGCTTGTAGCCGGGAAGAATGGAATACTACTGCAAGCACAGATACACCGGAAGCAGTTTTCAAATTATACGATGTAGGATATAGTGGCACTTTGTCACGTGCTTCTACACTGGAAGAAGCACGTTATGACCGACTGGAATACTGTATTGTAGATGAGAATGGCAATCGTGTGAGAGATACCAAAAGTAAATATAATCCGTCGACTTCCGAAATTTATGTAGAAGGGTTGCACGAAGGGAATTATCGCTTGCTGGTATTGGGAGTGAAAGGTAATGAGAGCTTGGATAGAGCAACAATTCACGAATTGAATCACATTGATGAAACCTGGCTCGAGTTTCCGGAAGATTTGCAGAAGCCGCTGGATGCTGAATATTTTTATTCGCAGACACCGTTTACGGTAACAGTACAGCAAGGTACAGGTGGCAAGCAGGAAGTTGCTACAATACGACAGGATGTAAAACAGCAACGTATTATAAGTAAGGTTGATTTTGAGTTTGCATACAACAATCCGTATGTACGTACGGCTGTAACTGCTAAGAGAGCTACATTGGGTTCTGTCCACTTTTATACAGTACTTTCCGGTGATGGAGCAATGGCAGGCGAGAGTGACGGTACATTACAAGACTTGCTTTTGGATAGTGTTACCTCTTATTGCTTTATGCCTTTGAAGGAAGGTTCTGTGTTGAATGGGGAAATCAGTATCCAGACACGGAATTATCGTGGTAGTGAAGTCAGTCAGGTTTATGCATTCGGTCAGAAGGAAATGGAATCGAATCATATTCATCAGATAGAAACGAAGGTCAACCATCCGGATGACAAGTCGGTTGTTATGTTCCTTACTTCATCGGCTTATGCAGAAGGCAAGCATACTAAAATCTTGCAGGATGATGAAACGAAAGAAGTATACACGAATCCTTCACTGAGAAAGTTCAACACGGCGCAACCGCTTCAGTTAAACATTACCGACGACGGGGAATTGCATATGCGTTTTTATTCGCCACGCGATTTGAAAAATGTTCTTGTCAAGGTGCATATTCCTGCTGTAAGTGATGAGTATTTTGATTTGGCTTACTTCGATACGATTCCGGGATTTGCCGATTTTTATGAGGCATTGCCTTTGGTACAACGTTCGTCTATGTGTCGTACTGAATCAGGAAGACAGATTGAAGTACATCAGATGCAAGCTTCTGAACTGGCAGGTGCCGAGTTTAAGGTTGAGTCGACTGACCCATACTGGGAGAAATTGACGAAAATAGAACACGGATGGGATATTTACTGGGGCTTGTATGGTGGCGATCCTGAACGCGAAGATGGTGGTCCGGTTGGAAACTGGATGGGTATCCGTCCTGTACATTGTCGTGAATCTGTTGCCTTGTTCCTTAATTTCACTTACATGATTGATATGCCGGAACACGAACAGATTCTGACTGAAAATGCAGATCAGCTTTATGATGATAATAAAAATCCTATACAAGTAGAACGGGTTTTACAGCAAATGAGACAAAAACGCACCTTACAGGTCGGGCTGGTTTATCCGGGTAACGGTATCATTGGTCTGGGAGGAGGAAGCACGTTTGGAGCTTACCAGCAGGCGTGGTTCGAACATTACTGGAATGCTTATGCATGTAGTATTATGTTTCACGAATTGGGACATGTAATGGGTTATGGTCATAGCAGTTCGTTTACTTACGGGCCATGGGCCGAGAAGTTGATGAATAATTTTTATGTACAGAATTTAAGCAAGTTCCCGATAGATTCATCCACTTACCTGAACAGTAAGAATAATCCGAACAGATATAAATAGGAGTCTGATTGTTCGAAATAGATTAATAATAACAATACGAAATAATGAGTAAGATAAGAAATCTGATAGGAGTGTGCAGCCTTATGATATTATTTCTTTGCGGCTGTAACTCGGATAATGATATACAAGGGCGTTTGCCTGAAGGTACAATCGGTGTACGTCTGATCGCTTCCGGCATGGCGGAAGGAGAAACTTCGGATGCTGAATGTCGTGTAAATGAAGTAGAAGGTTTCCGTTTTGAGGAAGGTGTTCTGGAAGAGATTTTCGACCGCCTGAATCCGGATAGTGAGGGAACTTGTCACTTGCAGCCGTTGCAGATGCGTGGTACGGTTTACTTTTTGGCAAATGCTGGAGAAATAATCCGCAAGGCTGCTTTACAGGTTGGGCAGACTACTCTGGAAGAATTTTTGGACTTGCAGGCTACTGTGGACGAACTGACTGCCTCTGGAATGGTAATGACTGGACGTATAGAACTTGACCGCGAGATGATTTCGGCAACGGTAGCCATGAAGCGATGTGTTTCCCGCATTGACCTGGATTCGTCTTTCGAAGGAGTAAAGGTAAACAATCTGAAGATAAAAAATATAGTACCCTCCGGCTATGTAAATGAAAGGCAGGAAGCTCAATCTCCTGAGGAAATCGATCCGACAGAACTGATGAAAGATTTTGGAGAGGAACCTTTCGAGAATCGCAAGGAAACCTTGTTTTATGTGTGTGAGCAGGGAGGCAGACAATACGATGTGGAGTTGATGGTTACTACAGCCGATGGTGCATGGCATCGCCTCAAGACTTCTTTCTCCGTTATTAAACGTAATACAATATATACCTTGAAGGTGTATGGCAACGGAGCTGATGCTCGTGTAGAGGTCATGACTGATGATTGGGAAAACGGAATCTCCTCAGAGTCGGGACAATTGCTGAAAGGCTTGATTGACAAGAATGCTTCTGAACTGTCGGAAGGCGTGGAAATCAATGAACGTGGAGATACTGTTTTTGTACCTTATCAGGAAAGTGATTTTCAGTTGTCTTTGCTGGCAGAAGAGGGTACACGCCTGATTGTAGATGGCATGGCTGAAGGAGTAAATGTCGTTCCACAGGTTGCAGCACGTGGTTTGCAGCAGTTGGCAAAGGTTAGTGTAAGCAGTTCCCGAAAGATGCCAGGAAGCGTACAAGAATACATATATCTGGATGTATATAAACAGAATGTTTGTACCGGACGAGTGGTACTGGTCTTTCGTCCCAATCCGATTAAGCTGACAGGCAAGATTCGTTTTGATGGAAATGCCGTATGCGATTTTAATACTTACATTGATGGAGAACTTGGAATACTTACTCTGCCCGAAGGTAAGGTCTTAAAGACAGAAATCGCAGGAACTGCTCCGTGGATGAAGGTTGAAGCAGGTGAAACGGCGGGTACTTATCGTATCATTGCTGGCTGGAAACCTAATGATCCCGATGCAGACGGACGAGTACAAGAAGCACGATTACTGATTGCAGACGCAGATGGAAGTCGTCAGGAAACTTATACGATAAAAAGACAAAATTGGGGGTTGCCGGTGGTTAATATAAACGGGACCTGGTGGTGCAAATACAATTTGCGGGGAAATGTGAAAAACTTTTCCGACCAGATTTTGATAAAGAATGATCCGGTGTCTGAAGAATCCAACGTATTTGAGTATTTGAAGACTTGTTCTGATGAAGATTTGCTGAAGGCAATGGGTGACCAGTATCAGGCAGGAAATCAGGATGGATTAAAGCTGACCCACGAAGGTGATACATTTTATTATGAAGGGTATCAGGGAACATCTGGAAATTTTGGAACAATGGATCCTACAGAAATGGCTCCTGACGGATATCAGATTCCTAATTATAACAATTATCGTTTCTTTACATGGAATGAAAACTGTAATCTGGGATATAATACTTGGGGAGTATTTAATAATGGATTAGGGCAACGTATGAATTTTTCGGTAGCCGAACGTACACTGGTTGTCGATGGAGTAGAATATGGTACGATTGGACTTTATGACTTTGTCTACAACAATACTCATTGGACTATATTCGGTTTGGGACATCAGTGGGCAGATAAAAGCATTTCAAACATGATGGTCTTGCTGGCAACTTACGGCAATGTCAATAATACTTGGCTGATAGAGGGCTATCCTAAGAGTGACGGTAGAGGTAACTGGTTCAAGTATTCAAACAATAATGCTCAGAAAACTCGTACGATACGCTGTGTGAAAACTCCGGTAGAATATATATATGAATAATAAAAATAGAACAAAAAACATAATGAAAACAACTAAGAAAACAATGATGAAAATGAAAAATTTGGGATTGGTAGGTATTGCATTTTTAGGGTTAGCTTTTACTGCGTGTTCAAACGATAACGAAGGGGATGGAGGTTTAGGAGAAACAACACGTCCGTTGGTAATTGCTACGCGTCAGATTAGCTATGAGGGGGCAGGACAAGAGCTTGCAGGAGAAAATTCCATTACCGATATGAAAGCGTGTGTATTCGAAAAAGGAATCATGACTAAGGTTTTTGAAAACTTACAGCCAACAGCTGATGGCTACAACTTGCAGGTGGATAGTTACGACGGTACTATCTATATGGTGGCAAATGCTGATGGTATGTTGGATTTGAAACAGATGCAGACTGAAGGTATCAGCGAAGAAGAATGGAAAACTACTGCTTTGGGCATGAACGAAGGCAAGGTTGCCAATGTATTTACAGGAATGCTGACCTTGAACGGACAAGGTCAATCGGCACAGACTTTGACTCTGAAGCGTGGCGTTGCTCGTTTCGATTTGAATGTAAATGTGGCAGGAAGTGCATCTATTGAGAGATTGACACTTAAAAATGTAGCTCAGTCGGGATATTTGTTCTCACAGAGTGAGGGTGTGAAATCGCCGACAGATGTAACTCGTAAGGACATGGAAGTAACTTTCGATACACCGTTGACGGCTTCTACTCCGGCAGTGCTCTATGTGTATGAACAGGAAAACAATGGAATGGAAGTTAGCATCGATGCTGTAATAGACGGGCAGCACAAGGTTTTGACAAAGACTTTGGAAGGAAACCTGAAGCGTAATACCATTTATACGATTACAGTACGAAAGAATGATATTGACATTGTAGTAAAAGTGGGCATTGATGATTGGGAACCGGGAACAGATACGGAAATCGTCCCCCAGTTGTAATTGTTTTAATTATATTTTGATAGATATAGGTGATAATGATATACAATAAAAGAAACTATTTAGGTTTGTACAGCATATTGCTGTCGGCTTTTCTTATGGCTTCGTGTTCGGATGAACACGAAGCGGTACAGAAGGGCACCGAAAGTCCGGCCGTTGTTCAGGCAGACATTTCAGCTTTTAAGGTGGACGGAAGGGTTTCTTCTCTTGAAGGCGAAAATGAGATTAAGGATATTCAAGCGTGTTTATTCGAAGACGGCTTGATGACAGAAGTTTACACTGATCTGAACAAATCGTCGGACACATATTCGCTGAAACTGAAGAGTATGTCGGGTACGCTTTATATGCTCGCAAATACTGAAGGATTAATCGATTTGCAGCAGATGAAGGATAGAGGAACGACAGAACAGGAGTGGCTGAATACCACTGTAAAGGCCGAAGAAGGAGTAATGCCTCGTTTCTTTGCAGGCAAGTTGGACTTGAAGGAGCAGCCGCAGGGACAGTTTGTATTTCCTATGAGCCTGAAACATGGGACAGCTCGTTTCGACCTTTTGGTAAAGACCGGGGGAGTGTTGTCTGTAAAAAGCCTGACATTGAAAAATGTTGCACAAGAATCTTATCTGCTGCCGCAGACTGGGGTGGTTTCTCCCGAAGGTGCACCTGTCGAGGATATGCATATTGTATTTCAGCAGCCTTTGTCACGAGATTCTTCGGGCATTGCCTATGTAGGCGAACAGGCTAATCAGCAGTTAAAGGTGGCAGCCGAGATGGAAATGAACGGGAAAACCTATGTAAAGGAGGTTGATTTGCCCTCGTTCCTGAAACGTAATACCGTTTATACGATTACAGTCCGAAAAGATGCTTTGTCGGCGGATGTCAAGTTGGAAGTGACTGCATGGGAAGATGGAGGAGACGTAGCTTTACGTCCCGATTTCGACGGTACCATAACGGTCGACAAGGGAGCTTCTGTATTACCGGAAGGGGTTGTTGTGTCAGAATCGGGGAATGTGGTTTCTCTGCCGAGTAGAGCATTGGATTTTACGCTGGCATTCGATTGCGATGACGAACTGGAATTTGTATCATCGCAGAGCCCGGACATTACGGTAGAAGCCGTATTGTCGGAAGTGGCAGGCGAAAAGAAAAATTGTTTTACCTTCCATAAGGCACTTCTCCCTCCTGGATACCCTCAGGAAGAAGCGAAAGTGTATTTCCGCCGTAAAGGGTTGAACGAAAATTATGAAGAAGACTGCGTGACACTGGTAATGGAAGAAAATCCTATCCGGCTGGAAGGATTCAGTTTCGACCGTGAAAATTATACATGCGACTTTGGACGTTACATTGATAACGAAATGGGGCGTTTTACCATTCCTGAAGGTCTGGAGCTTGTTGCTGAGTTTGGCGACGAAGACCCTTGGGTGAAGGTGGAAAAGGCTGGAGAAGATGCCAATACTTATCGCGTGGTAGGAGGATGGAAGCCAAATGACCCGAAAGCTGATGGACGTAAACAGTCTGCTCGGCTGGTGGTGCGCCGCATCTCGGACGAACAACCCATGGAAGTTTATACAGTCGTTCGCCGTAATTACGGATTGCCTGTAACTTATCTCAATGGTACTTGGTGGTGTCGTTACAATGCTATAGGTAATTCCAGAAGTTTCGACGATCAGGTGTTAAGTTCCAGCGATCCGGCACGTCTGGCAGGGCAAACCGTACAGGACTATCTTAAGACTTGCTCATCCGAGGAATATGTGCGTTTATGGAATGCTGCCTATGAAGGGAATAATGGGATAGCCTTGCAGGCTGTGTATCGCGACGGTAAGGTGACATTGGACGGCTGGCGTAGTAGTGAGTCGAACCATATCAATAAAGCGGAACCTGCTTCATTGGCTCCCGATGGTTATGAAATGCCGACATTTGATGATTACAAGAATATTCTTGGACTCTTTTCCATACCCATACCGACAACCTGGTCAGGATTCTATCCTGAGAACGATGCAACAAACAGACAGTATCGTAGTGAAATTATTCTTGAAAAGCGTTCTGGCATACAGCTTGACGGACACGCTTTGAACGAGCAGTGGAGCTTTTCTGTCAGAAGTATTGCAGGACACGGTGATGAACCTCTTACATTCTATGGAGTAGGTTGCCAGTGGAACAATGACGGAGTGAATGGAAACTGGTTGCTGCTTGCATGTTATAATCCGAATGTAACCGGATGGCTGTTGAGAGGAAACAATGCAATTTTGGAACACAACGGGGCGGGCGCAAACAATACTCGTAATGTGCGTTTCAAAAAATCACCGGTAGAGTATATCTATCAATAAAATAGCCTAAGTTAATCGGGTGCAAATTTACCGGAGGTAGAGAATCGGTAAATATTGTACCCGATTTTATTGCATTACATATGCTCTTTTTTATCGGGATTTTGTATCTTTGTATGTCATTTTATCATAAAAAATGACCAAATAGATTCAATGTAAAAGAAATGTAAGAAAATGAAAAAGATGAACATTATCAGATTAATCTGCCTGTCATGCTTTATGTACATGGCAAGTGGTGCGGTTAATGCACAAAGTTTACAATCTATTCTTTCGGGTGTGGCAAATGCTGTTACAAATAAAGTAACCAACTCATCGGGTGTTTCTCTGGAAGGAACATGGAAGTACACGGGGCCCGACTGTAAGTTTGAAAGCGATAATTTTCTGGCACAGGCGGGTGGAGAAGTAGCTTCTCAAAAGGTAGAAGAAAAGATGTCGGATGTGCTTTCCAAACTGGGTTTTACCGACGGGTGTACATATGTGTTTAATGCCGACAGTACTTATACTTCTACCGTAAAAGGTCGTACAACCAGCGGTACTTATTCTTATAATGCCGATACAAAGGAGCTGACCTTAAAGACTAAGCTCGGCATTAAGTTTAATGCAACCGTTTCGCAGCAGGTATTGTCGCCTAATAAGATGAGTCTGCTTTTCAAGGCCGACAAGTTGATGTCGCTGGCACAGACTATCGGTGGTGCTTTGGGAAATTCGAATTCTACTATCAGCGCTGCTACTTCTTTGCTGAACCAATACGATGGGCTTCAGCTTGGATTTGAACTTGAAAAGCAATAAACAATTGTTTTTTCTAAGTTTTATTGTTTACGGGCTTGACATTTGATATGTCAGGCTCGTATTGTTTTGTGTAACACGTCATGTGATCTACTGAGACATATCAGGTTATATTACAAAAAACGTCTGGACGTTTTTTTATTTTTTGTACAAAAAACAAAGAAATTTGTACAAAAAATAATTGGGTTTCCAGCTCCTTCTTTCTGAATGGTCAGGAGAAACCTTTTCGGACGATTAATTTATTCTCGACAGGGGATGCCAGAATTGCTGTTAACGAAAAAAGTGTTACTTTTGAAAGGTGGTATGAGTTTGCTCTATTGGGACAGATATAAGAGTATCACATTATTTTATTTCTAATCCATTAAAAAAACACATTATGAAAAAAATTATTCTGCTGTTGTCTGTGCTGCTTTTTAATTTAGGACCTATCTTGGCACAAGATAACTATGAACGCAAGGTTTTTGTTTCTGTGTCGGGCGATAGCCTGAATTACCGTCTGCTGGAGCCGGAAGCAATGCAGGCCGGAAAAAAGTATCCGCTGGTATTGTTTCTGCATGGAGCAGGTGAAAGAGGCAATGACAATGAAAAACAGTTGACGCATGGTGCACAGATGTTTCTGAATCCGGTCAACCGGGAAAAATATCCTGCCTTCGTTTTGTTTCCGCAATGTCCCGAAGATAGCTATTGGGCATATGCCACTCGTCCGCTTTCTTTTATTCCGGCTCAGATGCCGGTCGGTGAGGAGATGCCATCTGCATTTCGGGCTGTAAAAGAAATGCTCGATATGTATCTGGCAAACCCGCAGGTTGATAAATCGAGAGTTTATATTATCGGATTGTCGATGGGAGCAATGGGAACTTACGATATGGTTTCCCGCTTTCCTGACATGTTTGCGGCTGCTGTTCCTATCTGTGGTACGATAAATCCGACACGCTTGTCGACCGCTAAGAACGTGGCATTCCGTATCTTTCATGGCGACGCTGATGATGTGGTTCCCGTAGCCGGTTCCCGTGAAGCCTATAAGGCATTGAAGGCGGCAGGTGCTTCGGTGCTGTATACCGAGTTTCCGGGTTGCAACCATGGTAGTTGGAATCCTGCCTTCAACTGTCCGGATTTTATGAGCTGGCTTTTCGGTCAGCAGAAAAAATAAGACATACGATATTTGCAAAATGATTGCCGCCTGCGGTTATATCGATGATGTATATCCAGCATTCCGGCAATCATTTTTACTTGCAAAGATAAGCATCCGCTATCTTTGTGTGGTAGAGTTAATGCTTAAGATACCCCGGAGCATCGAACTTGGCCGATTTCTTGCCATGTAACTTTTTGGCGTGTCCCGGAGGAATTTCCTTCTTGTGTGGCGGTTTAGCACGATGTCTGGTTACGATACATGAGGTCGTACTCAGGCAAAGCGATAGAATGAACAAGGTTAGTAATGACTTTGGTTTCATGGTAACAGTATTATTTTTTACAAAGATAAAATAATTTTGGAATATGCGTATGTTATCATGTATTCATTGAATGTTCAATGCGTATATCTACTATTCTTAATCAGGAAATAATGGTACAGATATACTTGCAGCCGTAGTATGAGAAGATATTGCATCGGGAAATACGATTTCCGGAGAAAGAGCATAATATCTGTAAAGAGGGCTCCATTTATCTGCATTGACGGCAGTACATGTCACCCTAATTATCGCAGATAAAATCATTTGGTTGATGCTAAGAATGCCCTTAGCATAAGAAGAACGATGTGCTTTTCTGTAAAACCAGAACAGGAAAGTTTCAGTCTGTTGCCGCTCTGAGCTCTGTGGGCGAGATACCTGTTCGTCTCTTTATAAAATTACTAAATGAGGAAAGTTCTTCGAACCCAAGGCTGTATGCAATTTCACTGATACTTAGCTGGCTATGCTGTAATAACCGTACTCCTTCCTGCGCGATGCGAGCATTGATAAGATCGGAGGTAGTACGTCCGGTTGTTGCTTTAACAACTCGATTCAGGTGATTGACATGAACGGAGAGGCGGTCGGCGAAATCAGTAGCTGATTTCAGGCGTAAAATCTTTTTCGGCCATTCAATAGGAAATTGACGGTCGAGTAATGCAAGAAATAGTTCCGCAATACGCTGGGCGGCATTCTTATGGGGCACGTAAGTACTGCTGGGGGCAACTTTCATTGCTTCATGTACCATCAGATGGACGTAACAGCGCAGAATGTCAAGCTTCTGAGAATAATCAGTCTTCAATTCTTCTCGCATTTTATTAAAGATATCTGTAACACTTTTCAGTACATTGTCATTTAGAAAATAGATACGTTCTTTCGACTGATTGAAAAGTGGGGTGTCTGCCAGTGTTCCCATTTTCTCACTTGCTTCAATAAATGCTTCATTGAAAATGCAAAAACATCCTGTACCAAGAGCTTTTCCCGTAGCTTCCCATGCGTATGGAATCATCGGATTAGAAAATAATAAGGCAGGGCGGTCAACCATAATCCATTTGTCGGCATAGTAGAGTTTACCTGTTTCCAAGACCAACGCAATTTTATAAAAATCACGATAGCTGAATGATACATGTCCGATACGACATTTACTCTCTTGTATGGTGAAATAGGGCTTCTCCTTAATGTATGCTTCGGCTGCAAGATCGTTGCGCCCGATACGCTTGTAAAATTCGGTAAGATTTTCTATCATAACTGCCTGCTTTTCCTCTATTCATTTTCATTGCTTGTAAAGATAAGCTTTCGGGTAAAGATGAACAAATTATCAGGCTGATAATCTCATTTTTCCGATGCTTCAGCCTCTTCTCAGAGTTGGCATTTCTCCAACTTGCTCTTGTTTGTGACCGAAGAGAATCTGCTTACAGACTGTACCTTGTCTTTATCTTTTATGGCTTTGGGGTATATTCTATATGGCATGATACATTCTTGTTAGTTGGTGAGTTATCTGTTCTTTGCCGATTTTTAGCTTCATAATCAATCTGGGAACCGGTGAAATATGAGAATATTACGGACGGAGTGGACCATAAAAATAGGATGCTGTAGCTCCACCATCTATCAGAAAATCGGATCCGGTGATGAAAGCTCCACGTTCACTCATCAGCAGTTCGGCTACATTTGCTACTTCGTCGGCTGTACCCGGACGGCCTGCAGGGCATTTAGCAAACATGTTCTTGTAGAAATCTCCACGTGGACCATTGAACTCATCAATGGCAAGTGGGGTAACAATAATACCCGGAGAGATAGAGTTGATACGTGCTCCCCGTTCACCCCAACGGACTGATTCCGACATAACACGCTTTACATTGCATCGTTTTGCCAGTTGGTAGGCATGTAAAGTGTCGCGGATATTGGCCGGTTGTAAAATATCCAGTTTCAGCAGATCCTCTGCTGGAGTCATAGCAAGCTGTTCATCTATTTCTGTTCCAAGGGCAGGCAACCGATGTCCCGATTGGCTGGAGATGGTTACTCCTGTACCTCCTTCGGCAATCACTTTGCCTACCTCCTCCAAGAGGACTGCTGTCCCGTAAAGATCTACATGAAGGATTGTTTCGATAGATGCTTGACTGGGCGATACTCCGGCAGCATTGATAAGCATCTGGATTTCTCCATAATGTTTAGCCGAATCTATCAGTTCTAAAATAGATTCACGTGATGAGAGATCCATCTCTATGGGTACTGTTTCAAATCCCGCTTTGTTCATTGTTTCGGCGATAGTTTCTGCGTTATCCCTGCGCTTGTCTCCAATAACGATTTTCATTCCGTAGCCCATACGGCGTGCGATGGCCATGCCGATTTGCCCCGCACCGGTCAGTATCATTACATTTTTCTTCATTGTTTTATTATATTTTTTCTCTTATTAGCTAAAAGTTTACTTTACTAAGCCAGGCTATTACATTTTGTTTTGCCTGTATCTGTCTGTTTTGAGCTGTAGTTCCCTGTATGGCAAATCCTTTCTGGAACGTTGCTCCTTTGCAGGCGTTCTTTAGTTTATTTTCTGTGTTGCCTAATCCACTACCTTCGTGGGTGCAGAAAGGGATAATGTTTTTGCCTTGCCAGTTATGCTTTTCAATAAATGTATAGACTGCCATTGGCACATCGCCCCACCAGTTGGGGTATCCAAGGAAGATAATGTCATAGTCTTCTATCTTTATATCGCCTTTGATAGCAGGACGCGATTTGGAACTTAATTCTTTTCGAGCAACATCGATGCAATCCTTATAGGCAATGGGATAGGGAGTTACAGTTTCGATGTGAAATAGTGTGCCTCCTGTCTGTTCGGCTATTATCTCGGCTATAATTTGTGTATTGCCTTTTTTTATGTAGCCCACGTTATAGTTCTCGTCAGCACGCGAAAAGAAGGCTACCAAAATTTTATTTCCGTTCATGTTTGTTCCTTTCTTTGAATGGTTTTGTGCATATAAAGTCGTTGTCAAAAGGCTCATCAGTATTGTGCAAAGGGTTATTAGTTTTATTCTCATAATACTTAAACCAATGGTGGAACAGATGAGTAAACAAAGTGCTGTTCACGTTCGGATATCCACCAGCGCCCTTCTATCTTGACATATTTGTCATAATAGCGTACAGCATGCAAGGTCAGCTTGTCCTTGCCCGCTTCCTCAGTAACAAGGGTAGCGATGGCATAACAGATACCAGTAGCATGTGTTTCATCCGTAAAGTCTATGACTTGTTGTCCATTTTGGTGAAATGAAGCCTTAGCTGCGCCGAATGCTTTGTATTTGGCAATCATGTCTTCTACGTTGTGAATATCCATACCGAGTTTATCTCCGAAATACACTTTCAACTTAATGTCTGATGTAAAAATCTCACGATAGTAATCTTGGTTATTCTTATCCGATTCAGTTGCATAGCGATCTACTAAGTCTTTCAATGCCATACGGTCTTGTAATTCTTGTTGCATCATGATTTTTATACTCATTTATTTTATTACAAAGGTAGGAGGTTGGTACGACAATGACTTTTGCAAATCAAACCATAAGTTGCTCAAATCAAACAATTTCGTTTTTCTTAATGTGATAGTTTCGAGAGTATCGATATAAAAAAGGAAGGAGATATCTGTCTGTTTACATTGACTGGTTTGGTTTTATTTTCTTCTTACCGTCTTTACAAATGCGAAGCATTAAAGGGTGTTCGCCATTAGATAAAATCTTAGATATGTAACATACGATATCAACAGTTGCATTCATCATTTTTGGGTTTAACTCTCGGTTTAACTCACATGGTTAAACCATAGGTAAAACCAGCTTTATTTCAAAAGAAAAAATCAGAAACTTACATTACGTAAGCCTCTGATTTCCAGAAAGAGCGGTAAGCGGGATTCGAACCCGTGACCCTTAGCTTGGGAAGCTAATGCTCTACCAACTGAGCTACTACCGCAGACGAAAGTATGACAAAAGTAGGTTATATTATGCAAATAAGCAATAATAAAACCTACTTTTTTTCATCAATAATCTATTTTGTCTAATATTCCTGCCAGATATGCGATTGTTACTCCGTAATTCGTCATCGGGATTTGCTGATTACGTGCTTGCATTACGCGGTTTAATACATATTTCCGGTTAAACATGCAGGCTCCACAATGAATTACAAGATCGTACTTGCTCAAATCTTCCGGAAAGTCTGTTCCCGAAACGTGGTCAATCTGTAATCCGGTTCCGAACTTCTTACGAAGCATGTTCGGTATTTTTACACGTCCAATATCTTCGGTAAGTGGGGCATGAGTACATGCTTCTGCAATTAGTACATGCGAATTTTCCGTCAGACATCCGATGGCATTTGCCCCTTCGATAAAGTAGTCTATATCGCCTTTGTATTGAGCAAACAATACAGAAAAGGAAGTTAGTCGACTCGTAGCCGGCTTTTTTTCGTAAACGGTCTTGAATACTTGTGAGTCCGTAATGATAAGCGATGGAGGTTGTATCAATGCTTGAAGCATCTGGTCTATTTTATCTGTTGTACAACTCATTACAAGACATTTTCTGTCGAGCAATTCACGTATAGTCTGAACCTGTGGAAGAATTAATCTGCCTTTAGGAGCTTGGATGTCTTGCGGCATAACTAACATGACAGTATCGCCTTCCTTTACCAGTCTTCCCACAATTCCCTGTGACATGGTTTCGTCGGGTAACTTAGCAATCAGGCTACGGCGTATGTCATCCATTCCTTGTTTAGTACGGGTACTGACCGCAAGAGGAACTTGTCCACATTTTTTCTCTATGGAGCGAACGGTAGAAGTAACATCTGTCAGCAAGTCCACTTTATTTAATATCCATATTACCGGGATATTTTTCTCTTTTAGCAGACGATTCCATTCAAGCTCTTTTTCGATATTATCTCCGGTACATACCAGCAGGGCTACATCTGTACGCTCCATGGCACGCATGGTCTGTCGGATACGGAGTGCTCCCAATTCCCCTTCATCATCGAGTCCTGCTGTATCAATAAAGACACACGGACCTATGCCATGTATCTCCATTGCCTTATATACAGGGTCGGTTGTGGTTCCTGCCACATCGGAAACAAGAGCTGTTTCCTGATTGGTCAGCGCATTAATCAGCGATGATTTACCACTATTACGTTTGCCGAACAGTCCGATGTGCAGACGGTTGGCACGAGGTGTTTCTTGCATAAACTTCAAATCTTATAAGAGTTAGAATCTGAAATCTCGTTTTCCTTCGGAAATACGTTCCAGATTTTCCAATGCACGACGACGGATAGCTGGATTAGGAATCTGTTCCATTTGTTCACGAATCATCTTTACACCCAGTTCACGTGTTTCGGGAGAGGCATAATCTTCCAGATACTCTTGCAAGGTCATCAGTGCATTCGGAGCGCAACAGTTGGCTATCTGTCCGGTTTTTACCAGAGACATGAAGCGATCACCTGTACGTCCTTCACGGTAACATGCGGTGCAGAAACTGGGAATATATCCCAAACGCAACAGCCAGGCCACGATTTCATCGAGTGTGCGGCGGTCGCTTACATCAAACTGTGCCGAATTTTCTTCAGGCGTTTCTTCGTGTACATACCCGCCTACGCTGGTACGTGACCCCCCGCTAAGCTGAGAAACTCCTAATGCCAGTACTTTCTCACGTGAGCGTTGTGATTCGCGAGTAGAAACAATCATGCCGGTATACGGTACACTGATACGGATTACGGCTACTATTTTCTGGAAAATATCATCCGAAATAGCATTTTCAAAGTCAGAAGAATTGATATCATCGGCCGAACAAATACGTGGTACACTGATGGTATGCGGTCCTACACCATATGTCGCTTCCAGATGTTCGGCATGCATCAGCATACCCACGAAGTCATAACGGTAAGTATTCAGACCAAACAGAACACCAATGCCTACATCGTCGATACCTCCCTGCATGGCACGGTCCATTGCTTCCGTATGATATGCATAGTTGCTTTTCGGGCCCCGTGGATGCAGTTTTTCATAATTTTCCTTGTGATAGGTTTCCTGAAACAAAATATACGTTCCGATACCGGCATCATGCAGACGGCGGTAGTTCTCGACCGTCGTTGCTGCAATGTTTACATTTACGCGGCGGATGGCACCATTCTTGTGTTTGATGCTGTAAATGGTCTTGATTGATTCCAAAATATATTCTATCGGATTGTGTAACGGATCTTCTCCGGCCTCAATAGCCAGACGTTTGTGTCCCATATCCTGCAAAGCGATAACTTCCTGGCGGATTTCATCCTGCGTAAGTTTCTTGCGGGCAATCGATTTGTTTTTGATGTGGTACGGGCAATATACACAACTGTTTACGCAATAATTGGAAAGATAGAGAGGCGCAAACATGACGATACGGTTACCATAGAAACGTTGTTTGATTTCACGTGCCAGAGCATATATTTCTTCCAGCAGACTGTCATCCTGACATTCCAGTAATACAGCAGCTTCACGATGGGTCAGTCCCTTGCACTCGCGGGCCTTCTCAATAATAGAACGAATCAACTCACGATTATCTTTATTGGCTTGTGCATAGTCTAATGAAGCCATGATTTCATCGTGGTTGATGAACTCTTCTGCATGAGGTGAATCTATTTTATACATAATTGATTTTATATTTTAAACGATAATAAAACAATGTTTTAATGTGCACTATAATCTCCTCTTCCTTTATCGATGGTATATCCGATTGCTTCCAGCCGCTTTTCCAGCAAAAGAAGTCCTTCGGCTGCTTCAGCTCCCAAAGAAGCCTTGTTATCGTATAGAGAATATTTGCTTCGCTGTACGACAGGGGAGAGGTTAGGCATCACGACATTTGCTCCTGCCAGTATGCCCTTCTCCCTGCCTTCAGGAGTAAGAGTGGCAAGTGCCGTTGTAGAAGGTATCAATGCATGTGGATGCATCAGCCGGAAAATGGAGAGCAACAGCAAGGTCAGTTTCATGCTGCCCGACGGCATCTTGGCAAAAGGAGTATCATGGTGTGGAAGAAAAGGTCCGATACCAATCATTTCAGGCTGGAGTTTCTCTATGTAAAGAATGTCTTCTACCAGCGTGTCGATAGTTTGATACGGGCTTCCTACCATGATGCCGGTACCAGTTTGAAAGCCAATACGCTTTAAATCATCCAGGCATCTCAACCGATTGGAAAGCGACATACCTTCAGGATGCAGTTTCCGATAATGCAAATCATTATGCGTTTCGTGACGAAGCAAGTATCGGTTGGCTCCTGCCTGGAAAAAACGTTCGTATACAGACGTATTTTTTTCTCCAAGCGAAAGCGTAATAGCCACATCCGGGAACTCTTTTCGGATAGAGGTTACAACACGTATCATCATTTCGTCGTCATTGATTTCTCCACCTTGAAGAACGAATGTCCGGAATCCCAATTCATACCCATGTCTACAGCATGCAAGTATTGTGTCCTCATCCAGATGATAACGTTCTATCAGCTGATTGCTTTTGCGAATGCCGCAATAATAACAATCATTCTTACAGCAGTTGCCAACTTCAATCAGTCCTCGTATGAAAATTTTGTTTCCGAAATTAGCCAGTGAAACCTCACGGGCCAGAGCATTGATAAAGGAGAGGTGCTCTTCCTTACATTGACTTAGTAAAACACGAAATTCATCGGAAGCAAGTGTATGCTCCCGATGAAGACGTTCTATTAAACTTCTCATATAAAATGGAGAAGGAATTTATTCTTCCTTATAGTTTTCGTATTTCAGCGTACGTTTCAGCAGATCCTGATTCAACTGGCGCTTTCCAGCTACCGAATCATTGTAGGCACTTGGTCCTGTTACACAGCCACCTTCGCAAGCCATCATTTCGATGAACTGAGCATCTACTTTTCCTGTTTTTGCCCATGCGCGCATTTGTCCGATACTCTTCTTGTTAAAGTCGGAGAATTGCAGCATCTTGATACCGTCAGCCTTAGGACCGAGATATGCTTTGACTGCTCCGGCAACACCTCCTGCCTGTGCAAAGCCATGAGCTTCACAAACAGATTCATAGGCAACCTTGTACGGATTAGCCTGAGCCAGCTCAATACCAAGTCCACGGAATACAGAATGTAACTCTTCGAACGTTACTACGTAGTCTACACATTCATCGCGTTGTGCTTCCTTACGCTTGGCAATACACGGACCGATAAAGACAACTTTTGCATTGGGATATTTTTTCTTGGCGATACGTGACGCATAATACATCGGCGAACCTGTAGTTGAAACATAAGGCTTCATGGCAGGAATATGCTTGTTTACCAGTTCGATGTATGACGGGCAGCAAGATGTCGTCATGAACTTCTGTCCTTCTTCCAGCTTTTCAAGCAATTCGTGTGCTTCATTGCTGGTAGTTTCCATAGCACCTTCTGCCACTTCGATGACATCGGCAAAGCCAACTTCCTTCAGGGCACCGTATACCTGATCGATTGTAGCGTCGAACTGTCCCAATACGGAAGGAGCGGGAATTGCTACAACTTGTTCGCCTCGGCGGATTGCTTCCAGCACATCGAATACTTGAGAAATCTCGAAGATTGCACCAAACGGACATGCATTCAGACACTTTCCGCAATAGATACACTTGCTTTCGTCAATATGTTCTATGTTATTTTCATCTTTGCTGATAGCCTTTACAGGACATGCTTCTTCACATGGAACCGGGATGTATACAATTGCATGATACGGACAGCTCTTATGACAGATACCACAACTGATACAAGTATCATGGTCGATGTGTGCCTGACCGGTTTTCTTATCGAAATGAACGGCTCCTTTCGGACAGTTCATGTAACAGCTTCTTGCTACGCAGCCGCGGCACAAGTTACTTACTTCATAGTTCACCTGTACGCATGAAGAACATGCTTCATCGATGACACAAAGAATATTTTCTTTCAGTTTATTTCTTCTTTCCAGTGCCTGGCGAGCGTATTCAGAAAGCGGAGTCAGCTCGTCTGTTTCGTCGGACATATCCCAGCCCAGCAAAGGGAGTGACTTGTATTTCGTTACGGCGCGTTCTTTATGAATACAGCAGCGTCCCACCGGTTGAGAACGGCGCGGACTGAATTCTAATGGAACACGGTCAATTTTTTCAATAAGTTGGTCTTCTTTCCACAGAGCCACGAGTTTTTCCAGCAATCTGTGGCGTACGATCATTACGTTGTTTGATGCCATAACACAAAAGTTAGGTTTATTAGTTTAGTTATCCTTAAATAAATAAAAGTTTACTTTTCTTCTGCCGCCCGCAAAATGAGCGTGGTGGCTCCTAATGTGAAGATCGCTCCGTCTTCTATGCGGACACGGTCTTTAGGTCCTAAGAGTTCATTCATCAAGAATGTACCGGTGATGCTATCGTTATCGCGCAGCGTATATGTGATGCTTCCCTGCTTGTTTACCTTCACGTTCAGTATACAGTGACGGCGATCCATGCTCGGATCATTTGTTTCTACGGGAATATCTACGTCCGTTCCCTTGCAACGGCGTCCTATTACATTATCTCCTTCGTGCAGAGGAAGTACCTGTTTGTAGCCGAAGACATTTTCTATGGCTACTACATTTCCGAAATCTTGCGTACCTTCCTTTTCGTCCACCACCTCTTCACGACGTGAGCCGGCGTTTAATTTAGATTTTCCGATACGAATGCCAAACTGCTTCTTGCAATTGTCGCATACAAAAACCAGTGACTGACCTTCTTCATATTTTGTTTCATCGAATTGTATATAGTTGTCACATTTCGGACATCTGACTCTTTTCATAACGTGATTTGTTCGGTTTATTTAGAAGTGAATACCCATGCCGACGCAAATTTTGCATCACTTTTCAAAGCTTTTACTTGTTTGTAAGCATCAGTCTGCTTGTCATACTGGTTGATTGCTACACGAAATCTTCCGTTCGACTCAAGTATCTGTGCGTTATTATAACCTTTCTGCTTCAGTTGCTTTACTTCCTGCTGCGCATCATTCATAGTTGTCAGGCTGGCTACAATCACATAATAACCGGCTTGCTCCTTTTTTGTCTTCTGTGATGCATTGGCAGAAGCAGATGTCTGCTTCTTTTCCACTTCCGGTTTCTGAACCGATTTGACCGCCTCTTTTTGAACTGGCTTGTCAGAAGTTGCCACTACCTTCTCAGTCTTGACAACGACCGGCTTCAGTGTATTGATATTATTCTTTATATATTGTTTCTTTACAGTCTTTTGCTCTTTTTTCTGGGCTTTGACCTGTGGCTTTGTTTCCGGTGATGTTATGATACTTGAAGCCATCGAGTGATTTCTGATTGCATCAAACAATCCTGCCGAACCTAATGAAGCATATTCCGCATCATCCATATAGGTATTTTCTACAGGTACGGAAAACAAGAAGAACAACAGTACAGCCGCAGCAACAGCCACAATGTTCTTTGCCCATTTGCGGTAATGAGGCTGGAAACGTCGGGAACTGATTTTGACCGTACGTTGCATGACCGGTTCGAAAACAGCCGGTTGTACAGACGGTTTTTCCTGAGCCAGTTTCGGAAAGGTAAAAGCCTGAAGTCCGTACAGTGACGGTGTAAAGAAACCGTTTGCTTCCGGCTCAAATTCATACACACCGTTCATGTTATAGTACAATGTACCTACGTTGTTCAGATGTATATGTCCTTGCCGGTAAATATCTTCTTTCAGTTGTGATACTATTTTCTCTATTCTGCGAGTTGCATCGGGGAAATCTGTATTATACGCTTGCATATACGACTGCACCAACAGACCATCGTTCATGACAAGTTGCGGATTAAATCCGATGGTACGAGCAGGCGGACAAAACTCTCCCGTATCTTCGTTGAATACAGACGAACGATAGTGAGCTATAAAGCCTCCTAATCCCGGAACGATTACACAATCGTTTTCCAGAAGTAATACTTCAATATGTTTTGCCAATTCAATCATAATGCAAATATAGGATTTTTTTCTCTTATATCGTATGTCTTTTACGCATTTTGTTCGAAAAGATGGATGTACTTTTTATAAAGTCGCAGCGAACAGCAACTTTACGTGTATTTGGCAAGATGAGATACGATGAAACTTTTTCTTGTATGTATGGTGGCCGTTGTATAGATATTTTCCTGTGGATTAAGGAAAAACCAATGAATCTGTTTCTGTCTGGCTTTTTCCCCACAAGTCGAGCATCTCAGTTTCTCCCCAGTACCAGCGAACGAGGCTTGCAAAGACATTTTTGTATCGGAAGAGCGAAGTGGAAGTATTGCTGCCGCGCATGGTATAAACGGGGATGGCGGAAAACGAATTTTCTTCAGGATTTATCGTTTCGGTGTAGTGAGATTCATAACCACGTAGTGTTATTCCGTGATATTCTGCCTGACGATAGCCTGCATTTGTCCGCGCTGTCATCGTAAAGTCGAAAGGAAATATATTTGCCATTTCGTAAGCTGTTCCTCCCTGACGGACGGTAAGCGAATGGGAAAGCAGTACCATTCCTCCACATTCGGCAAGCAATTTGCCACCTCCTTCGATATAATCACGAAGTTGACTAAAAAGTCTTTTTCGACGATATAACTGGCGTGCAAACAACTCCGGATAACCTCCGGGAAGATATACCAGATCAGCACTCGGAAGATCACTGCCATACAGTGGACTGAAATAGGAAATCTGACCGTTGCGGGCCAATGAATCTACATTTTCCTGCGATAAAAGGCAGAAAGCAGGGTCACGGGCGATGGCTATTTGCAATTCCTTTCTGCCCATAATGTGCCTGTTGTCCAGTTCCGACTCAGACGTATAGGGCAGGATATGCTGGCATGGAAAGATACGCTCGCATAAACTTAGTAGTTTATCTATATTTACATGCTTTTCGATAAGAGAAGCTATCCGGTCAATTTGTTCGTCCATGGACTGTCGGACGGACAAAACCAGTCCCGAATGTCGTGGAGGTAATTTAAAATCATTCACAACAGGCAGATAGCCCAGACATTCTACTCCGGCATCCATGCACGCCTCCTGCAACAAAGTCAGGTGAGCAGGCGAAGCAACCTGATTGAACACAACTCCCACGACCTGCACATAACGTTTGAAATGCTTGAATCCGTACAGAATGGGAGCGACAGAATATGCTGTAGCACGGGCGTTAACAATCAGAACGACCGGTATTTTCAGCAACCGGGCAATATGCGCATTGCTCCCTTGCATCCGATTATATCCGTCGAAAAGTCCTGCGGTTCCTTCCGTTACGCAGACATCCGCCTGTTCGGCATACTTATTATATATTGTTTGAATATGACCATCCGACGCCAGCCAAGTGTCCAGATTTACCGAATCGTGACCAGCCGCAAGTGCATGATACTGTGTGTCAATATAGTCGGTACCACATTTGAAAGGCTGAGCGTGCAGTCCCCTTTGCCGAAGCGCGCGCAGCAATCCCAGCGCAAAGGTTGTCTTTCCGCTGCCGGATATGGGGGATGCTATCAGTAATTGTGGTTTCATACTTGCCTCGGTGGTTAAAATCGGGGACAAAGATAGGGAGAACTCACGAAATTCCGGCATAAAACCAATAAATATGTAGCAAGTGCCCGCTGGCATCCAGTAAATTTATTTTCCAGACAGATGGTACAAATTTGTAACACAACTGCCGCTTTATATGCCGAAAGCATTTTATTTATCGTGCGATTTTCAGTACTTTTGCAGGCAATAAAATAAAAATCAATGAAAACAATCGTTATAACCGGCGGAGCCAAGGGTATAGGGCGCTGCCTGGTAGAGTATTTTGCATCGCAGGGCAATACGGTCTATTTTATCGATATGGACGCAGATGCTGTTGCGACTGTAACGGAAAAGTTATGTGCCAGGCAGATGGACGTGCATGGCTTTACAGGGGATATTGCCGACGAGCAGGTATTACAGAAGTTTGCGGAGAAAGTGATAGAAGAAACTCCGCAAGGCATACACTGCCTGATAAATAATGCTTGCCTGATGAAAGGAGGAATCCTGAGTGGATGCAGTTACGAGGATTTCCTATATGTGCAGCGTGTAGGTGTTGCCGCACCTTATCTGCTCAGCAAGCTCTTCATGCATCATTTTGCCGGTGTCGGCTCTATCGTAAACCTTTCCTCAACCCGCGCGTTTCAGTCGCAGCCCGATACCGAAGCGTATACGGCTGCCAAAGGGGGCATTACCGCACTGACTCATGCGCTTGCCGTAAGTCTTTCGGGTGTAGCCCGCGTCAATGCCATTGCTCCGGGATGGATTGATACCGGTAAGTTCCACGACGAAAGTTATGTTCCCGACTACACGGAAGGGGATATCATGCAGCATCCGTCGCAACGGGTGGGAGAGCCCGAAGATATTGCCCGCGCCGTTGAGTTCCTGTGCGACGAACGCAATTCTTTCATCAACGGACAATGCATCACTATCGATGGCGGGATGAGTAAACTGATGGTTTATCACAACGACTGCGGATGGAGAAAAGAATAAAACAGTTATTAATTATTTTATAAAGATTCTTTATGTTATTACAATTATTATTTGTCCTTGTTGCGATAATTGTCGGCGCAAGAGTAGGCGGTATCGGACTGGGAATATTGGGCGGACTTGGTCTTGCCGTGCTGACTTTCGTGTTCGGGCTTCAGCCCACTGCTCCTCCGATAGATGTGATGCTTATGATTGTGGCAGTTATTGCGGCGGCAAGTTGCATGCAGGCAGCAGGGGGACTGGACCTGATGGTGAAGTGGGCAGAGAAGATTTTGCGGAAAAACCCGCATCACATTACGCTGCTTAGCCCGTTTGTGACATACTTTTTTACCTTTTTCGCTGGTACGGGACATGTAGCTTATTCCGTTCTTCCCGTCATTGCCGAGGTTGCCAAAGATACAGGTATTCGTCCGGAACGTCCGCTGGGTATCGCAGTCATCGCCTCGCAGCAGGCTATCACGGCCAGTCCGATATCGGCAGCAACGGTTGCCATGCTCAGCATGCTTGCCGGATACAATATTTCGTTGTTCGATATCCTGAAGATTTCCATTCCCTGTACGCTGATAGGAGTTCTCTTAGGAGCCTTGTACTCGATGAAAGTCGGCAAGGAACTGAAAGATGATCCTGAATATCAAAGACGACTGGCTGCCGGTGAAATTTCCGGCGACGGTTATCATACGGCAGAGGTGGCAAGCTATGGCAAGGCGTTAACTTCCGTCATTCTCTTTTTGGCTGCCACGATAGGCATCGTTTTGTTCGGATCGATCGACGGACTCCGTCCGACATTTGCAACGGCTCAGGGAGAAGTGCAGATGGAGATGTCGCACATTATTGAAATATTGATGCTTTCTGCCGCATCACTCATCCTGCTTCTGACTAAAACAGACGGTATAAAGGCGGCTAAATGTTCCGTATTCAATGCAGGAATGCAGGCTGTAGTTGCCATCTTTGGTATTGCATGGATGGGAGATACCTTCATTGCCGGAAACATGGAAGTGATGAAAGAGAACATCTTCGGTCTTGTTACCGATATGCCTTGGCTGTTTGGTGTAGCCTTGTTTCTGATGTCCATTCTGTTGTTCAGTCAGGCAGCTACCGTTCGTTCCCTGTTACCGCTTGGCATAGCACTGGGCATCTCTCCTTACATGCTTATCGCACTTTTCCCGGCAGTGAACGGCTATTTTTTCCTGCCCAACTACCCCACGGTGATAGCTGCCATCAACTTTGATACTACCGGAACGACACGAATAGGCAAATACCTGCTGAACCACTCGTTTATGATGCCCGGACTGATAGCGACGATTGTATCGGTTGTGCTGGGTATTGTGTGGGTTTCAATGATGTAACGAACGTAAGGAAACCGGTATATATGCAGTAAAAAAGTAATTAAATCGCTAAATTTGCTGACACACCATTTGAGGTGAAAATAGAATATAGAGGAGAATGTTAAATATCTGCATGCCCGAAATGCTTATTTCCTGTATTCTACTTATGTTATAAGTTAATCTTCTAAATAAAATTAACGTTTCTTCGCGGGAAAAGACGAAGAGATTCTACCCAAAACCTCGGGTTGTTTAGTACAAAAGATGCAGACGTTTTTCAGAAACGTCTGCATCTTTTTAGTTACCCCCCTGTTCGTTTAATTCATACCGTTTGGAAAGCCTTGTTTTTCTCTATTCAGCTTTCTTGAATAACCTGTTTCCATTTATCCTTTTGAATAATATTCCCTGCAATAAATTACGGTATGTTTAAGATATGATATATAGAAAAACATCCTGATTGGATTATATTGTCTTTGCTATCCTGCTGATAAAGCCCAAACGCTTGAGAATCTTATATTTCATGCCAGCCAAGATGGAAGCTCGGAATTATCTCGCAAAATACGGTAAAAAAAACATTTTGTCAAATTAACACAAGGGGCAATCAAAATGATTCAGGGCTGAACTATAAAAAATATAATCCATGTTGTTATCTTACAAGAATAAATAAAATAATCAATTCAGAAACTTATACAAACACCTAATGCAGGCTGCATTTTTTCCATTCCATTGGGAAACATCGAAGATACATTCGAACCCTTCAATGACAACTCGAAAGCTTCTTTGGCTTTTCTTTTATTTTTATGTGATACAACGAATAAAGGAATGCTGGAAATAGTTAGGCCTATACCTACACCTAAAATAATATCCCACGCTTTGCCATCATTCTTCCAATTGCTGTTAGTATATGCAGTGTTACTAATTTCTCCAATCCAGCCGACAACTGTTCCACAAACACCTAATCCAAGCGTACCAAAAGCATATCTTTTGAGCTTTTTATATCTTTCCCAGTAAGCCGTTTGTTCATATTTCTGTTGGAGCTTCATTTCTTTCCTATTTATAGATGAATAAACAAGAGAGTCAGACTTGTACTCTTTTGCGCTACTGGTTAATACCGCACAATGTAGAAGCAGAAAGAATAATACATACCTCATACGTGTAATTCTTTAATTAAGATTTATACAAATATAATCATATCGGACATATACTATATACGGATGATCCCTTTTAGGATATTTTTTAGGAAAATAGAAATAGTAACTCTGCTTTTACTTCAATGTCGGAGTGAGATTTCACTTTTAATCTTTCACTGAATAATTCCCGTATCGCTGTCTTTTAGCTGAATGGATTTGTTGACCGCCCGGTATTTACGTCCTTTGTGCAGTCGCCAGGTTACAGTCAGACTGACGAGGTTGCAGATGTCCGTACTGTAAAGAGCTGTCGATTTCTGAAGATTACGGTTCAAGATATCTGTTTCGAACATCTTATACCGCTGTATCAAAGGCAACTGCCAGGCAAGGGCAAACTGGCAGGATTTGTACTGATAGGAACCTTTCAGCACAATGCTGCTTCCGTTGTATCCCTTGGTTTCTCCTTCCAGAAAGCGCCATCCGTTGTCGGCATACGCCTGAAGCGAAAAGTTCCCCAAATAAGCCTGAACATTTCCCGTCAGGAAATAAGAAGTATAGCAGTGAGTATAGTCATACCCGAAATTGAAGCAGCGGAACAGTCCGCCATATAAGGCTACGGAAAGTTTCTCGGGCAGCAGCCAGTAGTTGGCATATCCTGACGTCTGCAAGACATCGATTTCTTTTTGGTTACGCTGGGTATAGATAAACTGATCGTCTGCCGTCCGTTCGTACACCGCCATGTTCGGGCGATGACATAGTTTATAAAAGCCTTCGATGTATGCTTGCAGGCGAGCATTGGAGTATGATAGTCTGAGAGTGTGATATGTTTCTCTGTTAGGCTTGAGGTCAGGACTTCCGGCAGTCCATTCCATGCTGTTGGTACGAATCATGGCATCGCTGATCATGGCTATGCGGGAAGTACGTTCGTTCGACTGGAAATTATAGCTTACTTGCAGGGCATTGGTAAAATCGTAGCTCAGTGCCGCCTTCGGACAAAACGTCCAGTAGTCGTATGTATGTTCTTGTTGACGGTAGTGCAGGTAGCTTGCGCCTACGCCTGCCGAATAACGCAATTTGCCCCAATAGCCTTTTATCTCAGAAAACAGATAGAGGCGATTGTTGTGCATCAGGGTGAGTGAAGAAACATCTCCCGTATATGCATTGTTCGTGTACTTCTGGCTGTAATTGATACCGGCGGTAAGGGTAAAAGGCTTCAGCTTGTTTTCGTAAATTGCTTCACTCAACAGCGAATAGGTCTTACCATCTACATTGTACCGGTAAGGAAAGCCTTCATCGTAACTGGTAGAAGAATTTGTATCGATATAGGTACCTACGGCATTCAGTGTAACCGACTGTCGGGGGGTGAGTTGCTGGAAATAATAAAGGTCGAGCACCGGACTTCCCGTCCGGCTGTTGTCTTGCTGGGTAGCGACGTATTCATTCGTCCCGTCCACTACATTTTTCCGGTTGAAGTCGCCCGGCACGTGATTGAAATCGCCGCTTAGCGATGCCTGAAACACATAACGTGTAGAATCAGCCAGATTGTAAGTCAGCTTCACACTATTATTAAAATACCGGCTGCGTGAAGCAATATCGTTACGCTGAATGGTATAGACCGAACCATCATTCAAGTGATAATAAGCCGTTTCCTCCATCCGGTCTCCCTCGAAATCCTTATATCCGAAGTCGTAGTTCAACGAAAATTCGCTTTTCCCCGTATTCCACTTACCATAAACCGTATAGTTTCCGTTTTTGGCATTCAGCGACTGGCTTAGGGATGTACCAACCGTATATCCACTGCTTGCACGCCGTGTCGTGATATCGATAACGTAAGCGATTCCCTCACCGTAACGCACACCGGGATTATCGATGAAATCAATCTTGAGAATACTTTTCGGATCGAGCGACAACATTTCCGCCTGATCTACAATAATGCCATTGATGCGCAATTGTACGCTTCCTTTATTGTCGATAGCAGATATACTACGGGCATCTTCATCGATACGAATATTGGGCAGACTAAGCTTTTGCAAGACACTATACCCCGAGCTGGATGCTTCTTTCTGAGCATCGGAAGGGTAGAGCAATAAGCCGTCTGTTTTATATACAATCCGTGCAGCTTTTACTTCTACTTCGCCAAGTTCAATACTCTGATCAGTAGTCTGTGCAGATACGGTAAGCGAAAAAAATATGAACGTGATGCAGACACAGCCTTTCCGGGCAGTCCGACTGATACCATATACCAAGGAATGCTCCGCAGAGGCATTACCTTGAAACTGATTTGTTAACCATTCCATTTGTTTCTGTTTTGATGTTTCGGAAACAAATGTAAAGGGTTGAGTCAGACTACTACCAGAACAAACACTGACATTTGCCTGACATTTCGATGTCAGTTTTCTACCTTATTGATTTCCAGTGAATAATTCCGACCTCTATCTGCCACGATTTTCAGATCTGTATGCTCTTCTACTATCGGCTTTAGCCTGCGAATAAGCGTGTAAAGCGTGTCATTGGCATCCTCTTTCTTGGGCCAGAGTGCTGTGCAGATAGCTTCTTTAGTCAATGAATGTGACGGTGCATTCCAAAATAACAGCATGAGCTGCTGTTGCATGGGAGTAAAGCGGATAGGAGTGTGTGCCGTTGTATAAAACCGCCGGTCCGCTTCTGAATAAACCAGTCCCCCGAAACCGGTAACAACTTCCGGCTCTTCCTGTTTCTTTCTCAGATAGAGCCACGACAGCATCGCCCAAAGGAAAGCAGAAATCATGCAGGCTGCCGGAATACGCTGATCCGACATGCCGAACACGCTGGCGGCCGACAAGCGGGCATATCCCTTCAGTGCAAGTATTTCTCCCGCATGCTTGTCACGCACCATCAGTGTGTCGCTGCAAATAACATGCCCATCCGGTGATTGGTTCCGATAACGATTGTCTACCACATCGAAAGTAATAAATGCCGTTTTCTGCAACCGTTTATTCTTCAGATGGTGGCAAAAACGTTCGTCGGAAACCGCAATCAGTACCTGTCCGCCCGAAGTCTGACGAAGTTGTTTGTAAGTCTTTATCGTATCTTGTGTAATGATATAATCCTTATTCTCTTTAAGTGTCTGTGCCAGTGCCTGATTCAAATCGGCTGTTATTTCATTTCTGGCAGTACAATAGTTGTGATGTTCAGCCAACAAAGAAGTCAGCATGAGCGTCAGAAATACGGCAACGGATAGTAATTTGCGGTTCATAAGATCAGAATTTATCTACTATTAGACACAAATGTAGCTAATATTTTTGGCCTGAGATATCGTATTGTGTGAAAAACATTATTGTTATAACTCTTTTTTCCTTTACATAAATAGATTTTATAGATTAAGATGAATAGTAACTTTAATGGCTAACTATAGTTTTTCTTCTGTTGAGAAATCGTATCTTTGTTGAATCCTTATAATCTGATGGTGAAAAATACAGAAAAATAGTGCTGTCTTTACTCAGAAATACTTGTAATCTTCAGATAAAACAAGGAATAGGATATAAAAAATCATTAACATTTTAATATTAAGAGAAACAAGAATGAAGACATTTTATCTCATGGCAATGGGATTTTGCCTGACTTTAAATCTCAATGCTCAGCGAAGTGAATACTTGCTGGAAAAAGGATGGAAGTTTACGAAAGGAGAGGTGAGCGACGCCGAAGCTCCCGCATTTAATGATACCAAGTGGGAAACTGTAACCATTCCGCACGATTGGGCGATTTTCGGACCTTTCGACAAGAATAATGATTTGCAGAATGTAGCTGTTACACAGAATTTTGAAACTCAGGCAAGCCTGAAGACCGGACGTACGGGAGGGCTGCCATACGTGGGTACGGGATGGTATCGTACAACATTCCATTCTACTCCCGGCAAACAGACCACGCTGATTTTCGACGGGGCAATGAGTGAGGCACGGGTGTTTGTCAACGGAAAGGAGGCTTGCTTCTGGCCTTATGGCTATAATTCGTTTTATTGTGATGTTACTGGACTGGTAAATGAAGATGGTAAAAATAACGTACTTGCCGTGAGATTGGAGAATCGTCATCAGTCATCGCGCTGGTATCCGGGTGCAGGACTTTACCGGAATGTGCATGTGGTAACGACGGAAAAAATTCACGTACCGGTATGGGGTACTCAAATTACGACTCCGTTTGTGAAGGATGAATATGCTTCTGTCTGCCTTCATACTACGATTCTGAATGCAGAAAAGACGGAGCTAACTGTGACGACGGACATTGTGGATGCCGATGGACAGGTGGTTTCGACCAAGACTAATAAGGGATACATTAATCACGATCAGCCTTTTACGCAGAATTTTATTGTGGAGCAGCCGAAACTTTGGTCGCCCGAAACTCCGGTATTGTATAAAGCGGTGTCGAAAATCTATGCGGGCGATACGTTGCTCGATACGTATACTACACGTTTCGGTATTCGTACCATCGAATATGTGCCCGACAAAGGTTTTTACTTGAACGGGAAACGCCGCAAATTTCAGGGAGTGTGCAATCATCACGACCTGGGGCCTTTGGGAGCGGCTGTCAATGTGGCGGCACTCCGTCATCAGTTGACGTTGCTCAAGGACATGGGATGTGATGCGATCCGTACTTCACATAACATGCCTGCGCCCGAGTTGGTTGAGCTTTGCGATGAAATGGGCTTCATGATGATGCTTGAGCCGTTCGACGAATGGGATATTGCCAAGTGTGACAACGGGTATCACCGCTTCTTTAACGAGTGGGCGGAAAAGGATATGGTGAACATGCTTCGCCAGTACCGGAACAATCCGTGTGTCGTGATGTGGAGTATCGGCAACGAGGTGCCTACACAGTGGAGTCCGGAAGGCTACAAGGTGGCGAAGTTCTTGCAGGATATCTGCCATCGGGAGGATCCGACGCGTCCGGTAACTTGCGGTATGGATCAGGTGAAGAGTGTGCTGGCAAATGGCTTTGCTGCAATGCTTGATATTCCGGGGCTGAATTATCGTGCACACATGTACGACGAGGCTTACGAGCGTTTGCCGCAAAATCTCATTCTTGGGTCGGAAACGTCGTCTACCGTCAGCTCACGTGGCGTATATAAGTTCCCGGTGGAGCGTAAGGCAGGTGCGATGTACGATGACCATCAGTCGTCGTCGTACGATCTGGAGTATTGCAGTTGGTCGAATATTCCTGACATTGATTTTGCTCGTGCTGAAGATCACGACTGGACCATCGGACAGTTTGTATGGACGGGCTTCGATTATTTAGGTGAGCCAAGCCCGTATGATACGAATGCATGGCCGAACCATAGTTCGATGTTCGGCATCATCGATCTGGCATCTATTCCGAAAGATCGTTATTATCTGTATCGTAGTGTATGGAACAAGGAGGCTGAAACGCTGCACATCCTGCCGCACTGGAACTGGGAAGGACGTGAGGGAGAAAAGACTCCGGTGTTTGTCTATACAAATTACCCTTCGGCTGAGTTGTTCATCAACGGAAAGAGTTACGGGCGGCAGACCAAACGTAAGGATGGAACGGTGGAAAACCGCTACCGGTTGATGTGGTACGATGCGGTTTACCAGCCGGGAGAAGTAAAGGTGGTGGCTTACGACGAACAGGGTAATCCGGCCGCCGAAAAGACTATCCGCACAGCAGGCAAGCCGCATCACATTGAACTGGTAACGGATCGTACTTCGCTTCAGGCGGATGGTAAGGACTTGGCATATGTAACACTCCGTATTGTCGACAAGGATGGCAACTTGTGTCCGAACGACGGACGGCTGGTCAGCTTCAAAGTGAAGGGAGCAGGTAAGTACCGTGCTTCGGCAAACGGCGATCCTACCTGTCTCGATTTATTCCACAAGCCGGAAATGCATGCTTTCGGAGGTATGCTTACGGTGATCATTCAGTCGGGAGAAAAGGTTGGCGATATAGAACTTCAAGCCACAGCCAAGGGCGTGAAGGCCGGAATTATCCGTATTCCGGTAAAATAAGTCTGTTTTAAGAAATTTATTACCCCTTTTTGCTCTTCACGCCCTTCACACTGCTGCTGAAACAATCGGAAATCGGCAGTATCTATGAAGGAGGTGAGGGGTAAAAATTATAGAGAGAAGTGCTTAGAATAAAGAAGAATAAGTAAAAAAAAGAGAATATGAAACGTGGTATAATTTGCATAGAAACAGAATGACAGATAACTAAAAAGCAAAACAAATTAAGTTTAAACTCTGAGCCATCGATGAAATTTGTCAGTAAATTGTATAGAATTCCATATATTTTTACAGAATAGTATCAGGCTTTATTTATCACAAGTAATTCATAATAATATTAGAAAAGATGAATAATATATACGGGAACCAGTGTAAAAGCGATAATATTTTTACACAGAAAGCGCGATTACTCCAATCTATGTATAGAGTAGAAATAGAGGAAAAAGAAGGGGTTGGACCAACAAGAACTTCCAAGAGAAAATACGGGAACATGATTACTGGAGGCGAAGTTTCTGGGAAAAACTTTTTAATGAAAGAAACTTTCGAATATGCCAAAGAGAGAGTCAAAAATAGGAAAAATGGTGAAACAATAGATGAATTCCGATTGTTCAATAATTTGCTTTCGAGTATGCCCATGGCATTCAATTTATTTCATCCTCTAATGTTACTCTTGAAACAAAATCCAGATAAGGTAACGCTTGCCATAAAATCTGTTTTTAAAGATATTCCAGTATTTTGTGTAACGGAGATAGGTCTGGAGTTCATACCGACACCGACCGAAAAATATACGAAAGACAAATCGGCTATGGATGCTTATATTAAATTCCTGGATGATAAGGGTGATAAGTATATCATTGCAATCGAAACAAAATATACGGATGTGCTTGGAGTAAACGAAGCACAAAAATGTGAGGAGCAGAAACAAATGCTCATTGATACAGGTTTATTCGACGATATATTTAAAGGGCTATTAATAGATCATAAAATAAAGCTTACACAAATTTATAGAAATCTTTTACTTACAGAACGGTACAGAATCGTTGAAGGACTGAAAGACTCGTATTCTGTAGTGCTTTCTCCTAAGGAGCATCCGTCAACGGAAGAAGAAATCCGGTCGGTTACAACATATTTGAAACCGGAATATGCTTGTAAGCTGAGTGCAATCACATTGGAAAATTTTGTAGATACAATGATTCTCTATTTACCGGAATATTACGCACAAGTTTATAAGAGATTTAAAAAAAGATACTTGGAGTTTGGAAGGTGTATTTGATATATTAAATATTATATTTCCAAATAAAGTTATTTACTATAATAAATATCATATATTAATTGGAAATATTCTATATAAGGTCGTCATAAATATTATATTGAAAAATTGGTGATTCCATGTGAATAACAGGTAAAAAGGCATCTTTAGAGAGGATGATATAGGTTGGATGTTTGTAAGGAAAAATTTAATAGGATGAGAAGCCGCAGATCTTCTGCAAAAAACGTCAGCACGTTTTGGACAATTTGTCTCGACGTTTTTTTTAAATTTGTACAAAAAATATTTTTTTCTCGGCACGTTTTTCACACCCCCTGCAGAGAGTGCTGTAGAGGCATCCGGAGGAATTTTCCAGCAGAGAAGCCGGATTTGAATCATGTAAAGATATTTTCAATATAAGAGCCGGAATGTATAAATAAGAAAAGAGGGAAATATCCTAAATCTTACAGGATATTTGCCCTCTTTCTTTTATGGAATTTCTAACAATTAATTACAGAATAGATTTTACTGTTTCCAGCATACCTTTAGACTGAATGCTGTCCAGGTCAGCTTTTACGGCAGCGGCCAGTCCCGGGATGTTGTTCAAGTTTTCGCCCCAGATGAATTCTGCTCCCAATACGCCTTCGGTGACTTTCTGAGTATCGCCTGTAGCCCAAAGCTCTTTCAGCAGATCCATAATGTTCTGTGCGTCGTTTGGTACGATTTCTGCTCCATCTTCACGTACGCCACCTTTATAATAAGTGATGATGGCAGCAAGACCCAGTACAAGTCCTTTCGGAAGTTCGCCCTTACGTTCCAGATATACTTTCAATCCCGGCAAATCACGAGTCTGGAATTTCGGGAATGAGTTCAGCATGATAGAAGTAACCTGATGGTCGACAAACGGATTGTTGAAACGTTCCAATACATCGTGAGCAAATTTCTCGAGTTCTTCTTTCGGAAGATTCAGCGTTTCCATCAGCTCGTCGAACATTACTTTGTGGATGTACTTGCCGATAACCGGATGCTGGCAGGCATCGCGGACAATATTCACGCCCGACAGGTAAGCTACCGGTGACAATACGGTGTGAGGACCGTTCAGTAAGGTAACTTTTCTTTCGTGGTAAGGAGCTTCAGACGGTACAAACAATACGTTCAGTCCGGCCTTGTCGGCAGGGAATTCTTTGGCAACTTCCTGCGGAGCTTCGATAACCCACAAGTGGAAAATTTCGCCCTGTACAACCAAGTTATCATCGTACTGTAATTTTTCTTTAATCTCAGCAATTTCCTTGCGCGGGAATCCCGGTACGATACGGTCTACCAGTGTAGCGTATACGCCGCAGGCTTTTTCGAACCAGTTCTTGAAATCGTCGCCCAGGTTCCACAATTCGATGTACTGGTAGATGGTTTCTTTCAGTTTATGTCCGTTCAGGAAAATCAATTCGCACGGGAAAATGATCAAACCTTTTGACATATCGCCGCTGAAGGTCTTGTAACGGTGATACAATAACTGAGTCAGTTTTCCGGGATAAGAAGAGGCAGGAGCATCGGTCAGCTTGCAAGAAGGATCGAAAGCGATACCAGCTTCGGTTGTATTTGAGATTACGAAACGCATTTCAGGCTGTTCGGCCAGTTTCATGAATTCGTCGTTTTGTGTATAGGGATTCAGTGCGCGGCTGATAACGTCGATAAGTGTCAGGCTGTTTACGGTTTTGCCTTTATCGAGTCCTTGCAGGTTAACGTGGTACAGGCAGTCCTGTGCGTTCAGCATGTCTACCATACCTCTGTCGATAGGCTGTACGACAACTACACTGCTGTTGAAATCTGTCTTCTGGTCCATGTTATAGATAATCCAGTCTACAAATGCACGCAAGAAATTACCTTCACCAAATTGAATGATTCTCTCAGGACGAACTGTCTTGTTTGCAGTTTCTTTGTTTAATGCTTTCATACTTGTATATTTTAAGTTCCGTATTTTTACAATTAAAATTTTCTCTTTATAAGAAAGGTATAAAGACGAAAATATTATTTAATCAGCAGTAAAAAATATTTATAGTTAACGTTTTATTTCTGTTTTTCAGAGATTAATTTTATTAAATAATCGCTGCAAATATACGAAATATTTTGTTATTCCAAATAAAATTTCTACTTTCGTGTTCGATAACGGCAAATAAAACGGAATTGATGTTGAACAACACAAATTCTACTACCGTTATTCGATTTTTATGAAAATACCGAACAAAATACATAAACTCAAAAACAAAGCTTTATGAAAAAATTTATGGATGAAAATTTCCTGCTCAAAACAGAAACAGCGCAGGAATTGTATCACAATCATGCAGCCAAGATGCCTATTATCGATTACCATTGTCACTTGATTCCGAAAATGGTGGCCGACGACTATCAGTTCAAGTCTATTACAGAAATCTGGCTGGGTGGCGATCACTATAAATGGCGTGCAATGCGTAGTAATGGTGTGGACGAACGTTACTGTACAGGAAAAGATACTACCGACTGGGAAAAATTTGAGAAATGGGCTGAAACGGTTCCCTATACTTTCCGTAATCCGCTGTATCACTGGACTCATCTGGAATTGAAAACTTGCTTTGGAATTGAAAAAATATTGAATCCGTCTACTGCCCGCGAAATCTTCGATGAATGTAATGCTAAGCTGGCAACTCCTGAATATTCTGCTCGTAACCTGATGCGCCGTTATCATGTTGAAACAGTATGTACTACCGATGATCCGGTCGACTCGCTGGAATATCATATCGCAACACGCGAAAGTGGTTTTGAAATCAAGATGTTGCCTACATGGCGTCCTGACAAGGCTATGGCTGTGGAAGTTCCGGCAGACTTCCGTGCGTACATGGAAAAATTGTCGGAAGTAAGCGGTGTGACTATTTCTTCATTCGACGATATGGTAGCTGCTTTGCGCAAACGTCATGAATTCTTTGCCGAACAAGGCTGTAAGTTGTCCGATCATGGTATCGAAGAGTTCTATGCTGAGGATTATACTGACGCAGAAATCAGAGCTATCTTTAATAAAGTGTATGGTGGTACGGAACTGTCTAAAGAGGAAATCCTGAAATTCAAGTCGGCTATGCTGATTGTATTTGCTGAAATGGACTGGGAAACTGGATGGACTCAGCAGTACCACTACGGTGCTATCCGTAACAACAATACGAAGATGTTCAAGCTTTTGGGCCCTGATACCGGTTTCGATTCTATCGGTGAGTTCACGACTGCAAAGGCTATGGCGAAGTTCCTGGATAAACTGAATACTGAAGGTAAGCTGACAAAGACTATTTTATATAACTTGAATCCGTGTGCCAACGAAGTTATTGCTACTATGCTGGGTAACTTCCAGGATGGTTCTATCCCGGGAAAGATTCAGTTCGGTTCAGGATGGTGGTTCCTCGATCAGAAAGATGGTATGGAAAAACAGATGAATGCCTTGTCACTGCTGGGCTTGTTGAGCCGTTTTGTTGGTATGCTGACAGATTCTCGTTCGTTCCTGTCGTATCCGCGTCATGAATATTTCCGCCGTACTTTGTGTAACTTGCTGGGTAATGATGTAGAAAACGGAGAAATTCCGGAATGTGAAATGCCTCGTGTACAGCAGATGGTGGAAGATATCTGCTACAACAATGCGAAAAAATTCTTCGAATTCTGATTATAAAAGAATAGTAATTTGTGGAAGGGGGTCTGCATGGATATTGGCAGGCTCCTTTCTTTTTTGTACTTTTGTGCTTCCAAAAAATAAAGAATACAATAATATATGGAGGTACGATTTCTTAGTCTGGGTAGCGGAAGCAGCGGCAACTGTTATTACCTGGCGACAAAAACATGTGGAATATTGATTGATGCGGGTATCGGCATACGAAATATAAAGAAGATATTCAAGGATTATGCGTTGAATCTGGATACTGTGCGTGCAGTATTTGTAACCCATGATCATGCTGATCACATCAAAGCGGTAGGTCATCTGGCGAAGAAGCATAATATTCCAATCTATTCAACTCCGGAAGTGCATGCTGGTATCAATCGGAGTTATTGCATGACAGAAAAACTGGATGCCGAACATACTCGTTTCATACGCAAGGGGGAAACTGTTGAGCTGGGGGATTTTAATGTAACGTGTTTCGAGGTGCCTCATGATGGTACGGATAACGTTGGATATTGCATACAGGTGGAAGATAAAATATTCTCTTTCCTGACTGATATCGGTCATATTACAGATACGGCGGCTACATATATTGACCGTTCTGATTATTTGGTACTGGAAGCTAATTATGATGAAGCTATGCTGCAAATGGGACCTTATCCACGGTACCTGAAAGAGCGTATCGCCGGTCCTAACGGACATATGAGTAACCGGGAAATGGCTAATTATCTGGCCGAGCATTTCCCTTCCCGACTGAAATATCTCTGGCTTTGCCACCTGAGTAAGGATAACAATCATCCGGACTTGGCATATAAAACAGTGGAAACGGCATTCAAGCAATATGGTATATCAATAGGAGATGGGGGAGTTCAGGTTATCCCGTTGAAACGAACTACGCCTTCCGAATTATATTGCTTGAAATAATTCTCAGGCCAATCTGCAAAACGGCATTGCATTTTTAATTTTATATGTAAAAATCTCTCTGCTCTTTCTGCTTTTTTATGTAATATCAGATAAGAGCTGGGAGATTTTTCTTTGGATATAGCATGGGAGTTTACCGTTCTTTCTGCTTTTGCCTTGAAACGGCTTACACTTTATAGTACCTTTATTTTCTGTAAAGACTTATCATAAGGTAAATGCTACCTGAAAATCTGAGATAAAAAATATGCAGGTAAACCAGAATTTGTTTTCCCGATTTACCTGCATTCTGATTATTATGCAAGAAAGTATTATTTCTTATTCATACGTTCCTGACGTTCTTTCTGAAGGCGCTCCTGCTCTTTCTGCAGAGCTTCCAGCTTAGCCATCAGTCCGCTTGTCTTTCTCTCTGAAGGAGCTTTCTTATTAGCTTCAAGTTGTGCCAGCAATTTCTTTTCATCGGTCATACGGCGCATAATCCACATGGTAATAATACCGATCAAACCTGAAATGAAATAATAGTAACTCAATCCGGAAGCATACTCATTGAAGATGAAGAAGAACATGACAGGCATGATGTACATCATCCACTTCATGGCAGCCATTTGAGGATTGTTGCCCATATCTTGCTGTTTCATCATGATGATCTGATTCAAAACTGTTGTTATACTAAACAACAGACAGAACAAACTCAGGTGAGTTCCCAGCAAAGGAATATGGGTACTCCAGCTGATTAAGTCATCGTATGCGGAAAGGTCGCTTGCCCACAGGAAGCTCTGCTGACGCAATTCAATAGCGTTAGGCACAAAGAAGAACAGTGCCATGAACACCGGAGTCTGGATAAGCATAGGAAGACATCCTCCCATCGGGCTTACACCATACTGACTGTATAGTGCCATTGTTTCCTGTTGTTTCTTCAACGCATCTTCCTGTTTCGGATATTTAGCATTGATCTTATCGACATACGGCTTCAATGCACGCATCTTTGCCGACGAAATGAATGATTTCCAAGTAGTCGGAAGTACCAGAATCTTAACAATAATGGTCATCAGCAAGATTACGATACCCATACTCAGTCCCCAGCTTGACAGCCAGTCGAAAAGATTGATGGTGAACCAGCGGTTAATCAAACGAATAATCGGCCATCCCAGATAAACCAAATCTTCAAGTTCCTGATCTTTATCCTTGAACGACAAATCATTGGAAGCTAAAAGAGTTTTAAAGTGATTCGGTCCGAAATAGAACTGGAAATGACTGGGCTGTGCTCCTGTCGGATCGAAAGCCGCCTTCATTTCAGCTGAATAGCTCTTCATGTAACCACTTCCTTTTTGTTCCATCTTTGACTCGAGCGTTGCATTTTCAAAATTCTTTTCTGCCATGAAGACACACGAAAAGTACTGATTCTTGAAAGCTACCCAGTCAAGAACTTCTGGAATGGTTTCTTTTTCATCCTTTGTTTCACTCAAGTAGTCGAAACTGTCGTCTACAGGCTTGTAAGTAAGTGAGGTATACCGCTGTTCGAAAGTGTAACCTTTTTCCATCTGACGAGCACGCTGTTTCCAGTCTACGCTCATGGTCTTAACAGAAGGAGAGAAGAAATTCTGCAAGCCGTTTGCTTGAACGGTAAAGTCTACTACATATGAATTCGGGAGCAACTTATAGATGAAATCCAGATGACCGCCATTGGCTGCGTTCAGACGCATGGTAACAGTGCTGTCTGTTACATCTGTAGCCTGAAAATACATTTGGCTGCTCAGTATGTTTTCATTTTTACCATCAAAGCCAAGGCTCAGAGAAGCATCTTTTCCATCGAAAAGAACCAAAGGCTGATGCTGCTGGTCGTTGTATTCCTTTAGCATGGCCTTGCAAACCCGTCCACCTTTGTTCGAGAAGGTAAGTTGAACCAAATCGTTCTCTAACGTAGTAAATTGCTCTGTTCCCTGCGAAGACTGAAAGAACAGAGATGTAGAATCCGGCAATACAGGCTGTGATGCTGTAATTTCTTGAGCTTTACGCATCTGCTCTTGTTTTTGTGCTACAGCCTGAATTGAATCCTGATAATGTTGTGCACGTGTCATTTCCTCCTGACTGGGGCGATTGTAGATTCCGAAACCTACAATAACCGCTCCAATCAAGGCAAATCCCACTAACGTGTTTTTGTCCATTTCTTTCTATTTACAAATTAATACCTATTATTTATCGATAGCCGCTTTGACGAACGATAAGAAAAGAGGATGTGGTTTCAATACCGTACTGCTGTATTCCGGATGGAATTGTGTTCCGATATACCATTTCAAAGTAGGAATTTCTACGATTTCTACCAGATCAGATTCCGGATTGATACCTACACATTTCATGCCAGCTTTCTCGAATTCAGCTTTATAATCATTATTGAATTCATAGCGATGGCGGTGACGTTCCTGGATATGTTCAGTCTTATAAGCCTGATATACCTTTGAGTTCGGATCGAGTACACATTCATAAGCACCCAGACGCATCGTTCCACCCATATTAGTAATAGACTTTTGTTCCTCCATGATATCAATTACATTATGAGGAGTCTTTTCATCCATTTCACGACTGTTTGCATCTGCATATCCCAATACATTACGAGCAAATTCAATAGCCATGCACTGCATACCCAAGCAGATACCGAAGGTCGGAACATCGTGTGTACGACAATATTTCAAGGCAACGAACTTTCCTTCAATTCCACGCTGACCAAATCCCGGACAGATAATAACGCCATCCATATCCTTCAGCATTTCCTCTACATTTTCATCATTCAACTTTTCACTGTTGATGAAGTGGATGTCTGCTTTGCGGTCGTTATATGTTGCTGCCTGTGACAATGCTTCCAGAATAGACTTGTATGCATCCTGCAAATCATATTTTCCAACCAATCCGATTGTAACCTTTTCAGTTGCATTATGACGGCGGTTAAGGAATTCTTTCCATGGACCAAGTTCTGGAGTTTCACCGACAGGAAGTCCCATCTTTTCAAGGATAGTTACATCCAGCTTCTGTTCCTGCATGCGGAGAGGCACTTCGTAAATTGTCGGCATATCCATTGATTGTACTACAGCATTGTCGTCTACATTACAGAATAAAGCAACTTTTTTCTTCAGATTGGTATTAAGGTTATGCTCCGTACGCAATACCAGAATATCAGGCTGAATACCTACCGATTGAAGTTCCTTTACAGAATGCTGAGTCGGTTTAGTCTTCAGTTCACCAGCAGCAGCCAAATAAGGAACATAAGTAAGGTGTACACACAAGGCATTCTTGCCCAATTCCCATTTCAACTGGCGTATACTTTCCAGATAAGGCAATGATTCGATATCACCTACTGTACCACCAATTTCTGTAATGACAAAATCGAACTTATATTTGTTTCCCAGCAATTTGACATTACGCTTAATTTCATCGGTAATATGAGGGATAATCTGAATTGTTTTACCCAGATAGTCACCACGACGTTCCTTATCGATAACACTCTTGTAGATACGGCCGGTTGTGATATTATTCGCTTTGGTTGTCTGAATACCAAGGAAGCGTTCGTAATGTCCCAAGTCCAGATCGGCTTCATGCCCATCGACTGTCACGTAACACTCTCCGTGTTCATAAGGGTTCAAGGTTCCCGGGTCAATGTTGATATACGGGTCGAACTTTTGTATAGTTACGCTGTAGCCTCTGGCCTGCAGCAATTTACCGATAGATGATGATATAATACCTTTACCTAATGAAGAGGCAACACCACCTGTTACGAAAATGTACTTTGTTTCTGCCACAATATAATTGTTTTAAAGTGATTTATTAATCTAACACTACTATTCAAAGTTGCAAAATTATAAAAAAAAGCCAAATCTCCCACAAGGAAAACAACAAAACATTACAAAGAACTAATTAGTCGACAAGAACTTGAGTAAAAACAAGGACACAATTTGTTATAATATCATTTTATATGACTAAATTTAATTGTATTTTTGCAGGAAAATTGACGAATAAGAATAAGAATGAAAACACTAGGTATGTTTATAACTATGTCCTTCCTGATAAATGAAGCGAGTCAGGCTAAGGAATTACAAGACTTAACATTAGCCAACGATACGATTGTAGAAAGTATCAAGCAAGCAGAGGGTCTGAAACAAGCTAGTTCCGCCGATACAGTATACCGTAAGAAGGTTGTAGAAACTGTGAAAGCGAAAATGGCGCAATCAGCGTCTTTACGGATTAACCCTTCCGTAAAAAAATTCCAGTCTTTTTTATATGGTTTCCGTCAAAATTATCAGGATATGCTGGACCGCTGGGATGATATTTTCCTACCGGAGGCTCCATCGTGGATTCGTTCTAATCCAGATTTTTACAAGTTTATTGTGCCGGCTACTTATTATTCAGAACCGATTGAGCAGGCTTTCTCCATAGACGACTGGAAACCTGTTATTCCTTTTGTAAAGGAAGATGCCATAAAAGATTCTGTTTTTCAGGTTCCACGGCTGACACGATCGGCTGATATTAATAAGGAGGTAAACAAACAGCTGCTTACGTTCTATCTACAATATCCTAATCTGGTGCATAAAAATGAAAATGATTTGAAGGGAATAGAACCTTTATCGGATAAGTTGAAGGTAAGAAAGCCCAAAAAAGAAAAAGTATTTTATCTGGTGGGAGCAGCTTCGCAAACCGGACAGGTGAGAGAAAAGGACTTGCTGGTTGTAAAACCGAACTTCTGGTCTTTCAGCGGAAATGGATATGCGCAATTCTCACAGAACTATATTTCAGACAACTGGTACAAAGGAGGTGAAAGTACAGTTTCGTTACTTTCGGGAGCTGTATTGCAGCTTAACTATGACGACAAGCAAAAAATACAATTCGAGAACAAACTGGAGTGGAAACTTGGTTTTATCTCAGCTCCGTCTGATACCGTGCATCAATATAAGACAAGTGAAGACTTGATCCGTTTAAGTTCAAAGTTTGGTTATAAAGCCATTACCAACTGGTATTATACGGTTTCGGCAGAATTTAAGACACAGTTCTTTTCCAATTATGAAACGAACTCCGACAACTTGGTTTCTTCTTTATTATCTCCGTCTGAGTTGAATATCGGTATCGGTATGGATTATAAGTATACAAGAGACGCAGTTTGTAATTTGTCTGTACTGATTAATCCGTTCAACTACACACGCTATAGTGTGGCAAGTGATAGAATCGATCCTACAAAGTTTAATATCGATGCGGGAGAGAAAGTAAAGAACCAGTTGGGTTCCCGATTGGAAGCTACGTTGAAATGGATTGTCCTGACTGGTCTGACATGGGAGACTCGTTTTTCTTATACGACAAACTATGAACAAGTCTTGTCGGAATGGGAAAATACCTTCACCTTTGCTTTCAACAAATACTTCTCTACGAAACTGTTTGTTCATACTCGTTTCGACGATTCAGTTTCTAAAGCCGATCCGGAAGACAGTTACTTCCAGTTACAGGAACTGCTTAGCTTTGGTGTAAGTTATACTTGGTAATTATTAATAAACTCAATATAAAATGCCATCATTTGTTCAGATACTTGATTTTATAGGAACATTTGCTTTCGCCATCAGTGGCATCCGCCTGGCATCAGCTAAACGATTTGACTGGTTTGGCGCATACATTGTAGGTCTGGCAACAGCAATCGGTGGAGGGACCTTGCGTGACGTTATGCTAAACGTCACGCCTGTCTGGATGACAGACCCTATTTACTTGATCTGTACTGCCTTTGCAATGTTCTTTGTTATCATTTTTGGAAAATATCTTATTCACTTGAACAACACCTTCTTTCTTTTCGACAGTATCGGATTGGCCTTGTTCACCGTTGTAGGCTTTGGAAAAAGCATTTCGTTGGGCTATCCTTTCTGGGTAGCTATCATCATGGGTAGTATAACGGGAGCGGCAGGAGGAGTCATTCGTGATGTATTCATCAATGAAATTCCATTGATTTTCCGTAAGGAAATCTACGCAATGGCATGTGTCATAGGAGGACTGGTTTACTGGATTTGCCTGCAGATAGGACTGGAAACGTACATTTCACAAATAATGGGAGGGGTTACGGTTTTCATCGTTCGTATTCTTGCCGTTAAATATCAGATAACCTTACCGATACTGAAAGGCGATGAAACCGGAACAGAAGAGTGAGAAAGATAAATTCTCTTTTTGTAAAGAAATAAAAAATCCAACTGAAAATCGTTCCAGATTATTCAGTTGGATTTTTTATTTTCAGGAATAGCTGAGTTTTACTTCAATGTTCCAGCTTCTGCCTGCTGAATCATTTGCTGGCTGGCATACATATATACTTCTACACGACGATTTTCTTTTCGTCCCGCTTCAGTACTATTGTCTGCAACAGGATTGCTTTCTCCCATACCTTCTACACTTTTAATCTGTGAAGTTGCAACGCCGCATCCCAGCAGATAACTTGAAACGCTCTGGGCACGTGCCTGAGACAGCTCCTGATTTTTCTGTACACTTTCGGCAGCTGTACTGTTTTTCCAGCCAGTATTGTCAGTATATCCGTAAATGGCAACGTCCATGTCCGGGTTCTGGTTCAATACATTGTTTGCGAACTTGCTGAGTGATGCCTTGGCAGAAGTACTCAGAGATGAACTGCTTGTACTAAACAAGATACCAGAATCGAAAGTAACTTTTACTGCCTGCAAGCCATTGTTGTCAGTTACCTGTTCTACTTCAGCACCCTGAATCTGGGCAGCCTGTTCTGCAGCCTTGTCCATTTTCTTTCCAATCAGGACACCGGCACCTGTACCGACGGCAGCACCTACTGCAGCACCGATAGCAGCTCCTTTGCCATGTCCGGCAATACCACCGATAATAGCGCCCAATGCAGCACCACTTCCGCCACCAATCATACCACCTTTGGCAGTATTATTCAAAGAACCGCAACTGCTAAGTACCAAGCATGAGCTCAGTAAAATAGCCATAAAACTCGTTTTTTTCATATATTCATATTTTATTAAGTACCGTCAGAGAAACAATTTATCAGGACATTTGTTTACCTTTTCCTCCACATTCCTGATAAAAAACAGAAACGGACTTTATTAATAAGCAAAAATCGGATAGTTCTTCATCGTATCGTTTACACGTGCACGAACGGAAGCAATAACTTTCTCATCGTCTACGTTCGACAATACGGTTTCTATCATTTCTGCAATTTCGTACATCAAATCTTCTTTAGCACCACGGGTCGTTATAGCCGGAGTTCCCAAACGAATACCTGAAGTCTGGAAAGCAGAACGAGTATCAAACGGAACCATATTCTTGTTTACGGTAATATCGGCCGAAACCAATGCCTTTTCGGCTACCTTACCCGTAAGATCTGGATATTTGCTACGCAAGTCTACCAGCATAGAATGGTTGTCTGTACCGCCGGAAACGATGGTAAAGCCACGGTCCATCAAAGCCTGTGCAAGCACAGCTGCATTTTTCTTAACCTGCTTCTGATATTCCTTATATTCAGGTTGCAGACATTCGCCGAATGCTACAGCCTTGGCAGCGATGACATGTTCCAGCGGTCCACCCTGAATGCCCGGGAATACAGCAGAATCGAGCAACTGAGACATCATCTTGATTTCTCCCTTAGGAGTCTTTTTGCCCCATGGGTTAGGGAAGTCCTTACCCATCAGAATTACACCACCACGCGGACCACGCAAAGTCTTGTGAGTAGTAGAAGTAACAATGTGAGCATACTTCAACGGATTATCCAGCAAGCCAGCGGCAATCAAACCTGCGGGATGAGCCATATCTACCATGAAAATAGCACCTACCTTGTCGGCTATTTCACGCATACGCTTGTAATCCCATTCACGCGAGTAAGCAGAACCACCACCGATAATCATCTTAGGATGTTCGCGCAATGCGATTTCTTCCATCTGGTCGTAATCTACACGTCCGGTTTCTTTATTCAGATTATATTCACACGGAGTATAAATGATACCCGAAGTATTGACAGCCGAACCATGAGAAAGATGACCACCATGTGCCAGATTCAGTCCCATGAACTTATCTCCCGGGTTCAATACAGCCAGAAATACGGCAGCATTGGCCTGTGCACCAGAATGAGGCTGTACGTTTGCCCATTCGGCTCCGAAGATTTGTTTCAGACGGTCGATAGCAATCTGTTCGCTCTGGTCTACCACCTCGCAGCCGCCATAATATCGTCTGCCCGGATAACCCTCTGCATATTTATTGGTAAGGCATGAACCCATAGCCTGCATAACCTGATCACTCACAAAGTTTTCGGATGCAATCAATTCGATACCTTTCAGCTGGCGCTGATGTTCTTTTTCAATGATGTCAAAAATCAAATCGTCTCTTTTCATGTTATAGCATTTTAAAAAGGTAATATTATGTTCGTTAAAAAATTACTCCCAATGAAAAACTCAGTACATTCTTTCGTCGCTTGAGAGATATATCCTGGTCGCAATAAGGAGATTCGGTAAGATTCTTGTCGAACGTTACCGCTTTCACCATATTATGCAGGGCTGCTTCGTAACGGAAGTCAAAGAAGATATTCGAAACATTGACCGCAAGTCCCACTACGGCACTGTAACAAAACGGATGGAGTTTTTCTGTTATGTTTTGCTGATAGAAGCCTGAATATTCGTTCTTGCAATGCTTTCTCCAATTATACGACACTTTCGGACCGAGAAAGAATGCCATTCCATACGGGCGTGCATCCACAAATTTATACCCATAAAGCACAGGCAGGTCGATGGAATTTATGGAAGTCTTTACCAGTGCGCTATGCTGCAAGATATCCCGGTTGTCGGCCGTACTGGCAACGGAAATACTTCCTTTTGAAACATTGTAAGAAATTTCTGTCTGAAGATAATGATGCTTTTTCAGGTTAAAACGGCAAAAAAATGCTCCGAAATAACCTACTTTGTAGTTGTTTTGGATATCGTTTAGTTCCTGTCCTCCTACCGAGAGGCGGTCTATAAAGAACATCGACGAATTAAAGCCTGCTTTTACCCCCACGTTGACCAGCGGGTCGCGCGAGGCATCCCGTCTGCTCCCTCTCGACTGGCCTTGAAGATTCGTTGCCAGCAGGAGGCTTGCCATGAGGATAAAAGCAGCTTTTTTCATATTAACGCTCTATTTTTTCTTTTCTACCGACCAGCCGAATTTCCCGATTTTACTGCCCATTTCGTAGTAGCCTCCATGCGCATAAACCAGTAAATTCGATTTTGCCAGGTCGAACTTTCCCGTATCGGAGTCCAGGTATTTCTCGTCAGCCTTTACGTTTACCACATCGGCGATAAACATATCGTGCGAGCCCAGTGATACAATTTCCTTTACCCTGCACTCGATGCACAAGGGCGACTCCTCGATGATAGGGGCCCGTACCACAGAAGCCGATCCCGGGGTAAGATGCATCTCCTCGAACTTGTTGAAGTTCTTGCCCGATCGCACCCCACACCAGTCTGTTGCGTAAGCCATATCTTTAGTCGTCAGGTTAATCACGAACTCCATATTCTTCTTCAGAATGGGATAGGAGTGCCGTTCCGGCCTGACAGATATATAACACATCGGCGGATTGGTACAGATGGTTCCTACCCACGCCACAGTGATGATGTTATATTCTTCTTTACAACTACCGCAGCTGACCAGCACGGCTGGCAACGGATAAATCATTGTTCCTGGCTTCCAGTCTTGCTTCATACGGTTATCAGATCAGTTTGATATTATCCTTCTGTTGCTCTTTTTCGCAATAGTGGCATTTCAAGATACCCTGTTCCTTATCGATAACATGGAACCACGTCTGCATCGGCTCGTTATTGGTAATACATTTCGGATTGTTGCATTTTACGATACCCTTCAGCTCGTCGGGCATCAGCACCTGCTTTTTCTCCACTACTTCGTAATGGCGGATAATGTTCAGCTTTACGTTGGGGGCAACAACCGACAGGCGGCTCACTTCTTCGTCAGTAAAATATCTGTCGGCCACCTTGATAATGCCTTTCTTTCCCAGCTTCTTGCTTTCGAAATTATTTCCGATAGTGATGTTGCTGTCCGTGTTTTCCAATCCGAGCAGTGCAACAACTGTAAATACTTTATCCGAGGGTATATGGTCGATAACCGTTCCATTCTCAAGGGCGGCTACCTGCAGTTCTTTCTTTTCGTTCATAATCTTTCTTGATTAATTTGTTTAAAAAGTTTATTTATCTTTCGGTGTCCGCCTTAACTTCGTCCAGTGTAATGCCCAGTACGTCGCACAAAATAGCTTCGCGGGCATAAAGTCCGTTCTGAGCCTGCTGGAAATAGTATGCTTTTTCGTTGTCGTCTACATCGTAAGCAATCTCGTTTACACGAGGCAGCGGATGAAGAATACGGAGGTTGGGGCGAGTATGTTCCAGCATCTTGTTGCGGAGGATATACACATCTTTAACTCGTTCGTATTCCATCAGGTCGGTAAAACGTTCCCGCTGTACGCGTGTCATGTACAAGATGTCCGCATCGGCAATGGTTTCTTCCGTGAAATCCGTATGCTCGATATATTTAATGTTGTGCTCCTTGCAGTACAGTTTGTATTCTTCCGGCATTTTCAGTTCTTCGGGTGCGATGAAATGGAAGGTCGGATTAAAGTGGCGCATGGCCATCAGCAGGGAATGTACCGTACGACCATACTTCAGGTCGCCCACCAGATAAATGTTCAGGTTCTCCAGTGTGCCCTGTGTTTTATATATGGAATAGAGGTCGAGCATTGTCTGAGAAGGATGCTGGTTGGCTCCATCGCCGGCGTTGACAATAGGCACCGGAGCAATTTCACTGGCATAACGTGCCGCTCCTTCCAGATAATGACGCATTACGATGATGTCGGCATAGTTGCTTACCATCATAATGGTATCTTTCAGTGTTTCACCTTTTGAAGAACTTGTCACCTTCGGGTCTGTAAATCCGATAACCTTGGCACCCAGTCTGTTTGCCGCAGTCTCAAAACTTAAACGAGTACGCGTGGAAGGTTCAAAGAAAAGGGTTGCAACGATTTTTTCATCCAGTAAGTGACGGTTGGGTTTCTTTTCAAACTCTCTTGCCATTTCCAAAAGATAAAGGATACGTTCTTTAGAATGATTGGCAATGGTTACTAAACTTCTATTTTCCATATTTTCGGTTTTATGAATTGTTTTTATAATACCGGAGTTCAAAGGTAGGCAAAAAAAATAAAAGCGCCACTCTTTTTTCATATAAATTCACTGAAGTTTTTATTTCCCCGTCATTGTGTTTTCTTATTTTTTGTACGAAAAATTTTATCTTTTGTACAAATCATTCTATTTTTTGTACAAAAACTCAGTAACTTCTCATATTGTTTTATTCGTTTATTCCAGTGAATTTCCTTATTTTTGCACGTTTTCTTAATTCATTCTGCCGGAAACAAATTTATTTCCGCAGAATTTGTTGTAAATTAAATAGGTATAGCATATTAATTTATCATGAGGAAGAAATTTATATACGTGTTGTGGGCATTGCTCGCATTAGGAGTATTATCGGTAACTGTAGTCTTTACAGCTATCGCAAAAGGGTGGATTGGTTATGTGCCTCCGGTGGAGGAATTGGAAAACCCGAATCTGAAATTTGCAACCCAGATTATATCCGACGACGGTCAGTTGCTGGGTACCTGGTCTTACAGTAAGGAAAATCGTGTATATGTAGGCTACAATGATCTGTCGCCTAATCTGGTACATGCACTTGTTGCAACAGAGGATGTACGTTTCAGCGAACATTCCGGCATAGACATCCGTGCGTTTATGCGTGCCGTTATCAAACGTGGTATCTTTATGCAGAAACATGCAGGAGGTGGCAGTACCATTACGCAGCAGCTGGCTAAGCAGTTTTATTCGCCTACTGCAGATAATGTAATGGAACGTTTGTTGCAAAAGCCGATAGAATGGGTGATTGCCGTAAAACTGGAACGTTATTACACCAAGGAAGAAATCCTGACTATGTACCTCAACAAGTTCGACTTTCTGAACAATGCAGTAGGTATCAAGACTGCCGCCAAGACTTATTTCTCGAAAGACCCGAAGGATCTTACAATAGAGGAAGCTGCTACGCTGATAGGTATGTGCAAGAATCCGTCGCTGTATAATCCTCGCCGGTACAACGAGCGCTCACGCGGACGCCGTAACACGGTGCTCGACCAGATGTACAAGGCCGATTATATTACCAAAGCCGAGCGGGATTCACTGCAGGCTTTGCCGCTGACACTGAAATTCCAACCTGTTGACCATAAGGACGGACTGGCAACTTATTTCCGCGAGTATTTGCGTAGAATTATGACTGCAAAGAAACCTGAGCGCTCAAACTACAGAGGCTGGCAAAAGCAGCAGTATTATGAGGATTCTCTGGCGTGGAAAAACAATCCGCTGTACGGATGGTGTGCAAAGAACAAGAAAAAGGATGGAACAAACTATAACATCTATACCGACGGACTGAAAATTTATACAACTATCAACTCGCACATGCAGCAGTATGCCGAAGAGGCTGTGTACGAACATGTAGCGAAATACTTGCAACCGCGCTTCTTCAAGGAAAAATACGGACGTAAGACTGCTCCGTATACCAACGAACTTACTCAGGAAGAGGTCGACAAGATTTTGGAACGTTCCGTTCGTCAGTCCGACCGCTACCGTGAGATGAAGGAAGCGGGCTGTTCGGAGGCGGAGATTCGCAGGGCATTCAATACCAAACATGAAATGACAGTCTTTTCATGGGACGGAGAAAAGGATACTATTATGACTCCGCTGGATTCTATCCGCTATTACAAACATTTCTTGCGTGCGGGATTCATGTCGATGGATCCGATTACCGGTTATGTAAAGGCTTACGTGGGTGGTCTTAACTATAATTATTTCCAGTACGATATGGCTATGGTCGGACGCCGTCAGGTTGGTTCAACCATTAAACCTTATCTATATACGCTGGCTATGGAAAACGGTTTCTCGCCATGCGACGAGGTAAGAAATGTTGAACAGACCTTGTTCGATGAAAATGGAAAAGCGTGGACTCCGAGAAACAGTTCCAAGTCGCATTACGGCGAAATGGTTACGTTGAAGTGGGGACTGGCAAACTCCAATAACTGGATCTCTGCTTACCTGATGAGTAAGCTTAACCCGTATGCTCTGGTTCGCCTGATCCATTCGTTTGGTGTCCTGAACAGAGATATTCAGCCTACAGTATCTTTGTGTCTGGGACCATGCGAAATTTCAGTAGGCGAAATGGTCAGTGCTTATACGGCTTTTGCCAACCGGGGTATCCGCACTGCGCCGCTCTTTGTTTCTCGTATAGAAGATAACGAAGGCAACATTATTGCAACATTTACACCGCAGGTAGAAGAAGTTATCAGCGAATCGAGTGCTTACAAGATGCTCGTCATGTTGCGTGCTGTAATCAACGAAGGAACCGGTGGACGTGTTCGCCGTCTGTATGGAATAAAAGCAGATATGGGTGGTAAGACAGGTACAACGAACCGTAATTCGGACGGTTGGTTTATGGGATTCACTCCTTCACTGGTTTCGGGTTGCTGGGTAGGCGGTGAAGAACGTGATATCCACTTCGATACGATGCGCGATGGACAAGGTGCTTCAATGGCACTGCCGGTATGGGGCTTATACATGCAGAAAGTTTATGCCGACAAGTCACTGGGGTATTCTCAGGATGAATATTTTGATATTCCTCAGGATTTTGACCCGTGCAAGGATAAGCTTACTGAAATGGAAGAGGACAATAACAGCCAGCTGGATGATGTATTCTTCCAATAAAAATTCCAACTAAGCAAACTTGTCGGCATAGGACTCCAAAAACGTGCCGATGTTTTAATACAAACGTGCTGACGTTCTTTCTGAAACGTCAGCACGTTTTTTTATGTTGCCGCCGTTGGATATTTGGATAATTTTCTTTATCTTGCAGAAACCTATAAAAAAGAAGGAGGATTGTAATGGATCGTAATCTTACCTTATACCAGCTATCTCCTGAACTTGCAGCCAAAGTTTTCGACCGAATCGAAGTGTTTAATCGTGGAAGAATATTGAATAATGGCAAATATATTATCAGCATGCCGACTCCTTACCGCCCTTATTACGGCTTTTGGCGGGTATTTGCCGACGATAAGACTCCGCTGTTTGTACGGACACTGGCCGTAACATTCGATGCAGCAGCCGAAAGAGCCTTTGCGTTACTCCAGAATTGCAACGTTTTCCTCGATGTGCAGGATAATGCTGCGTTCGAAGATTGTTATGGGCAGTCGGACGATATCATTCCTTTTGGTAAATACAGAGGCAAGCGCCTGGCCGAGATTTTTTATGTAGATCCCTCGTATGTGCTTTGGCTGGCAAATAAATTTGTTGTCGAAACCAAGCGCTATGAACCATTGGTTGCTCTTGCCAAAAAGTTTGCCAAGGTACATTTCGAACTGACAATCCAGAAAAGACATATATCGTCTGTAAGCCGTTATATCGGTGAAGTGGGAGAAAAGTTGAAAGATATGTTTCTCACTGTACTGAATGTCCGTCTGCAAGTAGATACTTACAAAGCCGATTTCTATGTGGATCAGAATGTGCTGGCAGCCGATCGTGACGGGAACCGCTATACCTTTTTCGTAAAAGCCGCTGCACGAAGTCAGACGCCCAATGTGCTAAGCTGCCATAGCCGCAAAATCAACCTCCACGAAGTACTGCATTTGTCGTCGGCAAAAGTCATGTCACACTATGAAAGCAATGGCGTTCATTATACACGTTTAGGTTACATAAAACTGGTCTGATGTTAGGATTCTCTGATTGAAGCCAGAGCCTGTCGGACATAGTTCTTCTCCATGTCTGCGGGTTTCAGAAGGATTGTGTCATACACCAATAAATCAATATCCAGCGGAATAATTCCTCTCAGTTTCCCGTCAGGAGTTCTTCCGCATTTTTTTTCTATTTCCTTGAAAAAAGAATTCAAGTCTTCGGCAGACATGTCGGTTTTCATTACAGCAGCCTGGTTCAGATAAGGAGAAGGATCGTTTGTACCCTCAGGAGGCGTTTCTATAATCTGCCCCCACGATATGCAGGGAAAAGTATTGTCTAATATTTTCCTTGCTGCAGACAAATGATATTCACCTTCTAAGTTCGATCCCAAGCAAATGACACAACGATATGCAGTTTTCATATTTATGAAGTTTTGAATACAAAAATAGATTTTTTTTGTAAATTTGCATACCAATAAAAAGTATGAATGCCATGAAATTTATCGGAATAATTCCAGCAAGATATGCTTCCACACGCTTTCCGGCAAAGCCACTGGCGATGCTGGGCGGGAAGACCGTTATTCAAAGAGTATATGAACAAGTATCCGGAATCTTGGATGAAGCATACGTAGCGACCGACGATGTACGTATAGAAGAAGCTGTCAAGGCTTTTGGAGGAAAGGTCGTAATGACCTCAGTAAACCATAAAAGTGGTACAGATCGCTGCTACGAAGCATTTTGCAAAGTAGGTGAAGGATACGATGTTATTGTCAATATTCAGGGTGATGAGCCGTTTATCCAGCAATCTCAGCTGGAGGCTATTAAAGCTTGTTTCGATGATGAATCGACTCAGATTGCAACATTGGTGAAACCTTTTACCCCGGCTGACGGCTTTGATGCGCTGGAGAATGTAAACTCTCCGAAAGTAGTGGTCAGTAAAAATATGAATGCCTTGTATTTCAGTCGCTCCATCATTCCTTATCAGCGTAACAAGGATAAGTCGGAATGGCTGAAGGAACATACATATTATAAACATATCGGACTATATGCTTACCGCGCCGGTGTATTGAAAGAAATCACTTCTTTACCACAGTCTTCTTTGGAACTGGCAGAATCACTGGAACAATTGCGCTGGCTGGAAAATGGATATACCATAAAAGTCGGTATCAGTGAAGTAGAAACGATTGGAATAGATACTCCGCAGGATTTGGCTCGTGCGGAAAAATTTTTGCACGAACATAAAGAAATGAAGTAATGGCCTTAGACAGAACAAAAGCTCCGAAAATACGTCAAATAGACCATTTTTCTATTGCCGCTCCTGAGCGCAGGGTAATGCCGAATGGAATGCCGCTGAATGTCATCCAGGTAGGAAGTGAAGATGTAGTACGATTCGACCTGCTGGTTAAAGGAGGACAGTGGAATCAGACACAACCGTTGCTGGCAATGTTTACAAACCGTATGTTACGTGAAGGCACTCGGTCATTCTCTTCATCGCAGATTGCCGAGAAGCTGGATTATTACGGCGCGTGGCTGGATTTGTCTTCATCATTGAATTACGGCTTTATTACATTATATTCTTTAGGAAAATATTTTCCTAAAACAATTGAAATTTTAGCTTCGATGATCAAGGAACCGGCGTTTCCGGAGAAAGAATTGTCGGTTGTGGTAGATGTCAACAAACAGCAGTTCTTGGTTAATGCCCAACGTGTAGATGTCATGGCAAGAAAGCGTTTAAACCGTGCTTTGTTCGGCTTGTCACATCCCTTGGGACGCTATGCGGAGCTGGAAGACTATGACCGTATCAACAGTCAGGTCTTAAAAGATTTTTATCACCAGTACTATCATTCTGATAATTGTTCGGTATATGTTTCAGGAAAGGTCACTCCCGAAATTATACACTGTATTGAGCATCATTTCGGAGAATCAAAATGGGGTGATACTTCCCGCAAGATTGATCATAAGGCTTTTAAGCCTGAAACTGAAGAAAATAAGCGTATCTTCGTAGAAAAAGCAGATGCTTTGCAAAGTTCTATTAAAATAGGAGCTTTTTCTATCGGGCAGAAACATCCGGATTACCAAAAGTTACGTGTTCTTGTTACATTGTTTGGCGGTTATTTTGGAAGCCGGTTAATGTCAAACATTCGCGAAGATAAGGGATATACATATGGAATCGGTGCCGGACTGGTCAACTATCCTGGCATCGGAGTTCTGGGTATCAGTACAGAAGCTGCAAATGAATATGTAGAACCTCTCATATCCGAAGTCTATAAGGAAATGGATATTTTATGCACGGAAAAGGTTTCGGACAAAGAATTGGAAATGGTTCGTAATTATATGCTGGGAGATATGTGCCGTTCGTATGAGAGTGCCTTTTCTCTTTCGGATGCTTGGATTTTTATCGAAACATCCGGTCTGGAAAATGATTTCTTCGAACATACGCTAAAAGCTATTCGTGAAGTAACTTCCGATGAGCTTCAGATATTGGCGCAACGGTATTTCTGTAAAGAAAACTTAATAGCGGTCGTTGCGGGTAAAAAAGTGTAATGATTTTATAATCTCTCTGTTAAAAACACTATTTTTGAACATCTAAATAAAAACGAAAGAGGAAATAATGACAAGACATACATTTTTATTATTTGCACTGATGGCATTTGGAGGCTTGTCGGCTTCTGCACAGATGTCGTTAGGGTATTATAAATTTAAAGACGGAGCAGAGTATACAGGTGAATTGAAAGGAAAGCGTCCAAACGGAAAGGGAAAAACGGTTTTCAAAAATGGAGATGTATACGAAGGCGAATATGTTAAAGGAAAACGTGAAGGAGAAGGTACCTATATATTTAGCGACGGAGAAAAATATGTAGGACACTGGTATCAAGATCAGCAACACGGACAGGGTACTTATTATTTTATGAATAATAACCGTTATGAGGGTATGTGGTATGCCGACTTTCAGGAAGGTGAAGGTACGATGTTCTATTATAATGGAGACTTGTATATTGGCATGTGGCACGAAGATAAACGAAATGGCCACGGCACATATACCTGGAAGGGTGGGGCCAAGTACGAAGGTGAATGGACTAATGACCTGAAAAACGGAAAAGGTATCATGACGTGGGAGGACGGCTCGAAATATGAAGGCGAGTGGAAAAATGGTGAACGACACGGTAAAGGTACTTTTTATTATACTAATGGTGATAAGTATATTGGCGACTGGGTTCGGGATGTACAGCACGGAAAAGGTATTTATTACTTCCAGAACGGTGAACGTTACGAAGGCGACTATGCTGACGGAGAACGTACAGGAAAGGGAATTTATGTCTATCCTAATGGCGACAAATATGTCGGTCAGTTTAAAAACGGATGGCAGGAAGGAATCGGTACTTTTACATGGCAGAACGGAGCTGTATACGAAGGTGAATGGGTGAAAAACCAACGTTCAGGAAAAGGACACTATAAATGGGGAAACGGTGACGAGTACGAAGGCCAATGGAAGAATAACATGGCCGAAGGAGAAGGAGTTCTGCGCATGCAGGATGGCTCTGTTTATACCGGACATTTCTCAAAAGGCAAAGAAGATGGTAAAGGTACTATCGTTACAAAGGACGGAATTCGTTTTGAAGGCTTTTTCAAACAGGGAAAGAAAGACGGTCCATTTATAGAAACAGACAGCAACGGAAAAATTATCCGTCAGGGTACATTCCGATATGGCAGACTTTTAGAGGAGAAAAAATAATGTTAGATTTATCAGAACTCACAGATAAAGTACGTGCTCTTGCGGTAGAAGCCGGAAGTTTCATCCGCGATGAAAGGAAGAAATTTCATCGCGAAGCGGTAGAGAAAAAGCATGCACACGACTATGTGTCGTATGTAGATAAGGAATCTGAGAAAAGAATTGTAACCTGCTTGAAGGGATTGCTCCCTGAAGCAGGTTTTATTGCAGAAGAGGGTAGCGGTAGTCTCTCCGATGAAGAATATTGCTGGCTGGTCGATCCGCTGGACGGAACCACAAACTTTATTCACGATAATGCTCCTTACTGCGTAAGCATTGCCTTAAGAAGTAAAAAAGAATTATTGATAGGCGTGGTATACGAGATTTGCCGGAATGAATGTTTTTGGACTTATAAAGGTGCTCCATCCTATCTTAACGGCAGAGAAATACATGTATCATCAGTATCGTGCCTCGATGATTCGTTTATAGCACTTGGCTTCCCGTATGCTTCCGATGCATACAAGCCTATGGCATTGCATCTGGTAAACAATCTTTATGGGAATGTTGCAGGATTGCGATTGCTTGGAGCTGCCGCCGCAGAGTTGTGTTACGTGGCAGCCGGTCGGTTCGAAGCCCGTATTGAAGCTTTCATCGGACCATGGGATATTGCAGCGGGTACCATCATTCTGCAAAACGCTGGAGGCAAGGTTACCGATTTCGAGGGAGGAGATTCTTTTTACTCCGGCTCACAGGTACTGGCTTCCAATGGAAAGATACATCAGAATTTGTTGAATATAATTGATAACCTATAAAATACTTACGTTTTATTCGGTTTATCAAAATATATTTTGTATGTTTGTGTTACAAAAAGGGATAAGGACATGAATATACCAGAAATTTTAGATTTTCTGAAACGCTTGTCAGAGAATAATACCCGTGAATGGTTTCAGGAACACAAAGCCGAATATCAACATGTGCAAAGCTGCTTTGAAGATCTGCTTGCTACCATTATAGCACGTATCTCGTTATTCGATGAAAGTGTTTCGCATGTTCGTCCCCATGACTGTACCTACCGAATTTATCGGGATATCCGTTTCTCGGCGGATAAATCTCCCTACAAAAATCATATGGGGGGATATATAAACTCCCGGGGAAAGAAATCAAACCATTGCGGATACTATATACATCTGGAGCCGGGTCACTGTATGCTGGCAGGAGGAAGCTGGTGTATGCCGTCGAATATGCTGAAAGCTGTCCGCCAGTCGGTAGTCGACAATATTGATGAATACCGTTCAATCGTGGAAGATCCTGCTTTCAAAAAGTATTTTCCCATAATAGGAGAGAGTCACCTGAAGACCTTACCCAAAGGCTTCCCAAAGGATTTTCCATATCCGGACTATATAAAATGTAAAGACTATACAGTCGCTTATTACATTCCTGATTCATTTTTCGACAATCCTCATTTTATGGACGAAATCACAACTGTTTTCATGCAACTGAAACGTTTTGCAGATTTCACGAATTATACAATTGACGACTTCGAATAATAAGATGATATAAAAAAACAAAATCACAAATAAATATTACTACTATGGTTGTAGATAAATTAGAAAATCTTGAGAAATATGTTTCTCTGAATCCTTTGTTTGCACAAGCCGTAGAATTTCTGAAAGCTACCGACTTAGATGCACATGAAATCGGTAAGATTACGTTAAAGGAAGGTGAGCTGATGGTTAACTTCTCACAGACAAAACCAAAGACCAAAGAAGAAGCCAAACTGGAAACTCATAATCAGTTTATTGATATTCAGATTCCATTGTCTGGAGTTGAGGTTATGGGATATACTCCTCGCACTGACCTGCCGGAAGAAGCATATAATGCAGAAAAGGACATCACCTTCTATAAAGGATTGGCTAAAGATTATCTGACTATAACTCCGGGCATGTTTGCTATATTTTTCCCACAAGACGGACACGCTCCTGGCGTGACACCCGACGGGGTAAAAAAAGTCATAGTAAAAGTTCGGGTACATTAATAAAACTCTAATACTATGGATGAAGTATTGAACATCATTAAAAATGATCCTTGGCTGGAGCCCTATAAAGAGGCTATCACTGGCAGACATCAGCATGCCATCGATAAGGAAAAAGAATTAATCGGAAAAAAGACATTGTCCGACTTCGCTACAGGACACCTTTATTTCGGTCTGCACCGGACTGAAAAGGGATGGACATTCCGTGAATGGGCGCCCAATGCCACAGAAATTTATCTGATTGGTGATTTCAACGGCTGGCAAGAACAGGCCAAGTACAAGCTGAAAAGAGTAAAAAATACCGGAAACTGGGAAATCAACTTGCGGGAAAATGCCATGAAACATGGTGATTTATATAAGTTGAAAGTCTATTGGGAAGGTGGATGCGGAGAACGTATTCCTGCATGGGCAACACGTGTTGTTCAAGATGACCAGACCAAGATTTTCAGCGCGCAGGTATGGAACCCTGGAAAACCTTATAAATTCAAGAAAAAGGTATTCGTACCAAATGTTTCTCCTCTGATGATTTATGAATGCCACATCGGTATGGCACAAGATGCAGAGAAAGTTGGTACATACAACGAGTTCCGCGAAAATATTCTTCCGCGTGTGGTCAAAGATGGCTATAACTGCATTCAGATTATGGCTATTCAGGAACATCCATATTACGGCAGCTTCGGATATCATGTTTCAAGTTTCTTTGCTCCGTCATCCCGATTCGGAACGCCCGAAGAACTGAAACAGCTTATCGATACCGCACACCAGATGGGTATTGCCGTCATTATGGATATCGTTCATTCACATGCCGTAAAGAACGAAATAGAAGGATTGGGCAACTTTGCCGGTGATCCTTGCCAGTATTTCTATCAGGGAGAACGCCGCGAACATCCGGCATGGGACTCTTTGTGCTTCGATTATGGAAAGAACGAGGTCATTCATTTCCTGCTTTCCAACTGCAAATACTGGCTGGAAGAATTCCATTTCGATGGATTCCGCTTCGACGGTGTGACTTCCATGCTTTATTACAGTCACGGACTGGGAGAGGCTTTCTGTAATTATGGCGACTATTTCAACGGACATGAAGACGACAATGCAATCTGCTATCTGACACTTGCCAACAAGCTGATTCATCAGGTCAATCCTCGTGCCATTACCATTGCCGAAGAAGTTTCCGGTATGCCGGGACTTGCAGCTCCATTCAACGACGGTGGATACGGCTTCGACTACCGTATGGCAATGAACATTCCGGATTATTGGATTAAGATTATCAAGGAACGCCGCGATGAAGATTGGAAACCGTCCAGCATGTTCTGGGAAGTAACCAACCGCCGCAAGGATGAAAAGACCATTTCTTACTGCGAAAGCCATGACCAGGCTTTGGTAGGCGACAAGACCATTATTTTCCGTCTGATAGATGCCGATATGTACTGGCACTTCAAGAAAGGAGATGAAAACGGCGTTGTACAGCGTGGTATAGCCCTGCATAAGATGATCCGTCTGCTTACGGCTTCTACCATCAACGGTGGTTACCTGAACTTCATGGGAAATGAATTCGGACATCCTGAATGGATTGATTTCCCGCGTGAAGGCAACGGATGGTCGTACAAATACGCTCGTCGTCAGTGGCATCTGGTAGATGATAAGGACTTATGTTATCACTATTTAGGTGATTTCGACAATGCGATGGTACACCTGATCGAGGGAGTCAAGAATATACAAAAGACCGATGTGGTAGAAATCTGGCACAACGACGGCGACCAGGTATTGGCATATCGCCGGAAAGACCTGATTTTTGTATTTAACTTCAGCCCGACCCGTTCGTTTACCGATTACGGATTCCTTGTTCCGCGCGGCGAATACCGTGTTGTTCTGAATACAGACAATAAAGCATTCGGCGGATTCGGATTTGCAGACGATACCATAGCCCATTTCACATGTGCCGATCCGTTGTATGCAAAGGAAAAGAAAGAATGGCTTAAATTGTATATACCTGCCCGTTCGGCAGTAGTGTTGAAACGCCAGAAGTAATATTTATGAATGAATATATCCATAAAAACTACAAGAAAGCCGCACGCATACAGACCGTCGTGTGCGGCTTTCTTTTTTCCATTTTCAGTTTTATCTATCTTTATGTATTTCAGTGCGATGTACTGGAAGCCCTACATTTTTCGCTGGCTCATGGCAAGACCCATTTTGCCCCTCTGCCAAGCGCCATTATCATTACCCTGATACTGGTTCTTTTGCGCTGGGGAGTAAACAGCCTGCTCGGATTGAAAGGAGAGGTACGTGCTCTGTCATACTTCCCGTCCTGCCTTATTCTGGGGGTACTTACCGCTGTAGGCAGAACCATCTATATGCACGATTATCACACCCCATGGGGATGGCTGCTGCCCGTTGTGCTGCTGGTTTATTTCCTGCTTGCCTTTTGGTTAAGAAGAGTGTTCCGCGTACAGTTGAATGTGGAAAGCAGTCCGACTGCTTTGATGAACAGTAATCTTATTATATTGCTGCTGCTCATTATCATGACTGTTTTGATAGGCAACAGCAATCGTACTTTTCACCGGGAACTGCAAGCCGAGCATTATCTGCGCACCCACCAGTACAATGAGGTACTGAATATAGGAAAACACTCCGTCGAGGCAAGTCGTACGCTTACCGTGCTGCGTAGCATAGCCATGTCACACGCCGGAACTTTAGGTGAAAAACTTTTCGAATATCCACAATATTACAAGACCGACGGGTTGTTTTTTGCCAACGATTCGTCTACAGTTCTCCGCTATACCAACGACTCAATTTACTATCTGCTGGGAGCTCGTCCGTATAACGGGGAAGACCGTATGGTGTTCCTGCGTAACATCTGCTACAAAGGAACCGGAAAATCGACCTCGCTCGATTATTACCTCTCAGCCTTGCTGCTCGAAAAGCAAGTCGATGCATTTGCCGGAGCGATAACAGACCTTTGTGAGCCCGATGAAGATTTCGCACGTTACTATAAGGAAGCGATGCTGATATATCGTGACCGTCATCCCGATTATCCCATTCAGATAACGGACAGTGCAATGATTCAGCGCTATGCCGACTACAAGATACGTCGTAAAGACTTCACATCGGAAATAGAAGAGCGCAACAAAATGCGTAGGGAATTTGGCGATACTTACTGGTGGTATTTCGATTATCAGCACTAAAAACGTAGTTTGCTGCTGAAATGAATGCCACATTTGTAGGCTATCAACGGCTTTTTTACTAATTTTGCAACTTCGAACAAACGATTATAAAGACAATAACAACATAAATTATGGCAAAAGAATTAAAAGAACTCACCAAAAGAAGTGAGAACTATTCACAGTGGTATAATGACCTGGTAGTAAAAGCCGACCTGGCTGAGCAGTCACCGGTACGTGGATGTATGGTTATCAAACCTTACGGATACGCTATCTGGGAAAAGATGCAACGCATACTGGACGATATGTTCAAGGCAACCGGACACGTAAACGCATACTTTCCGTTGCTGATTCCGAAATCATACCTGAGCCGTGAGGCAGAACATGTTGAAGGTTTTGCCAAGGAATGTGCCGTAGTTACTCACTACCGTTTGAAAAATGCAGAAGACGGTTCGGGAGTTATCGTCGACCCTGCCGCTAAACTGGAAGAAGAACTGATTATCCGCCCTACTTCTGAAACTATTATCTGGAGTACATATAAAAACTGGATCAACTCATACCGTGATCTGCCTATCTTGTGTAACCAGTGGGCTAACGTAGTACGTTGGGAAATGCGTACACGTCTGTTCCTGCGTACGGCCGAATTCTTGTGGCAGGAGGGACATACTGCACACGCTACTCGAGAAGAAGCTGAAGCTGAAGCTCAGAAGATGCTGCACGTATATGGCGACTTTGCTGAAAAGTACATGGCAGTACCTGTTGTAAAAGGTGTAAAATCGCCGAACGAACGTTTTGCCGGAGCACTCGATACATATACTATCGAAGGACTGATGCAGGACGGAAAAGCACTGCAGTGCGGTACTTCTCACTTCCTGGGACAGAACTTTGCCAAGGCATTCAACGTACAGTTTGTCGACAAGAACAACAAGCTGGATTATGTATGGGCTACTTCATGGGGTGTTTCTACTCGTCTGATGGGTGCGCTTATCATGACTCACTCCGACGACAACGGTCTGGTTCTTCCTCCACACTTGGCTCCTATACAGGTAGTTATCGTTCCGATTTACAAGAACGACGAACAGTTGAAACAAATCGACGCAAAGGTAGAAGGAATTGTTGCCAAGTTGCGCGGAATGGGCATCTCTGTAAAATATGACAATGCCGACAACAAACGTCCGGGATTCAAGTTCGCCGATTACGAACTGAAGGGTGTTCCTGTACGTCTGGTAATGGGAGGACGCGACCTGGAAAACAATACCATGGAAATCATGCGCCGCGATACACTGGAAAAGGAAACCCGTTCTTGCGAAGGCATCGAAGAATATGTAAAGAATCTGCTTGAAGAAATACAGGCAAATATCTATCAGAAAGCATTGAAGTACCGCAACGAACATATCGTGAAGGTTGATACTTACGATGAATTCAAGGAACAGATTGAAAAAGGCGGATTTATCCTGGCTCACTGGGACGGAACAACCGAAACAGAAGAACGTATCAAGGAAGAAACAAAGGCTACTATCCGCTGTATTCCGTTCGAAGCAGACGAGGAAAGTCTTACTCCGGGCGTAGATATGGTAACTGGTAAACCGTCGGCTCGCCGCGTATTGTTTGCACGCGCATATTAATACTGAGTAAATCGATTTTATCATAATTCGGAGCAACAAGTATTGCGCCAACCGGAAGGGGCCGATAGTTGTTGCTCTTTTTTTGTCGCAATCATTCAATGAAGAACTTATGAAACCAAACGAAACTACAGAACTTGTCATGCTGGGAACCGGCAATGCGGCGGTTACCCGATGCTATAATACCTGCTTCGCCCTGAGATGTCAGGATAAGACACTGCTGGTAGATGCCGGAGGAGGAAATGGTATACTGGTACAACTCGAGAAGGCAGGCATACCGTTGACCGATATTCATGCCATGTTCCTTACCCATGCACACACCGATCATATACTGGGAGCGATATGGGTAGTGCGTGTCATTGCGCAACTCATGCAGGCCGGAAAGTACGAAGGTACCTTTCATGTATATGGACACGACAAGGCGATACAGGTACTCGACTGGATCTGTCGCATGACGCTGCCTGCCAAAATTGTGGCACGACTGGGAAAGGGTATCGAACTGCACACCGTAACCGACGGCATGTGCTTCGAAGCCGGAGGATTCAGCTTGCAGTGTTTCGACATAGCCTCAACAAAAGAAAAACAATATGGGTTTCGCACGACACTGCCCGACGGAAAAAAGCTGGTTTGTCTGGGCGACGAGCCGTACAATGAACTGAACCACGACTATGTGGCAGGAGCCGACTGGCTGCTGTGCGAGGCTTTCTGTCTGTACGACGACCGTGAACGCTTCAAGCCTTACGAAAAGCATCACAGCACTGCCCTCGATGCCGGACGACTTGCTTCATCACTCGATGTAAAGAATCTGCTGCTGTATCACACCGAAGACAAGACACTCGCTACACGTAAAGAGCGCTATACTGCCGAAGCCCGACAGGAGTTTTCGGGAAATGTGTACGTCCCCGATGATCTGGAAAAGATCATGCTTTAACTTCGTGTCCTTCGTTTCCAGATACAGAAGAATAATCATTCATTAAAAGTCCTGTGACTTTTCTTGCCCTTGCCGGAAAACCTCATCGTTTCCCGGCAAGTTCGTCTAAAAACGTCGGCATCTTTTTTTATTTTTTGTACAAAAAACAAAAAAGTTTGTACAAAAACATCAGGCGATATCCCGACACCTTTTTATCTGTATGCCCGCCTTACGATGAGATTCTGCTCCGGAACGAAAATCCTTTTCCTGCACCTTAAAAACAATAAAAAGTAAAGCATTGTAGTGTATGTATCACAGAAAATTCGTATCTTTGCATGAAAATTTTCGCGAAACATGAAAATTAAGGAAGTAGTAGATGCCCTTGAGATGTTCGCGCCTCTGCCTTTGCAGGACGGATTCGACAATGCCGGACTGCAAATCGGATTGACAGACGCGGAAGCTGCAGGGGCTTTGTTGTGTCTGGACGTAACCGAAGCGGTGGTAGACGAAGCCATTTCGCTGGGGTACAACCTGATTGTATCACATCATCCCTTGATTTTTAAGGGATATAAGTCGATAACCGGAAAGGATTATGTGGAACGCTGCATCATGAAGGCTATCAAGCACGATATCGTAATCTTCTCGATGCATACCAATCTGGACAATGCTCCTCAGGGAGTGAACTATAAAATAGCCGAAAAGATAGGCTTGAAGAACTTGCAGATACTGGAACCTAAGGACAATGCTCTGCTGAAACTGGTGACGTTCGTCCCTGTAAAGCAGGCAGAAGAAGTCCGTCGAGCACTGTTCAAAGCAGGGTGCGGGTGTATAGGCAACTACGATTCTTGCAGCTATAATCTGGAAGGAAAGGGGACTTTCCGTGCAGGCGAGGGTACACATCCGTTCTGCGGCAAGCAGGGAGAACTGCACGAAGAAGCAGAAATGCGCATCGAAACCATTCTTCCGGCCTTCCGGAAAGGAGCTGTGGTGCGTGCATTGCTGGCTGCCCACCCGTACGAAGAACCGGCATACGACTTGTATCCGCTACAGAATGCCTGGACACAAGCAGGTTCGGGCGTAGTGGGAGAACTCCCCACACCGGAAGCTGAAACCGATTTTCTGCTACGTATCAAGCAGACGTTCGAGGTGGGCTGTGTGAAGCATTCGCATACCAGCGGACGGATGATACGGAAGGTGGCACTTTGCGGAGGAGCAGGCGCTTTTCTGCTGCCCAAGGCTGTAGCAAGCGGCGCTGATGTGTTTATCACCGGTGAAGTGAAATACCACGACTATTTCAGCTACGAAAACGACATTCTCGTGGCGGAGATAGGACATTATGAAAGCGAACAATATACAAAAGAAATATTTTATTCAATCATACGGGAAATGTTTCCGTCACTTAACGTCAGCATGACGAGTGTCAACACAAATCCCATCAAATATTTATAATAACTATGGCTAAAGAAGCAAAAAAAGATCCCAGCGAACTGAGCGTTGAAGAAAAGCTGAAAGCACTGTATCAGTTGCAGACAATGCTGTCTGAAATCGACAAGATCAAGACCTTGAGAGGAGAGTTGCCTCTTGAAGTACAGGACCTTGAAGACGAAGTGACAGGTTTGAGCACACGCATCGAAAAAATCAAGACCGAAATCGAGGAACTGAAGTCAAACATTGCCAGCAAGAAGATTGAAATCGAAACCGCCAAGGCTTCTGTAGAAAAGTATAAAGCTCAGCAGGACAACGTACGCAACAACCGTGAATACGATGTATTGACGAAGGAAATCGAATTCCAGAGCCTGGAAATTGAATTGTGCGAAAAGCGTATCAAAGAATACACTGCTTCAATCAAGGCTAAGGAAGAAGAAATCGAAAAGAGCAATACAGCTCTGGAAGAGAGAAAGAAAGATCTGGAAGTTAAGAAAAACGAATTGGAAGAAATCATTTCTGAAACTAAGCAGGAAGAAGAAAAGCTGAGAGAAAAAGCCAAAAATCTGGAAACAACTATCGAACCGCGTTTGCTTCAGGCATTCAAACGTATCCGTAAGAACTCTCGCAACGGATTGGGTATTACTTACGTTCAGCGTGATGCTTGTGGTGGTTGCTTCAATAAGATTCCGCCTCAGAAACAGTTGGATATCCGTATGCGCAAGAAAATCATCGTATGCGAATACTGTGGTCGTATCATGATCGACCCGGAACTGGCTGGTGTAGTTCCTGAAAGACATCTGGAAACAAAAGTCAAATAATATCGGTCTGCCGACTGATTGAGAATATTCAATCCGACTCTCTTCTGCCATCATGCAGAAAGGAGTCGGATTTTTTTATTCCTTTTCAGAATGGATATCCTGCCGTTTTTTCTTTATTCTATGGTAATTTTTACGCACATTTATCAGTCGGATTATCAAAAGAAAACTACATGAATATCAATATATAACAGATTTGTATATTTTAAACGATATGGTAATATTCATACACTATAAAACATTTGGAAAATATTACAGAGAAGCGTAATCCGGAATCTCAGGCAGAAACACGTACGAATTGGTAGCATAATCTATCCGACAGCAATAATGATTAATGCCGTTCGTTACAATCAGATACTCTACCCGAAGCACCATGTTATAACGTGTTATCTGGTCGAAGACAGCCTGAGTAATAACTACATCGGGAGCCTTGTATTCCACAATCATCCGTGCGGTCAAATCACGGTTATACAGCACGGTATCACAACGTTTTTTAGTACCGTTCAGGTTAATCTGTATCTCGTTTGCCAGTAAGCCCGACGGATAGCCCTTATGTACCAGCAGATAATTGGTAAAGTGCTGCCGGACCCATTCTTCAGGTGTCAAGGCTACGTATTTCTTACGCAGCACGTCGAAAATATACTTTTTCCCTTCTTTATTAGAGATTTTAAACGAGTAAGGTGGTAAGTTTAATGCCAACATTTCGTAAATTTGCAATAATAGACAATATTGTTTTTCATACAAAAATAGTGAAATATCATGAAAACTAAAGCGGAAATCGTGGCAAACTGGTTGCCGCGATACACAAAAAGAAAACTAGAAGACTTCGGAGAATATATTCTGTTGACAAACTTCAATAAGTATGTAGAGATATTTGCAGATCGTTTTAACGTGCCTATTCTGGGACGCGATGCTAACATGATTTCGGCACATGCAGAAGGTATGACCATCATCAACTTTGGAATGGGAAGTCCGAATGCGGCTATCATCATGGATTTGCTGAGTGCCATTCATCCCAAAGCATGTCTTTTTCTGGGCAAGTGTGGGGGAATAGACAAGAAAAATCAGATAGGCGACTTAATCCTTCCGATTGCGGCCATACGCGGGGAAGGAACGTCGAACGATTATTATCCGCCCGAGGTTCCTGCTTTGCCTGCGTTTATGCTTCAACGTGCTGTTTCGTCTGCTATCCGTGACCATTCACGCGACTATTGGACAGGTACGGTTTATACGACCAACCGCCGTATCTGGGAGCATGACGAGAATTTCAAACAGTATCTTCTGAAGACGCGTGCCATGGCGGTGGATATGGAAACGGCAACCTTGTTTACAACCGGGTTTGCAAACCATATTCCGACTGGTGCCTTGCTGCTGGTTTCCGACCAGCCAATGATACCGGAAGGCGTTAAAACAGAAAAGAGTGATTCACTCGTTACACAGCAATTCGTAGACGAACATGTGGAAATCGGTATCGATGCCCTGCGTATGATTATCGATGAAAAGAAGACTGTGAAACATCTGAAATTTGACTGGTAATTTTACTATCATGGCAAAAGAAGTAACATACGAAGAGATAGTCAGAAACGTCAAGAATAAGGTCTATTCTCCCATCTATTTTCTGATGGGAGAAGAAGACTATTATATCGATCGCATCTCCGATTACATTATGGACAGCGTGCTGACCGATACTGAAAAGGAGTTTAACCAAACGGTTCTGTATGGTGCAGACACAGATATCGCCACCGTCATCAACGGCGCAAAGCGTTATCCGATGATGTCGAAATATCAGGTGCTGGTAGTAAAGGAAGCTCAAAACTTAAAGAATCTGGATGAGCTGGTCTACTACCTGCAAAAGCCTATGCCGTCTACTATTTTGGTCATTTGTTACAAACATGGAGCGCTTGACCGAAGAAAAAAACTTACAGCTGAAATTGAAAAGGCAGGGGTTCTGTTCGAATCAAAAAAGCTGAAAGATGCACAACTCCCCGGATTCATCTCCTCGTATCTGAAGCGCAAGCAAGTAGAAATAGAACCGAAAGCTGCGGAGATGATGGCCGAATTTGTAGGTACTGACTTGAACCGGATGGCGGGTGAATTGGAAAAATTAATTATCACTCTACCATCGGGACAAAAACGTATTACACCGGAACAAATAGAACGGAATATCGGAATCAGTAAAGACTATAACAACTTCGAATTGCGAAACGCGCTAATCGCCAAAGATATTCTGAAGGCAAATCAAATAGTAAATTATTTTGAAGAAAATCCGAAAAGCAATCCGCTCCAAGTCACCTTGGCCGTTCTCTTCAATTTCTACGCAAACCTGATGCTGGCGTACTATGCACCCGAAAAAACGGAGCAAGGAATCGCCGCACAACTGGGTCTGCGTTCTGCCTGGCAAGCCAAAGACTACATGCTTGCCATGAGAAAATATACGGGCGTGAAAGTGATGCAAATCATCGGAGCAATCCGCATGTGTGATGCCAAGTCGAAAGGAATAGGAAATGCATCGATACCGGACGGCGAACTGCTGAGGGAACTTATCTTTATGATTCTCCATTGACGTTGATCGCTGCTTGTGGGAAAGCCTCGGTTCTGTACGTTTGACAACCAAACATACAGAACCGAGGTTTTTTTTATGCCTTTGCGAGATTTTAAAATTTGGGAGCAAACGACTCATCGGTCATGATTTTTAAAATCTGAGAGCTTTGAGGTATTTGGATTGTTTGGGGGAGAAAAACAAATTTATAGTATATCAAAGGAGCAGTGTAACGATAGCATCAAAATACATAAATACCTTCTGGCAAAATGTGCGAGTGATTCTTAAATATTCCCTTTACGAATGTATAATGCACACTGGTCATTAAGCAATCTTCAACAGATGATAAAAGCTCTTTGTTTACAATTGTTGGAGCGTATTTGTGCACAAATGTATTGAATACATTTGTAAAGCAGTCCAAAGAAGTACATAAATATAAAAACGAGGCAGCTAACTACTTGAATAGGAGAGGGGATGGCCATTTGTTTTGTATACAATTCTATATGTAAATAAGGTTTTATTCGGTTAATAATTATAGGATAAAATAGTCTTATAACCAGTGCTTTTCTATCATTATAATAAGAAAAGCTTTAACAAATTTACATTTGTTTCCTCAAAAAGGGCATATTCGCGTATAACAAATGTATTTTACACCAATAAATACGTCTATATCAGATAGATATAATAATATGTTAAAGTAGAAACTTCATAATATCTTCTATAATTTACATAAGTAAAGATTCGGAATGTTATTTGCGGTTTACATTTATAAAGTCCAATTGTCTTAAACTTTTATACATGTAAATTTGCAAAAGAAAACATTAAATATTACCTTTGTAAACAGATAAATAACCTATTCCATTTGTTAATGAAGGACCGTATTATACAAATAATGCAGAAAGAAGGCTTGAGTAATGCCGAATTTGCCGAAAAGATTGGAATCTCAACCTCTTCGTTATCTCATATATTCAATGGTAGAAACAAACCGAGTCTTGATGTAGTGATGCGTATCCATAAAGCCTGTCCTTATGTCAACATCGAATGGTTGCTCTATGGAGAAGGCGAAATGGAAAGCGGAGAAAACTCAAATACCCCAACAGCGCAGCTTACACAAGACCATGAGAATCCAGAAAAATCGACCGGAAGTCCGATTCTTTTTGATTTTCGCAAGGAAAATGCACCAGAAACGCCTGTATATACACCTAAAGAAACTGTACGTGAGGAAATTAGATACATAGAAAAGCCTCACCCGAAAATTACTGAAATAAGAATTTTCTTCGACAATGGTACGTATCAGGTGTTTAAACCTGAAAAAATGTAATATGGGAAATTACTTTGCAGCATAAGGCTGAAATGAAAAGGAAGATGTTAGGTATCAAGAAGACATCTTTCACACAAAAGTTTTTGATTTCAGTATGAGTTAAGCAAACGTCTGGATGTCTTTTCTAACATCCGGACGTTTTTTCATTTCTATCAGGGAGTTTCCCACAGACAAAGGGAAAGATACTGAGTAAATTCGTTATCTTTGCATCACGAAACGAATTTACTATAGTTTTATGAAGAAATACATATTAGATTTGACAGTAACAAAGAACATTCGTTTGCATACAAACTATGTTCTGATCAAGCTGACTCAGTCAACCCCGTTGCCGGAAATGCTTCCGGGGCAGTTCGCCGAAATCCGTATAGACGGCTCAAATACGACATTCTTACGGCGTCCTATTTCCATTAATTATGTAGACAGAAAGACCAATGAGGTATGGTTTCTTGTACAGTTGGTAGGTGACGGTACACGCAAGCTGGCAACTGTAAAAGAAGGTGACACAGTAAATGTGGTACTGCCTTTGGGTAATGGCTTTACCTTGCCGGAAACTCCCGACAAGAAAGTTCTTCTGGTAGGTGGTGGCGTAGGTACTGCCCCAATGCTATATTTGGGTGAAGCATTGTTGAAGATGGGATGCAAGCCGACTTTCCTGCTGGGTGCACGCTCCAAAAACGATCTGCTGCAACTGGAACAATTCGAGCAGTTTGGTGATGTATACACCACTACCGAAGACGGAAGTATGGGAGAAAAAGGCTATGTAACTATGCACAGCGTATTGAAAGACCATAAGTTCAACATGATTTACACTTGTGGTCCCAAACCGATGATGGTAGCAGTTGCCAAATATGCTAAAGCAAACGGCATCGAGTGCGAAGTATCGCTGGAAAATACGATGGCATGTGGTGTCGGAGCTTGCTTATGTTGCGTAGAAAAGACCGACGAAGGTCATGTGTGTGTTTGTAAAGAAGGTCCTGTATTTAATATAAAGAAACTATTATGGCAGATTTAAGTGTAAACATCGGTAAATTAGAAATGTCGAATCCGGTGATGACTGCATCGGGTACATTTGGATATGGACTGGAATTTCAGGACTTTGTAGACCTGGAAAAGATTGGCGGTATCATTGTAAAGGGTACCACTCTCCATCATCGTGAAGGTAATCCATATCCACGTATGGCAGAAACTCCTATGGGTATGCTGAATGCCGTAGGATTGCAGAACAAAGGTGTACATTACTTTGTAGACCACATCTATCCGCAGATTAAAGACATCCGTACAAATATGATTGTAAACGTTTCGGGTTCACAAGTGGAAGACTATGCCGAAACGGCAAGCATCATCAACGAACTGGAAAATATTCCGGCTATTGAACTGAACATTTCCTGTCCAAACGTGAAACAAGGCGGTATGGCCTTTGGCGTTTCGGCACATGGAGCTGCTGAAGTAGTAAGTGCCGTACGTAAAGTATACCATAAGACACTGATCGTAAAACTCTCGCCGAACGTAACCGACATCACCGAAATTGCACGGGCTGCAGAAGGTGCAGGAGCCGACAGTGTATCGCTCATCAATACCTTGTTGGGAATGGCTATCGATGCTGAAAAGCGCAAGCCTATCCTGTCGACCGTAACCGGCGGTATGAGCGGTGCAGCCGTAAAACCGATTGCCTTGAGAATGGTTTGGCAGGTAGCCAAAGCCGTAAAGATTCCGGTAATAGGACTGGGTGGTATCATGAACTGGAAGGATGCCGTTGAGTTCCTGTTGGCAGGTGCTACTGCCATCCAGATAGGAACCGCCAACTTCATTGACCCGGCTATCACAGTGAAGGTCGCTGATGGTATCAACGACTATCTGGATCGTCATGGCTATTCATCTGTACGCGACATTATAGGAGCGCTAGAAGTTTAAAATATTTTGACAGAGAGATTCTGTAGGATTCTATAGCTAATAAAGAAGAGGTGCATATATCAGAAAGGATGATCTAAGTACCTCTTCTTTATTATACAGAGATATGAATTATTACTCCATTCTCTTTTCCGTATAAATTGTAAAATATTTTCCTCGCTAACAAATTTAGTTGTAAATAGTCTGTAGCGATCATTAGCTCAGATCAAGAGGAAACAAACACATGCCTATAGCTCCCCTGACAATTCAGACTTTATCCTATCCGTTCATTGCAGTCATTAAAACTCTATAGTAGAATCCGTGTCTTATAAAGAATCTCTCAGCAATAAAAAATCTTTAACTCATATTTCTAATCTGCAAACGATTCCCAACCAACAATAAAACTTTGGGCTCTCCTGAATACTCCTTTAATCTATCTCTTCAAACAAAAGTATAAGCAACTGAAAACGTAAACCTCTCATATCTGTTCTTTTCACGTCATCCAACCGGTTCCTGTTTCATCATCAGCCTGATACTATGGGATACACTTCTTCGTCCATATCTCATCCCATATCGAATCTACGCCATACAATTCATAATGATGCAAACGTTCCCAGTTCATCGTATAGAGTCCTCTTCGACAAGAGCCATATAGATGCGTTTCGTTCGTATACAAGCTATTGAAGTAATCCTTTATAAGGCATTTCATTTGTCAGCAATTTTATACATAAATTTCTATATCTGTTGCAGGAAAAATAAACATTGTTTTATCCCCTCTGAAAGCTGCTCAATCATCTCATAGCCCAACGATATATTAGAATTTTAGAAGAAGATTTCTAAGCTGAGTATACCCCTAAATAAATCGCATTTCTCTATTTGTAATCAGGCAAGTTTTGGATAAAAAAAAGCCGGACTGTTCCGAACCGCTATATTTCTCATGCTTTCAAACAACTCATTATTTCATTTGCAAAGAGAACATTTCTTTCTGAAAAGGCCGAATAAAAAGGCCATAATCTCACCACACAAACATACCTCAAAAGAGAAGTCATACCGCGGCTGAGTTCCCATAACCACAGGCAAAGGTAATTCGTGTTCTTCTCGTACAAGCAAGGCCAGCCCTTCGGGTTCATGGAAAAAATCATCCTCGCCCCAGAGGGCTTGCAGTATTTTTTCCCGAAGCCTTGCATGTTCGGAACACGACCTTTTTAAGCCTGTAGTTATGGGAACTCCGGCCCCTGTAAGCCGGACTAACAAAAAATCAAATGTCATGTTACAGAAAGCGAAGAAGAAGTACACGGTGGAAACACTCAAGCCATTGAATGTACTTACGATCACGAACACTGGCTGACACTGCAGGACGTGGATCTTTCTTTTTTCCTTAACGGTTTTCTTAAAAGAAATATATACTTTTGTATCAAAAGGGACAAGTATGAGAAATATACTATATATCATTATATTAGCAGTGGCGTTATGTGCATGTAACACTTCCGCACAAAAAGAGAGGATTTTGGATACGGCAGAATCAATGGTCGTTGAGCATCCCGATTCTGCCCAAACAATACTGGAAACATTATATCCATATTCAAAATTGACCCAGCAACAAAGAGCACGATGCGGAATATTGCTTGCTACTGTAAAACTTCAACAAAGCAAAGCCTTTGCCTCTGATAGCCTTTTGGACAACAGTGTATCCTATTTCAAGCAAAATAGTGACAGTATAGAGCTATTCAAAGCCTATCAACTCAAAGCCTATCAGTCTATGTGGCGTGGACAACAGGATTCAATGTTCTATTATTTTCAGCAATCAATCAATATGATAGGTGAGGGAAATAAAACCCAGTTATATTCTTTAAATATGAAACTGGCAGATATTTATTGTGAACCGTCTGCTGAAAAAGATTACAATAAAGCAATAGTATATGCAAGGAAAGCATTAACTTATGCGGAAACAGAACAACAAAAGGCCTATACTCTGCACCAAATTGGGGCCTGCTATGGCTTTATCAATGAAAATGACTCCGCATTGGTTTATATCGCCCGTGCCATTGATTTTTTACAACAAAATAAAGGAGAATCTAATTATACAACCTATGTGCTGAACTATGCAAATACACCAGGCGTAAATTACGAAAAAGCCAAAAGCTATTTAACGGAATTACCTGAAAACAGTTTGGGAAGGTTTATTACTTTAGGTTTTCTCAATCTAAACAACAGGCATACAGGCATTGCAAAATATTTTTGCGACAAAGCTGATTCGTTATATAGTAGTGCTCCCGATAAGTATTCAATCAATACATACAACAGTCTTAGAATACTCAATGCATGTGTAAAATACACCTTGGGTGAAGAAGTTTCTGCAAGTGAAGGAATTTCAAGGAACGATTCAATTTCACAAGTCATTTCAAGAAAAGAAGCTCTGAATAGTGAGATTTCAAGCAACAACTTACTATTACAGAAACACATTCATGAATCTCAATTAAAAACCCAAAGAAAGATTGTCATCATATTGTCAATCGTATTCTTTGGTATAATATTGTTCTTCCTATACGACAGAAATAACAAGAAACGATATATAAAAATAAGAAAAGAACTGGACCAGATTCGTGTCAATCAGATAGAATTACAATCTATTGATTCTGAGAATGGCCAAAATTCTGAATTGACTAAGATTTGGAAGAAAAGAGCTGATATTTGCAGAGACAATTTCATTCGGAATGGATGGATGAAGAAACTTCAAATATTGGAAGGGAATGACAAGCATGCCAATGGTTCTTTTCTTCCGCCTGCAGAAAGGGACAAACTCAGGAAACAGTTATTCGAAGAATTCACAGACATGATAATCGATATAAAAGCGACAGGCAATGGAGTCAATCTGGATGATCTGACACTATGTCTCTTTTGTCTTCTGAAAATAAATAATACAACGATTTCCAAGTGCATGGGAGCTTCGGAAAATGCTATCAGAACCCGAAAAAGCAGACTTAAAGAAAAGCTTGACCCTCAGATGTATCAATTTATATTCGGTAGATAATAAACTGATATACATTATGATATACAAACATTGAAACAAATGTGAAACACTGAAATGCACATTGCAACAAATCTGCAATGCATAGTTCTAAAGCCCCTATAACTAAAATCATACTTTTGCATTGAGTCATAAAAATGCAAGCAAGTATGAAAAGAAATCTTTTATTTATTTTTGTTTTAATGATTGTGCCATTTACAGTCAAGGCGCAAATCAAAGGTGTGGTATGTGACGAGAATCAAAACCCCGTAGAGTTTGCAAATGTTATTTTGATGGGTGCTGATTCCGTATATATCGCAGGAACAGTAACAGACGCAAGTGGTAAATTTGATTTTTTTACCGATTATGCAAAAGCAAAGTTTCTACAAATTTCCGCTCTCGGATACAAGACAATTATAAAAACACTGGATGAGAAAAACGATATTGGAACACTCGTACTTGTTTCAGACAATATCCTGCTGGACGAAGTTACGGTAACGGCACAACGACCTTCTCAACATTTGACAAAAGGTGGCATAATCACAACTGTAAATGGGTCTGTTTTGAGCCTGCTCGGGAATGCAATGGATGTGATTGGACAACTTCCTGGCGTTATGCGTGAAGATGACAAATTTACTGTTTTTGGCAAAGGGACACCAATAATATATGTGAATGGGAGAAAACTGACGGACAACAGCGAATTATATAGAATATCATCAAAAGATATTGCAAGTGTGGAAGTAATCAGTAATCCCGGTGCAAAATATGGTGCAGAAGTAAGATCGGTGTTATTAGTTCGCACAATCAAGAAACAAGGAGACGGATTAAGCGGCTCAATACAAGCTGTCGTCCGGGCTGCTCACTCTTGGTCTAATTCGGACAACCTTTCACTCAATTTTAGGAAGAATAATCTTGACATATTCGGGGCCTTTGCTTTTGACCATTCAAGACGATATCAGCAGCAGAAAAATGTTACCATGATAAATAATACTGGGCATAATCTGTATGATCTGAATTCTGACATTATCATATTGCCTGTCAGCACAACTTATAATGCCAATTTAGGTCTCAACTGGCAAATTAACCCTAAGAATGTATTGGGAGTAAAATATGAATTTCGAGGTACACCTTACAATCATTCAGACTGGACCACAAATGAAACAATCGAATTAAATGGTATCCTTGATGATAAAATAGATTACTATACATACTGGAAAAGAAAGAATATGCCGACAAATATATTGAATATGTATTATATAGGCGAATATGGAGATTGGACGCTTACTGTAAATAACGACTATTATTCAAGTCGCAATAAAGCTGAACAGGAAATAGATGAAATCAGTTTATCGGAAGGTGAATCGACAATAAGCAGCCTGAATCACATCAACAGTTCAATGTTTGCCTCCAAGTCCGTCCTGGAATACGACTTTGGTAAAAATACACTTGAGGCCGGTTATGAGTACACCTATACAAACAGAACTGACCGATATGATAACTATAACGATTTTTTGCCGGATGCAGATGACAATATCAAGGAACATAATATTGCGGGGTTCATAAGTGCCACTTTCTCCATAGGAATCTATGAACTTTCAGGGGGATTAAGGTATGAGCATACTATATCCGATTACTATGAGAATGGGCTCTTAATATCAGAGCAAAGCCGAAAATATGATCGTTTGTTTCCCAATATAGACTTTACGTTCCCTATTAAAAAAGCTAAGTTTACTCTATCATATACTGCCAAGACAAAACGGCCGCTGTATAGTCAATTGAGCAGCAATATACAATATGACGACCGCTTTACCTATGAGACAGGAAATCCTCTATTGAAACCGGAAATGAATCACGATGTTTCTATGGCTGGTATTTACAAATGGGTTTTCTTTTCAGCAAGCTATCAATATGTAAAAGATGCTATAGTCGGGATTGTTGAAGCATATAAGGAAGGAGAACCAGTAAATCTGATGACTTATATGAATTATGATCATATCTCAAAATATACAGCGATGGTATCTCTATCCCCTAAAATATCAATCTGGTCACCTCGTCTCCAATTTAATCTGATGGGACAAAACCTTAAAATACCATTTATGGGGACAGAACTGCGAATGAACAATCCATTGTTGTTTATCAATTTCTACAACAGCATATCTGTCGGAAAAGGTTTCACCATTACAGGTGATATGTTATATCATACATCGGGAGATATGGATGTGGTTACACTAAAACCGTCATGGCAAATAAATCTGGGTGTAGCCAAGACAATTGGTAACTGTTTTTTCCAGCTTAGTGCAACAGATATATTCAAAACAGCCCGTAATTCAATGATAACCTATGGAACTCAAATGAAACTTGACAAATGGAACTATAGTGATTCACAGGCTGTTCGGTTTACCATACGTTATGCATTTAACTCTACGATGAGCAAATATAAAGGAAGGGGTGCTGGTCAAAGCGAAAAGAATCGTTTATAAGATTCAGATTAAGAGAATTCAAAGAGTAGCAGATATTCCACCTTCCTCCTTCGTTCGATACTTGGAACTACCTTGCCTTTATAACATCGGAAAGAAACATACTCCTTATAGATATTCCGATCTCCGGCCTCCAGCTTCTTGACAAGAGTATTCTTGGGTATTTTCTTGCTGCCTAAAAGCCTGTATGGACCGACATTATAGGCAAGCGTGACCAGCAGCAGAGAGTCTTTTCCGAACTGCCGGAACATGGCGCAGAACTTACGTAAGTCCTTCCTGAGAAGTTCATCTGCTTGTTGTCTTGTCATGGTATGGGCAGAATATCTTTCCCCCAGTTGCAGGCAATGACCCCAACCTACATAGGGGTAATGCCGGGAAGAATGCTAGCCCTCGAACCACTTGATATAATTTCTGTCGAATAAGTATGCCGAGCTGCATGAAAAACCCAATTACGCTCTATACGGCAAATTTCGGCGATACGCTTCAAATAGCGATTCAACGAACTGTAATAGTTTACATTATTCTCCCTTAATCCATCCGAAATCGGGTGAGTTTTACTATATTTGCTTATACATACATTAAATCAAAATAATATGGAAAACTTCAAGCTTAAAAACAGATTCATATATGGAAGTCACATTATCTTGTTATGGTTTCTCTGTGGATTGCTATTCTATTGTTTCCTGAATCTGGTCACCCAAGTTCCCCAGGAAGATTCGAATTTTCTGTCCCATTATTCATCTTACATCCTCATTGGAATCGTTACAACCTGGATATATGGCCGTATCTATTATTCTTTAAGGAATGGCATCTTGCAAATACGTACTCCATATCTTGTATTGAAAACCCTGATTCTACAAGACATCATAAAAGCTGGTTATTATGCATCCGCAAAACTCCACTTTCTTCATGGATGGTATAACGTATGCTTAACAGATCAGAAAGGAAAGAAATACTACTTATACGTTAAGAACGAGAAAAGATTCATCGAATTACTAAAGGAAAAGAATCCAACCCTATCGGTTACGATGTAGCCGAACAAACTACTCGGCAAATGCTATGCTATTAAAAATGACGACTTGACGAAGATTTAATTCGGGATATTCAGTAAATATATAAAATGGCATATGAAGTGATTATGGTCTATCATCTTCATATGCCATTCTCGCTTTTAGGAGATTTGCCAAAGCGCTTATTTATCGTTAATTTTCATTTACAATATAATAGGAAAGAGAAATAAACCTTTTCGTTTTCTACGATATCATTTTTATATGCCGCCTTATTTCTACCTTAGGATAAGAATCCTTATTTATCTTCCAGTAAATCCGGCCTCAAACGCTGTGTACGCTCCAATGACTGTTGAAACTCCCATTCGCGGATCTTAGCTTCGTGTCCCGACAAAAGAATGTCTGGAACCTTCCATCCGTTGTAATCTGCCGGACGGGTATATACAGGAGGAGCCAGTAAATTATCTTGAAATGAATCCGAGAGAGCTGACTGTTCGTCGGAGATGACTCCAGGAATAATTCGCACAATAGCATCCGAAATGACAGCCGCAGCCAGTTCTCCTCCGGTCAGCACATAATCGCCAATACTGATTTCCTTCGTAATGAAATGTTCACGAATGCGGTAATCTATTCCTTTAAAGTGTCCGCAAAGAATAATCAAGTTTTCGCTCATGGAAAGTGTATTTGCCATTTTTTGGTTGAATTGCTCACCGTCGGGAGTTGTAAAAATGACTTCATCGTAATGACGTTCTGCTTTCAGAGCCGAGATGCAACGGTCTATTGGTTCAATTTTCATTACCATCCCGGCACATCCCCCAAAAGGATAATCGTCCACTTTCCGGTAACGGTCGTAAGCATAGTCGCGCAAGTTATGTATATGGATTTCTGCAATGCCTTTTTTCTGTGCACGGCTCATGATAGAACAATTGAAAAAGCCTTCTATCATTTCTGGCAAAACGGTTATAATATCTATTCTCATAAGTCTTGTTATTTTTTGCAAAAGTACAAAGTTTCCGCCGTACGTACATAGCCCGCTGGGACATTTTTGCTAATTTTGCAGGAAACATCATTTACTTACAACATGACCGACATTGAAAGAATAGACCAGTTACGTGAAGAACTGCATCTTCATAATTATAATTACTACGTACTAAATGCTCCTGTAATCTCCGATCAGGAATTCGATAAGCTGATGCGTGAGCTACAAGATCTGGAAGCTCTGCATCCCGAACATTACGATCCCAACTCGCCGAGTGTCCGTGTGGGAAGTGACCTGAACAAGAACTTCACGCAGGTGGAGCATAAGTATCCGATGCTTTCGCTGGGCAATACCTATTCGCAGGCAGAAGTTACCGAATTTTATGAACGTGTAAGCAAATCGCTGAATGAAGAATTCGAACTTTGTTGCGAAATGAAATACGACGGCACTTCTATTTCGCTAACATATGAAGACGGAAAGCTGATACGTGCCGTAACTCGAGGCGACGGAGTACGTGGAGATGATGTAACCGACAACGTAAAAACGATCCGTTCCATTCCTTTGGTCTTGCATGGCGAAGGATATCCAAAAAGCTTTGAAATACGAGGGGAGATTTTGATGCCGTGGAATGTTTTTGAGGAATTAAACCGAGAACGAGAACTGCGTGAGGAGCCTTTATTCGCCAATCCGCGTAATGCAGCTTCGGGCACGCTGAAATCACAGAACTCGGCCGTTGTAGCCAGTCGAAAGCTCGATGCATACCTGTATTATCTGTTGGGAGATAATCTTCCACACGACGGGCATTATGAAAATCTGCAGGAGGCAGCTAAGTGGGGTTTTAAGATCTCTCATGTTTCGCGTAAGGCACGTACCTTGCAAGAGGTATTCGACTTTATTAATTATTGGGATGTAGAGCGTAAAAACCTTCCGGTTGCAACCGACGGTATCGTATTGAAGGTAAACTCGCTCCGTCAGCAACGAAATTTGGGCTATACGGCAAAATCTCCACGTTGGGCAATCGCCTATAAGTTTCAAGCAGAACGTGCACTTACCAAACTCGAAAAAGTTACTTATCAGGTAGGACGAACCGGTGCGATTACTCCTGTGGCCAATTTGGATCCGGTTCAGCTTTCGGGTACTGTAGTTCGCCGTGCCTCGCTTCATAATGCCGACATCATCGCTTCGCTCGACCTTCATATCGGAGACATGGTGTATGTGGAAAAAGGAGGGGAGATTATCCCTAAAATAACAGGAGTGGAACTGTCTGCTCGTCCGGCAGGAAGTGAAAAAGTCAAGTTTATCACACATTGCCCAGAATGTGGCAGTCCTTTGGTTCGTTACGAAGATGAAGCGGCTTATTACTGCACAAATGAAACGGCATGTCCGCCACAAATAAAAGGCAAGATCGAACATTTTATCAGCCGTCGGGCTATGAATATTGAAGGGCTGGGACCGGAAACTGTCGACCAGTTTTATCAGGAGGGTTTGATTCATGACGTAGCCGATTTGTATACGTTACAGGCTGCAGATATTTGTCGCTTAGATCGTATGGGAGAAAAATCGGCAGAGAATATCATTCAGGGGATTACTCGTTCTAAGGATGTTCCTTACGAACGTGTACTTTTTGCCCTTGGTATACGATTTGTTGGTGAAACTGTAGCCAAAAAGGTAGCCAAAGCTTTCCGCTCAATAGATGCTTTAGCCTCGGCAAATCTTGATGATTTGATTCATGTAGATGAAATCGGTGAAAAAATAGCTGGAAGTATTATCCAATATTTTGCAAACGAAAAGAATCGTACACTGGTAGAGCGTCTCCGCCAGTCGGGACTTAAATTGGAAGCTGACGAAAAAGACTTATCAGGACACTCAGACAAACTGAAAGGGATGTCCATCGTAATAAGCGGAGTATTTGCTCACCATTCACGTGATGAATACAAAACGTTAATAGAAAAGCATGGAGGAAAAAATGTAGGTAGCATATCGAAGAAAACATCTTTCATTCTTGCAGGCGACAATATGGGGCCAAGTAAACTGGAAAAAGCACAGCAGCTTAACATTCCTATCAAGAACGAAAACGAGTTTTTGGCAATGATAGGGGAAGAATAAATTGACATTTCCTTATTTTATAAGCAAAAAAGTGATAAAATCGAAGTATAAATAGAAAATATTCGTACTTTTGTATATTTGAAATAGCATTTATATTTTACTTATGATACAAAGAAGGTTGAAAGGAATGGGAGTCGCACTGATTACTCCCTTCAATGAAGACGGAAGTGTGGACTATGATTCCCTGATAAAGTTAGTTGAATATCAGGTACAAAACGGTACAGACTTTTTATGCGTACTGGGTACTACTGCAGAAACTCCAACACTGACAAATGAAGAAAAACAGAAAATAAAACGAGTCGTTATAGAGCGTGTAAACGGACGTATTCCTATTTTGCTGGGGATCAGTAGTAATTGTACACAAACCGTAGTTGACACCTTAAAAAATGATGATTTTACAGGAGTAGATGCTGTATTAGTAGCTGTACCATATTATAACAAACCTTCACAAGAAGGTATTTATCAGCATTATAAGGCTATAGCTGAAGCAACAAAACTTCCAGTAGTATTGTATAATGTTCCAGGACGTACAGGAGTTAATATGACTGCGGAAACAACACTTCGCCTTGCTCGTGATTTTGGTAACATTGTAGCAATCAAGGAAGCTTCTGGCAATATAACTCAGATGGATGATATCATCAAAAATAAACCTGCTAATTTCGATGTAATATCAGGGGATGACGGGATCACTTTTCCATTGATTACATTAGGAGCTGTAGGTGTCATTTCTGTAATTGGAAACGCGTTTCCACGTGAATTCAGCCGTATGACTCGTCTGGCTCTTGCTGGAGATTATGCTAGTGCCTTATCGATTCATCACCAGTTTACAGAACTATTCAAGTTATTATTCGTAGATGGAAATCCAGCTGGTGTAAAGGCTATGTTAAGTATGATGGGTATGATAAAGAACCGATTGCGTTTACCATTGGTTCCAACGCGTATCACAACTTTCGAAGAAATGCGGCGCATTTTAAATGAATTAAAAGTGAAATGCTGATAAAATATCTGTTTATTAAATAGATAAAGAAACTCGGTTACCATAAGCCGGGTTTCTTTATTTTTACGCCTCTCTATTTTTTATAATCACGATTATGTTTAATTGTATAATAAGAAATACGCCCCTACGACCGACAACAAAGAATCTTTTATTGTTTTATCTTTATACAAGAATTCCAAAGTCTAAAAATAAAAAGGCTGTTTCAATTTCTTGAAACAGCCTTTCATATGAAGAACTAGATGATCCTTAATTACATAGTTAATTCTTTTTCCAAAGCATCATATTCAGCCTTATTGAGCTTCCAGTAAATATTCAGCAAATACTGTCCCCACAACTGTCTGTTATCCGGCTTAAGTTCTTTAGCCTTTTCATAGTTCGGTTTTGCTTTTTCATAAAGCTCTTTGATTTTTGCTTCATTCTCAGCATACTTCGGATCATCCATAGAAATTTTACTATTTTCTTCTACGATAAGCTGTGCCGGGAAGAAATAGCAGTCACCAATCTTAGAATAAGCTTCAGCTACGAAATCCGAGTTCTTTGCAATAATAGAATTGAATGTTGCTATAGCAGCATCATAATCTTTCTTTTCATACTGCAGTACACCTTTTACATACAAGAAGTACGGAGTTTCATTCTTAGCCAAAACCTGATCGATTTCAGTCAAACCATCATCGATTCTGCCCTTCTGAATATAATAATCCATCAAGTTACCGATGAAATATTCCTGAGCTGGGAATCTTTCTGTACCTTCTTTGATAGTAGCCAACCACTGAGTTGAATCAGGATTTTCTCCTTTACCATAAGCTTCAGCCAAGCACATCAAAGCTCTGTAACCTTCTTCCTTGTGAGATTTACCTACAGTTGCATATTTGATAACAGCAGCCTTATCATTCAAAGAATTTGCAGCCAACGCAGCGTAACATGCGATTAACGGAGTCAATGTATCGTTTTTAACGGCAGCTTCATCTTCAAACATCCGATTTTCAGCAGCATCAACATACAAGCCAAAGAATTTCAATGCATTTGCATAATTTCCTGAGTTGTAAGCATCCGAACCACCATTAGTCAAGTTAGGACGAACTGTAGCCAATGTCTTTGACAATTTCTTTCTCAATTTAGGCTTTTTCAATTCTCCACTCTTTACCTTTGCCTGTTCTACCTCATCACACTTTGTATAATACTCGAACATTTTAACCAAGCTGTTATACAATTTCGATGTATCTGCCTGACCACCCGGCAAATAAAGTTTCATGTTTTCCTCATCGTAAATTGCTTTCTGGAAATCACCAGCCAACTTCCATGTTTCAGGATCGTTAGCAGTTGAAGGATCCACCAAAGCCGGTTCAATAATCTGCGCTGCCTTTACAGGATCGCTTTTAGCAGATTTAGCTTCCTTCACAACACTTTCCTGTGCTGATACGGCACATGCTGTAAGGAATAAAGCTGTAGTAAACAATACTTTTTTCATAACTGTTTTTGATTTAGTAATACAAATATATTCAATTTATTTATTCTTGCTTTTCTTCAGCAGAATTTTCTTCATTAAAAGGTTCACCATCCACAGAAACAGAGTCTTCACTATCTACATTTTCCTCTTCTGTCTCAGATGTTACCTTACAAACTGAGCCAATCTGATCGTTACGTTTCTCGAGGTCGATTAGACGAACACCCTGCGTTGCACGTCCCATGATACGAACATCTGCCACATGCAAGCGAATCGTGATACCCGACTTATTGATAATCATCAAATCGTTTTCGTCTGTTACCGATTTGATAGCCACCAGTTTTCCGGTCTTATCTGTGATGCTCAAGGTCTTGACTCCCTTACCGCCACGATTCGTCTTACGATAGTCCTCAATATCCGAACGTTTTCCATAACCGTTTTCCGAAATAACCATAATGGTTTCTTTCTGCGGATCTTTGATGCATATCATTCCGATAACCTCATCAGAACCATCTTCATCGAGAGTGATACCACGAACACCTGTAGCCGTACGTCCCATCTCGCGGACTGCACTTTCGTGGAAACGAATAGCACGACCGTTACGATTAGCAATTACGATTTCATTATTTCCATTCGTCATACGAACTTCGATAACCCGGTCGTCTTCACGAATTGTAATAGCATTTACACCATTCTGACGCGGACGAGAATACTGCTCAAGCAATGTCTTTTTAATCACACCGTTCTTTGTACAGAACAATACATAATGGCTGTTAATAAATTCAGTATCATTCAGATTTTTCACACGCAGATAAGCAGTTACCACATCATCTGCATCGATATTCAGCAAGTTCTGTATAGCACGTCCCTTCGAAGTCTTGTTGCCCTCCGGTATTTCATATACTTTCAGCCAATAACATTTACCCTTCTGAGTAAAGAACATCATGGTATTGTGCATTGTAGCCGGATAGATATGTTCGATGAAATCTTCATCGCGCGTTTCACTACCCTTCGATCCTACTCCCCCACGATGCTGTGCACGGAACTCAGACAACGGAGTACGCTTGATGTATCCCAGATGCGAAATAGTAATTACCATTTCATCGTCAGCATAGAAATCTTCCGGATTGAACTCTTCGGAAGCATATACGATTTCAGAACGACGCTTGTCACCGTATTTCTCCTTCACTTCGATAAGCTCATCCTTGATAACCTTCTTACAGAGCTCCTCGTTGGTCAGGATTTCTTCGAAATAAGCAATCTGCTTCATCAGTTCCTCGTACTCTGCATGCAACTGATCCTGCAAGAGTCCTGTAAGCTGACGAAGACGCATTTCCACAATAGCGCGCGACTGAATTTCAGACAACTGGAAGCGGTCCATCAAATTTGCTATCGCTTCATTCGGAGTCTTTGCCGCACGAATAATACGGATGACTTCATCAATATTATCGGAAGCGATTATTAAGCCTTCCAAAATATGAGCACGTTCCTTTGCCTTACGCAAATCATACTGTGTACGGCGAATAACCACCTCGTGGCGATGTTCAACAAACAGACGAATCAAATCTTTCAGATTCAACAACTTCGGTCGTCCATGTACCAAAGCAATATTATTCACCCCGAAAGAGGTCTGCAAGGCCGTCATCTTGAACAATTTATTCAATACAACACTTGCATTGGCATCACGTTTTATATCGATTACGATACGCATACCCTCACGGTCTGACTCATCGTTTACATACGAAATTCCCTCTATTTTCTTTTCGTTTACCAGAGCTGCGATATTTTCGATCAGCTCCTTCTTATTTACGTTATAAGGAATTTCATTTACGATAATCTTATCATGCGTAGGATGTGATTCTATTTCAGTCTTAGCACGCATAACCACACGTCCACGTCCGGTTTCATAAGCATCACGTACCCCGCTGATACCATAAATATATCCTCCAGTCGGGAAATCGGGAGCCTTGATGTAGTGCATCAGACCATCTATATCAATATCATTATTATCAATGTAAGCGACACATGCATCTATTACTTCCGACAAGTTATGCGTTGGCATATTTGTAGCCATACCGACCGCAATACCCGAAGCACCGTTTACCAGGAGATTAGGAATACGAGTAGGCATTACAGTTGGTTCCTGCAGCGTGTCATCGAAGTTATTCGTAAAGTCAACAGTTTCCTTATAAAGATCCTGCATCATATCTTCACCAATCTTCTTCAGACGTGCTTCAGTATAACGCATGGCAGCCGGGCTATCACCATCAACAGAACCAAAGTTTCCCTGTCCGTCGACCAGCGGATAGCGCATTGCCCAATCCTGTGCCATACGAACCAGTGCTCCATACACGGAAGAGTCACCGTGTGGATGATATTTACCTAAAACTTCACCAACGATTCTTGCTGCTTTTTTATATGGCTTGTCCGAAGTATTTCCCAGTTCCATCATTCCGTATAAGATACGGCGATGTACGGGTTTGAAGCCATCTCTTACATCCGGAAGGGCGCGAGCAACGATTACTGACATAGAGTAGTCGATGTACGACTTTTTCATTTCCTCCTCGATGTTGATTTTTATTATTCTGTCTTGTTCTTGCATTGAAACAAAATTAGTTATTATTTAGATCTCTCTGGCTTATTAAAAACCACGCTAAAGTACGACATTTTATTGAAATGGCAAAAAAAAAGCTGAAGTTTTAGCCATACAGCCCTCTCTGCCGCTATTCTACCGCGAAACCTTCCTATGGCAAAATTTGTTATATATAAATAACGACACCGCAAAACAACGTCAAAGAAGAGACAGAAAGGCAAAGTTCACTTGAAGAATGCTACTTCTGCGCGAAAAACCTTATCCATTTGGCATGATTTTTGTTAAATAGAAAGAAAGAACTTAATCATATTATTTATATAATGTATCTTTGCAAAAAGAAAGTGTTTTAGGAAGAGACTCAAATTTATGAACAACCCATTTTCACAAAGAATATCCGATGTAATACAGTTCGGCAAAGAAGAGGCCAACCGATTACGCAATAACTATATCGGTCCCGAACATTTGCTGTTAGGCATTATTCGCGAAGGCGAAGGTAAAGCTGTCCAGATTTTGGAAAGCTTGTATGTGGATTTGAAACAAGTAAAAAAGGAAATAGAAGATGAACTCAGATTGGCGGCCGAAGCTTCCGACAATTATTCAGAAGAAATTACATTCAATGAAAAAGCTTCAAAAATATTAAAAATGAGTATACTGGAGTCGAGAATGCTGAAAAGCCCGACTACAGATACAGAACATATGTTATTGGCCATTATGAGAGAAAACCAAAATAGAGCTTCGCAAGTATTGGAAGAAAACGAAGTTACCTACCAAAAAGTAATGGATAAACTCGTCCCGAAGGCGGAACCGCAAGGCGGACTGGACTTTGGCGAAGAGGAGGAAGATGAGGATGAAGGCATCCGCCGCCAGCCTACAGGCAATGGCGACAGTTCTTCTTTCTCACAAGAATCCAGATCGGCAACCCGCACCCAGCAACAAAAGCCCAACAATGACACACCTGTTCTCGACTCGTTCGGTACAGATATGACGAAAGCCGCTATGGAAGGGAAGCTGGACCCGATTGTAGGACGTGAAAAAGAAATAGAACGACTGGCACAGATTCTGAGCCGACGCAAGAAGAACAATCCAATTCTGATTGGAGAACCGGGTGTAGGTAAATCGGCTATCGTAGAGGGACTTGCCTTGCGTATCATCGAGAAAAAAGTATCACGCATTTTGTTCGACAAACGCGTGGTGGCACTCGACATGACAGCTGTAGTAGCCGGCACCAAATATCGCGGACAGTTTGAAGAGCGTATACGCGCCATCCTTAACGAACTGAAGAAGAACCCGAATATTATCCTCTTTATTGATGAAATACACAATATTGTAGGAGCCGGTTCTGCCGCAGGTTCCATGGATGCAGCCAATATGCTGAAGCCTGCCCTGGCTCGTGGAGAAATACAATGTATCGGAGCAACGACTCTCGATGAATACCGTCAGAACATTGAGAAAGACGGTGCTTTGGAACGACGTTTCCAGAAAGTCATCGTCGAACCGACCACTCCGGAAGAAACACTCCAGATTCTACAGAACATCAAGGATAAGTATGAGGAACATCACAATGTTACTTATACCGACGAAGCACTGCAGGCATGTGTCAAATTGACAGACCGGTACATTACCGACCGTAATTTCCCCGATAAAGCCATCGATGCGATGGATGAAGCCGGCTCACGCGTACATTTAAAGAATATCACTGTCCCGAAAGAGATTGAAGAACAGGAACGGATGATAGACGAAGCCCGTGCGCATAAGAACGACGCCGTACGCTTGCAGGACTTCGAACTGGCAGCCAGTTTCCGCGACCGTGAGAAATCGCTGATGAGTGAGCTGGAAGAAATGAAACAGCGCTGGGAAGAGAGCCTGAAGGAAAACCGCGAAACCGTCGACAAGGATCAGATTGCCGATGTTGTTTCCATGATTTCGGGTATCCCCGTACAACGAATGGCACAGGCTGAAGGAATCCGACTGAGAGGTATGAAAGAGCAGTTGCTCTCGAAGGTCATCGCACAGGACAAGGCTGTCGATACTTTGGTAAAAGCTATTCAGCGAAGCCGTGTGGGACTGAAAGATCCGAATAAGCCAATTGGTACTTTCTTGTTCCTTGGCCCTACCGGTGTGGGAAAGACTCATCTGGCGAAAGAACTTGCCAAGCAGATGTTTGGCTCGGCCGATGCGCTGATTCGTATTGATATGAGTGAATACATGGAAAAATTCACTGTGTCACGACTCGTAGGAGCTCCTCCGGGATACGTTGGCTACGAAGAAGGTGGTCAGCTGACCGAGAAAGTTCGCCGGAAACCCTACTCTATCGTCTTGCTGGATGAAATAGAAAAAGCACATTCCGACGTGTTCAATCTGTTGCTTCAGGTGATGGACGAAGGACGCTTGACTGACAGTTATGGCAGAACCGTAGACTTCAAGAATACAGTCATCATCATGACTTCAAACATCGGAACCCGTCAGTTGAAAGAGTTTGGCAAGGGAATAGGTTTCGCTGCCCAGACTCGTACCGACGATAAAGAATATTCGCGAAGTGTGATAACAAAGGCATTGAACAAATCGTTCGCACCCGAATTCATCAACCGTCTGGACGAAATCATTACATTCGACCAGCTTGACATCGAGGCTTTGACCAAGATTATCGAAATAGAGCTGAAAGGACTGTACGAACGCATTGAATCTCTGGGATATAAACTGGAAATCGACGATGAAGCCAAACGTTATGTCGCATCAAAAGGCTACGATGTTCAGTTTGGAGCACGCCCGTTGAAACGTTCCATCCAGAACAATCTGGAAGACGGTCTGGCAGAACTTATCCTCAATGAAGACCCACAAAATGGAGATACCATCCACGTCGGCATGAATCCGGAAGGAAACGGACTGAAGATGGAAATAATAAAATAGACGGACAACAAGAGCGTATTGCAATCCGAATACAGACAAAATGTCAGGCGTAAATCGTCTGGCATTTTTTTTGTCTTAGCCCCACTGTTTTCTAACAAAAAATAAAATATAGTAAAACTTAAATATAAAAATTATGCAGAAAGGTAATATTGGGGTAACGACCGAGAACATCTTCCCCATCATTAAAAAATTCTTATATAGCGATCACGAAATATTCCTTCGTGAATTGGTTTCGAATGCAGTCGATGCAACACAGAAACTAAAGACTCTTTCATCTACAGGCGACTTCAAAGGTGAGCTGGGAGATCTTACAATTCATGTTAAGGCAGACAAGGACACTATTACCATCTCCGATCGTGGACTGGGACTTACTGCCGAAGAAATAGATAAGTATATCAACCAGATTGCATTCTCCGGAGCAAACGACTTCTTGGAGAAATATAAAGAAGATGCCAATGCGATTATCGGACATTTTGGATTAGGTTTCTATTCGGCTTTCATGGTAGCCAAAAAGGTAGAAATCGTAACTCGTTCCTACAAAGAAGGCGCAAAGGCCATCAAATGGAGCTGCGACGGAAGTCCTGAGTTTACGCTGGAAGATGCAGAAAGAGACGACCGTGGTACCGACGTCATCCTGTACATAGACGATGACTGCCGCGAGTTTCTGGAACCGTCACGCATTCAGGCTTTGCTGAACAAGTATTGCCGCTTCCTGCCCGTACCGGTTGCTTTCGGAAAGAAGAAAGAGTGGAAGGACGGCAAACAGGTAGATACAGACGAAGACAACATCATCAACAGTACTTGTCCTATCTGGACAAAGAAGCCAAGTGAGCTGAAAGATGAAGACTACAAGCAGTTCTACCGCGACTTGTATCCGATGTCGGACGAACCGTTGTTCTGGATTCACCTGAACGTAGATTATCCGTTCAACCTGACAGGTGTACTCTACTTCCCGAAAATCAAGAGCAACATCGACTTGCAGAAGAACAAGATTCAGTTGTACTGCAATCAGGTATATGTAACGGATTCGGTTGAAGGCATCGTACCGGACTTTTTGACATTGCTTCACGGTGTCATCGACTCACCGGACATTCCGTTGAACGTTTCTCGTTCTTACTTGCAGAGCGATTCGAATGTAAAGAAGATTTCTACTTATATTACCAAGAAAGTAGCCGACCGCTTGCAGGCTATCTTCAAGAACGACCGTAAGGAATTTGAAAACAAATGGGATGACCTGAAGATTTTCATCAACTACGGTATGCTTACTCAGGAAGACTTCTACGAAAAAGCAAGCAAGTTTGCCCTGTTCAAAGATACAGACAGCAAGTATTATACCTTCGAAGAGTATCAGACACTGATTAAGGATAACCAGACCGACAAGAACGGAAGCCTGATTTATCTGTACGCCAACAACCTCGACGAACAGTATACTTACATTGATGCGGCCAAGAACAAGGGTTACAATGTTCTGTTGCTCGACGGACAACTGGATGTTCCTATGATTAACATGCTGGAGCAGAAGTTCGAGAAGAGCCACTTCACACGTGTGGACAGCGATGTTATCGACCGTCTGATTGTGAAAGAAGAGCAGAAAGGAGAAGAACTTGCAGATACTAAACGAGAAATCTTGTCTACAGTCTTTACCGGTCAGCTGCCGAAAGTCCAGAAGACTGAGTTCCACGTAGAAACACAAGCCATGGGTGAAACAGCAGCTCCTATCATCATCACGCAGGCCGAATACATGCGTCGTATGAAGGAAATGGCCAATATCCAGCCGGGCATGAGCTTCTATGGTGAAATGCCTGACATGTTCAACCTTGTCCTGAACAGCGACCACCGACTCATCAAGCAGGTACTGGAAGATGCAGAAGCTGCCTGCTCTGAAAAACTGGTTCCGGTTGAATCGGAAATTGCCATGCTGAAACTGCGTGAAAAAGAACTTCACAAAGCTCACGAAGGCAAGAAAGATGAGGAAATCCCGACCACAGAAAAAGATGAGTTGAACGATGTGGAAAAGAAACTCGACGAACAGAAGAAGCAGAAGACTGACATCATCAATGAATATGCTGCCGGAAACAAGGTAGTACATCAGTTGATTGACTTGGCATTGCTGCAAAACAACATGCTGAAAGGAGAAGCCTTGACAAACTTCGTAAAACGAAGCATCGAACTGATTTAAGGTCTTTCTCTAAAATAACATATAGAAAGCCGTACGAGGTTGATAGGCCCCGCACGGCTTTTTTTATATCTTCCTCCCCGACTTACAGCATCAGGTAAGTCAGTGTACCACAGCTCCATACTCCATTGTCGGCACATGAAGCAATACATATCGTGTCCTTTCGGAAAATTTGTCTTGACGTTTTCCGAAAATTTGTACAAAAACAAATATTTTTTGTACAAAAAATACGGGAAACTTCTCCAGCTTCTCCGGCAAAGACCGTCAGCTTATAAAAGAACGGACCGGATGATTTTTTTCAAGGCTGAATTGAATTTCTTCTTTTCCTTGTACAAGAAATAGTTTTTTTCTATCTTTGGTTTCATATCATCAACAATCCCGACTAATGAAAAAAATACTATATACACTTTTCCTGCTTATCTTCCTATCCGGCACTCTTCACGCACAGAAAGTCGGACTCGTATTAAGCGGTGGAGGTGCTAAAGGTCTGACTCATATAGGTATTATCAGAGCACTGGAAGAAAACAATATTCCTATCGATTACATTGCAGGAACCTCTATGGGTGCCATTATAGGTTCGCTGTATGCCATGGGTTACTCGCCCGACGACATGGAAAAGCTGTTGAAATCGGACAGTTTCAAACGCTGGTATACCGGAAACATTGAAGAGAAATACATTTACTACTTCAAGAAAAACCCTCCGACTCCCGAATTTATCAACATCCGTGTTTCCTTAAAAAATCCGCTGCACAAAGTAAAGACTCAGTTCCTTCCTTCGAGTGTGGTAGACCCTCTGCAGATGAATCTTGCTTTTCTCGAATTGTTCGGACAGGCTACAGCAGCGTGCCAGAACGATTTCGACAAACTTTTCATACCTTTCCGCTGTGTGGCATCGGATGTATACAACAAAAAACCTATGATATTCGAAAACGGTGATCTGGGAGATGCAGTACGTGCTTCCATGAGTTTTCCCGGCATGTTCAAGCCCATCGAAATCGATTCTACGCTGGTATACGACGGTGGAATATACAATAATTTCCCGGTCAATGTCATGGTAAACGACTTTCATCCGGATGTCATCATAGGAAGTGTGGTAAGTTCCAATCCGGGGAAGCCGCAGGAAGGAGATATCATGGGGCAACTGGAAAACATGATCATGCAGAAGACGGACTATTCACTACCCGATTCGCTGGGAATCCTGATGACGTTTAAGTACGACAACGTGAACCTGATGGATTTCGACCGCTTCGACGAACTGCATGACAACGGATATAAGCGCACCATGCAGCTCATGGATTCTATCAAGGCTCGTATTCCTCGCCGTGTCAACTATCGCCAGCTTGAGCTGAAACGAATCGCCTACAAGAAAAATATGCCCGAATTGCGGTTCAGGGATATAAATATTCAGGGAGGCAGCGAACAGCAGAAAAGGTATATACGCAAGGAGTTTCATACCTCAGACCAGGGTTTGTTTTCACTGGAGGATTTACGTAAGGGGTATTTCCGCCTGATGTCCGACAATATGATTTCCGAAATTATCCCCCATGCCGTCTACAATCCGGCCGATTCTACCTTCAACCTTCATCTGAAGGTCAAAATAGAAGACGACTTGTCACTGCGCGTCGGAGGAAACGTTGGCTCAAATGGAGCCAACCAGATTTATATAGGAGGGACTTACCATAACTTGAACAATTTCTCGAAAGAAGTTTCCCTCGACGGACAACTGGGACAGATTTACAATAATCTGCAAATATCGGGACGCATAGATATACCGACCTATATTCCGACTTCGTTCCGCCTGGTAGCATCGACTTCTTCGTTCGATTACTTCAAACAGGAAAAGATTTTCACCAAGGGAAGTACTCCTGTCTTCAACAAGAAGAAAGAGCACTTTGTCAAACTGCTGGTTTCGCTTCCTTTCCTTACACGACAGAAGGCCGAATTCGGAATAGGCATCGGAAAACTGCAGGATCAGTATTTCCAGAGCAATGTAATCGACTTCAACAACGACAAGAACGACATCAGCCGCTATACCATATTCGGCGGTTCTGTAGCCATGGATGGAAATACATTAAACAGCAAACAATATCCTACAGCAGGGCGAAGAGAACGGCTTGTGGCCAATATATATACCGGAAGAGAGTATTTTCAGGGTGGTTCGACTCCCGACCCTTACAATGGCTCATATAATTATGTGCAGTCATGGCTGCAAGTATCGTATGAAATGGAACGCTACTATCCCCTTTCTTCCAGATTTGTACTGGGAAACTATATTCATGCCTACTATTCTTCGCGCAATTTCAGCCAGAACTATACGGCAACCATGATGCAGGCCGGAGAATTCGCTCCTACTGCCCACAGCAAAATTACCTACAATGAAGCATTCCGGGCCAATCAATTCATCGGAGCAGGTGTCATGCCTATTTTTCAGATAACGCCGGTCTTTCATGTAAGAGCAGAAGTTTACGGCTTTGCTCCGATTTTTCCGATAGTATGCAATGAAGAATCGAAGGCTTCTTACGGAAAACTCTTCAGCCGGATAGAATATATGGGAGAATTGTCACTGGTAGTAAAGCTTCCTTTCGGCGCAATCAGTGCTTATCTAAATCACTATAGCTCACCATCTAAGAACTGGAATATAGGCCTTACACTGGGCTGGCAGATATTTGGATCGCGGTTTATCGAATAAAAAATCTGCAAAAAATAGCTGGAAATATTTGGAAGTTTCGGAAAAACCTCATACCTTTGCACCCGTTAAGAAAAAAGACATGGCCGCGTAGCTCAACTGAATAGAGTAGCTGACTACGGATCAGCCGGTTACAGGTTTGAATCCTGTCGCGGTCACCCTCTTCTTTCTGACAAAATAAATGAAGAATTGGTCGCGTAGCTCAACTGAATAGAGTAGCTGACTACGGATCAGCCGGTTACAGGTTTGAATCCTGTCGCGATCACTCTTCTAGATTGAAATATTGAAAGAATTGGCCGCGTAGCTCAACTGAATAGAGTAGCTGACTACGGATCAGCCGGTTACAGGTTTGAATCCTGTCGCGGTCACTCTTCTTTATTGAAAAATTGAAAATTATTGGCCGCGTAGCTCAACTGAATAGAGTAGCTGACTACGGATCAGCCGGTTACAGGTTTGAATCCTGTCGCGGTCACAAAAGGTTGTATCTTTCACGATACAACCTTTTTTGTTTTCTCCCCTTACTCCAGGCCCGCATCCGAATTGGCGTCATATGATAAGTTTTTGGCATTATACAAGAAGCGTAAACGAACGGATAGTCTTATTTTTGCCATACAAAATCAAGAACAAGAAGAATATGAATCAAAAGAAAGTTTTAATGTGCCTTGGCATCTGTAGTCTTTCATTGGCTCTGCATGCACAGAATGGGCCAAGAAACAACAGTAAAAATTTCCCCGAAGCAGTTCCGACCAACAGTCAAGTACAATTCTTCAATCAGACAGATGAAGTATATTCATTAGATTATCTGAAGGACGTGGTATATGCAACCAAGGACAATATGGATTTGAAATTGCAGATTGTCATGCCTAAGCCCTATGGAGAATCAGACAAGATCTTCCCTTGCATTCTTTATGTGAGAGGTTCTGCATGGATGAAACAAAACTTATATGTGGATGTACCACAGATTTCAGCTATGGCAAAGCGTGGATATGTAGTTGCCATTGTAGAATACCGTCCGTCTGATGTGGCTGTTTTTCCAGCCCAGCGTAATGATGCTATCTCTGCGATAAACTTTATGAGAAAGAATGCGCAGAAATATAGTGTCGATGTAAACAATATCTTTGTATGGGGAAGTTCATCGGGAGCACATACAGCCTTGTTTACGGGACTTCATCTTAAAGGTGCCGACAGCAAGAACGATTCTCTTCCGGATATAAACGGAATCATAGCTTATTATCCTCCTGCCGACGTACTTCATCTGAAAGATGATCCTACAGCAGCTTCGAAGGGCGACGAAAACAGCCCCGAGGGATTGCTTATCGGTAAAATTGCCGTCTGGAACGCCCCTGAGAAGGCTAAGGAAGCAAGTCCTTTCTACTACATAAAAGATAATAAGGATATGCCTCCGGTATTTCTTGCACATGGAACAAAAGACAGGGTGGTTCCTTTCTCTCAGGCTGACCTGCTGGCCAACGAAATGGAGAAAAACGGATGCGAATACGAATTTTATGCTTTACGCAATGCTGACCACGGCAGTTGGCAGTTCTGGACCGAAGCAATGCTCGATAAGGTTGAGAAGTTCATCGTAAAACACCTTAAGAAGTAGAGCCGGAGAATCTCTGTTTCATCCTCTCCTATTAGAATTAGGAATATAAATAAAAGTCTCAGTCCCGAAGGTATATACGGAGAATTCTGTATATTTCCTTCTGCGGGACTGAGACTTTTCGAGTGTAGTAGGGTTAATCTCCCCTTACTTTATAATCAGAATCGGCGTATTGGAATGGAAAAGCATCTTGCGTGCAATGCTGGGATTAAACAGACGGGCAAAGATATTACGTCTGTAGTTAGAAGTACAGATTACGTCAATGCCATTCTCCCGTACAAATTTGTCTACATTGCTCAACAGGTCTTCTTCGTCAATATTCAAATAAGTAAATTCAAGCTGAGGATATTGCTTCTTGAAATACTCCTTGATGCCTGCCAGTTTTATTTCGTTCCATGTACGTTTCTCTTCGTGGGAATTCACATGAATGAATGAAATCTCAAACTTGTTGTCCTTGAAAGTCGTAATCAGCGAATCGAAAGCAATCAAATCACGCTGGTCGAAACTGGTAAACAATGCTATTTTATGAATATCTTCAAGCGATTTCTCCGGAGCATTTTCGGGTATCGCATAAACAAAGGAGCGGCTCCGTTCGATAACTTCTGCCGTTACGCTTCCTATCAGGTCCAGATCTTTCTGATGCTCTCCACGGGTTCCCATAACCACAATGAGAGGTTTCTCCTGACGTATGTAATATATTATTTCTTCTTCTGGTATACCCTCACGCAGCACGCATGTGAATTTCACGTTCGGATACTCTCCTTTTTCTATTTTCTCGGCTACGTCTGCCGACAACTTATTCAGTTGCTTGTGCACATTTTCTATCATTCCTCTTACTGTAGTGGCATCGTTTGCCGAGGGGACATGATAGTTCTCTGTATCGTACTGCAAGCTTGGTATGTAAATAGGTGTAAAATGTACATGCAGAAGAACCACTTCAGCATGCATGTGTGCAGCTACCTTAAAACCAAAATCACATGCTTTGAGAGAATATGCAGAGAAATCGACCGGGACAAGTACCTTGGGGATTTTTTCCGATTTCGATTCGGCGGACTTCTCTTCCAGAGTTTCTTCAGACAACCAGGAAGAACTTTCTATAATCTTCAAGGCACGAGGCAAATCACTTTCCTTAATGCGCACTCTTACACCCGACGAGATAACAGGCTGGATAAGATTCACATTATGTATGTACGACTCGATTCCTTCGCTTTCGAGTACAGACTTTAAAATCTGTGCCTTCGAATAAGTGAGGATAGCTAATGTAACAAGTTTATCTTCCATAGTTTAAAGTTTTAAAAGGTTTCACATAAAAACACTACGAGATTAACAAAAAATCCTAATCAGTAAGAAACCATACCGATTAGGATTTTGCCACTTATCTTCAACCTTAGGCTGTTTGCTCTTTCAAAATTTCTATCGCTTTATCAAGCACGGTCGTATCATCGAGCATTACCAGTCCACCATCCGGCCCCGGCTCCAGGTGAATACCTACGCTCTTGCCATCCTTAAAATTATGTCCGCCAAAGAAATTGCGTACAGTTTCCACACTCAAATTTAACTCATCGGCTATACGATGCATGCTTCCACTGGGTAAAGAATCTTTTATTTTTCGAAGTTCGTTGAAAGTTATCGTTCTATTCATAGTAATCAAAATTTAAAGTGTTAGACAAAACTTTTGTTAATTCGCGATATAAATGTAATGAAAGAAAATGAATAAGCCAACAAAAAATTAACTTTTTTACTTTGCTGGCAATATATCAGAACGATAATAATCTGGAAATGACCATAGCTGCCATAACAGCATAAAAATAAGTCAGCAGCAAGACTGTATGGAAAATCTTGAGATCTGCAACCTCAAACCCCGTCAGAGTATATTGTTCTGACACAAACTGGGGCTGTTCGAAATATTTTTTCCGGATAAACGCATAAAGCCAATAAACCAGTGAAGCGATAACGCTGCCTGCAATTGCACCGCATATAATATCTCCCGGATAATGTACACCCAGATATATGCGTGAATACGAGGGAATCAATGCCCATATAAACATGACAGCGGTCATTTCCTTTCTCCGTACAAGCAGCGAAACAAAAGTAGCTACAGCAAACGTATTGGCTGCATGGCTTGATATAAATCCGTACATTCCTCCCCTGTATCCGTTGACAACATGCACCATATACATAATCTCGGGATCTTGTGCAGGACGGAAACGCATGAAATATGGCTTGCAGAAACCGGAAGAGAACTGGTCGGCCAGGGTTATGCTTAAAGCTATCATGGCAAGTATAAGCAGTCCCTGAGTAAATTTGGTATTTTTGAATATGACATACAGCAGCACTGCGGCAACAGGAATCCATATTTTTGTACCGGATACAATCCACATAAAACCATCCCAGAACATGGAATCACTTCCGTTCAGGGTCAATAACAGATTCTGATCTGCCTCAATAAGCTGCTGTATATCAATCATAAATATTATATATTTTGGAAAACATCAGATAACTTCTATTGCCGATACGGGCAGCCATCCTTTTTTCCCATCTTCCAGACGGATTTCTTTCCAGCCTTTCATCGAATTGTCTTCTATATAGACTTTAGTACCCTCGTGCAAGACAAACAGATCGGTTCCGCTTTCATTGGGAGTACTTTTAACTGTAATACTTGGCGACATTACAATGGCACCTGTACGGTTCAGAAGCTCTTCCTTCTGTTCGCTGGCAAAGAAATTGGCGCATACGGCTACAATCAAGAACACTACAGCCGAAATAAAACCTATTTTCTTGAAAAGGATTCTGTTTCCAAAAATATACAATGCCATACCCGCGAGAAGAAGGATAAAGGAAACGATACCTGTTACTCCCCATCCGCTTTCGCTCATACAGTTTATCAATGAGTTTATCCATGTCACAATGAAAATTTCACTGGCAGGAGTAACCTGGTCTACAGTCTTGCTTCGCGCCATTTCCAGATTGAAACGTATATCTGCATCACCAGGATTCATCAATAAGGCTCGTTCGTAATTCAAAACGGCTTTGGCTATATTCTTGTTCTTGTAATAGCTGTTTCCCAAATTGTAGTAAATGTCTGCCGACTCGCCTTCCGAACTTAGAATAGCTTCGTACTTTTCAATTGCATCAGCAAACTTGTTTTCCTGATAATCCTTGTCGGCTTCGGCCTTTGATACTGCGGCCGAAGTGAACTGGACTATGCCAATCAGAAATGCAATAACTATAAATAGTCTTTTCATATCAATATGGTTCTTCTGTCTGTTTTTAATGTTTGATACTGTTCTCCATTCTACTGATCGCTTCTACCGATGTCGTATATACCTTGTCCATCGCTTCATTTTCATCTCCCGGAGCGTAACGGGCAAATTCGCATTCGTTCAAGGCATTGATGAAATCTTTTATTACATCGTCTGCTACACCGTATTTCACCAGCTCGGCTTCGATATTATCTTTAGAAAGCTGCGAAACAGGTATACTCAGTTTATCACTGATATATCCCCATAAGGCTTTCAATACTTCATCATAGAACTCATTCTTACGGTTCTCTGCCAGCAGCTTTCCGGCAAGTTTCATACGCTTGGTCGCTACCTTATTAGCCTTCTTTGTCTTCACTTTTGCTACATTGGCATTTTCGGCAGCCTGCTTGCGGAAGAAGACAACTAATCCCACAAATAAGATAAACGGAATGATATACCACAAATAGTAACCTACAGTGCCGAAGAAGACGGCGCCCTTCTGCATCAGTTTTGTATCGCCCAGTTTGATGAAACGGATATCCTGTCCCAGAACCTTGACATTTTCCTTATTGGTAAAGTCGGCAATTACCTGATCGGCATTTCCATTTCCTTTTGCTACGTTAATATTATAGGCTTCGGTTTTCAGTGTCTTGTATGAATTCGACTTCAAGTCAAAATAAGTAAACTCGACAGGAGGTATTGTAAAGTTTCCCGCATGACGAGGTATGGCCAGATACTCGATGGTCTGGCTTCCGCTCAGTCCGGCACGTGATGCTTCAAAGTTATTCGTTACTTTCGGGTCGTACACTTCAAAATCTTCAGGGAATTTCACTTCAGGCGTACTGATCAGTTTCATGTTTCCCGAACCACTGATGGTCAGTTTTATCGTTACTGCATCATTGGTCTTCACATCTTTGGCATTGATGGAAGAAGCAAGAGTAAATTCTCCTACACCTCCCGAGAAGTTAGCCGGCTTGGCAGGTAGCGGCTGAACGTTGATAGTCAGCTTAGGAGTAACGATTTTTTTCTTTACTTCCTGATATCCTCCTCCATTGAAGAAAGCATCAAATGGATCGTCCGACATGGTCTGTATGGCAACTACGCCTTCGAAAGTAATCGAAGGAATCTCCAGCTTACCGGTCTGTTGTGGAAATAATACATACTGGCTCCACACGGTGGTATTGTAATTGCGTCCTTTATAATGCTCCAATGAGAAAGTCTTCTGTTGGGGCAATTCAATTTCCTGAGTATGAAAACCTTTCAAATCGGGCATTTTACCAAACAACTGACGAAGATTTACCAACGTATAAACCTTATAAGTCAGCAATATAGCTTCCTGTTCATGTACAGTCGTCTTACTGGCAGTTGCTGTAATAAACAAATCATTGCTTGTAATACGTCCGTTTGTAGTCTGACGGCGGTCAGCCTGTGCACTTCCCCCCTGACTGCTCTTGCTTCCTCCTGCCGACTGATCAGGTGGAAGTACTTTAATCGTAACGGCATTGGAAAATATTTTTTCTCCATTAGCCTCGATACTTGCAGCTGGTATTGTATAAGTTCCTGCGTTGCCAGCCATCAGTATATAAGTATACGTAATGGAACTACTTGAAGAAACCTTGCCGTTGATAATTTGTGTACTGCTTTGCTGAGAACGACTTGGTCCCATCAAAACATCAAATCCTTTCGTTATAGAAGGTGCACGAAAATCCTTCACCTTTTGCGTGTTGACTGTAAACGTCAGGCGGAACTGATCTCCGCTTACAACCACATCAGGTGCATCGGCTGTTAAAGTAGCTTTGTTGTCTGCCCATGCATGTACTGTAGTAAGAATCAACAGTAGAAAGAAAATAACTTTTCTCATCATTCCTTTATTTCATTTATAATTATTCACCATTAATTACCAGTCTTTTTCCAACTTACGTCCTTGTACCTGAACCGCTTTCTTCACTTTATCCTGTACATTTTTCTCATCTTGCATAGCTGCCTTCAGAAGCTGCTCTGCATTCTCTTTCGACATTTGGTTCTGGTTCTGTTGCTGCTGCTGATTATTTTGCTGCTGATCTTTCTTATTCTGATCCTGCTGGTCTTTGTTTTGTTGCTTATCATCCTGCTTTTGATCTTGCTTCTGATCTTTCTCCTGATTCTGGTTCTGCTGTTGCTGATCTTTCAACTGCTTTTGTGCCAAAGCCAGGTTGTAACGAGTTTCATCGTCTTTCGGATTATTTCGCAAAGCCTTTTTATATGCTTCTATGCATTGTGGCAATTGTTTAGACGACTGCAAAATCACCCCCATATTATGATAAATCTGTGCAAGCTTGTTTTTGTCTTTTTCTATCCGCGATGCAGCTTCATATTGCTCCATCGCTTCTTTCGCTTTTTGTTGCATCAACAGGGAGTTGCCCAGATTATACATGGCGTCCGTCGACTTCGGTTCTAATTCCAAAGCTTTCCGATAATCGACTTCAGCTTTTACAAATGTGCTGTCCTTATATAACTTATTTCCACTGCGCAAATAATCACGCTCTGTTTTCTGTCCGTAAGCAGCAACCGATACGAACATTATTCCCAGCATCACATATTTTTTCCGCAACATAAAATCAATTCTGTTTAAAGAGTTTTATATTCTTGAAAAGTGGATTTTTACGTTCCAATAACATCAAATCAACTGCCAGCAGAATCAAAGCCAGCCATGCCAGTACCTGAAACTGCTCATCAAACTCAGTAAAGACCTGAGTTTCCACATCAGCTTTAGCCAATTTATTTATCTCGGCATTCAAAGCTCTTTCAGCATTATTGGTATTATCCACTCGTACATATATACCATTTCCCGCTTTTGCAATTTCCTGACACATCTGTTCGTTCAGACGGGTTACAATCACATTGCCGTCCTTATCACGACGGAATTCATTTGTCCCTTCAGCCGGAATAGGTGAACCATCTGGTGAACCGACTCCTAATACAAAAACACGAACACCTTTTTTGGCTGCTTCTTGTGCTGCTTCAACAGCTCCTCCTTCATGATTTTCACCATCGGTTATAAGTACAATAGCTCGTCCGACTCCTTCATTCGGAGTGAAACTCTTCATTGCCAAATTTATGGCTCCGGCAATATCAGTACCCTGAGTCGAGATAAGTGAAGGATTGATTGTTTCAAGAAACATCTTTGCCGAGATATAGTCACTTGTAATAGGCAACTGTGTAAAAGCCTCTCCGGCAAAAACAATCATGGCAACCTTGTCATTATTGAATGTTTCCACCAAACGAGAAATCAGCTTTTTCGACTTTTCCAAACGACTGGGTGTAACATCTTGCGCCAGCATAGAGTTAGAAATATCGAGTGCTACGACAGTTTCAACCCCCTGACGTTTGACGGTTTCCATTTTTGAGCCGAACTGAGGTCGTGCCAGCATAAATATCACCATAGCCAAGGCTGCAAAAACCAGCCAAAACTTTACATCCGGACGATATTTCGATACGTCAGGCATCAGATGAGCCAATAATTCAGGATCACCGTATTGAGCAATTTTTTTACGCCGGCGATAATTGGAATATATATATAGCCCTACCAATATCGGCAAAACGATAAGTAGATACAAATAAACAGGTTCTCCAAATCGAAACATAATATTTTTGGTTTTAAGGTATTTTCTTTAATACTGTATTACGCAGCAATATTTCCAACAAAATACAGAAGAATGCTACCAGAGCAAAGGTTGTATAAGCTTCTTCTCGTTTACTGAACTCCTTGACATTCAGTTTTGTCTTTTCCAGTTTATCGATTTCCTTGTAAACTTCCTCCAGTTTAGAATTGCTGGTTGCACGGAAATAATTTCCATTCGTAGTACCTGCAATCTGCGTCAAAGTCTGCTCATCTATTTCGACGGGAACATTGACATATTGAACGCCAGCATATGTTTGCATCGGATAAGGAGCGGTTCCGTTCGTGCCGACTCCAATCGTATAAATACGAATACCGAACTGCTTAGCAATTTCGGCTGCTGTCAACGGAGAAATATCTCCTCGGTTATTACTACCATCTGTCAAAAGAATAATTACCTTCGATTTTGCCTTACTATCTTTCAAGCGGCTAATAGCATTTGCCAGCCCCATACCAATAGCTGTACCATCCTCGATAAGTCCACGCTGGGCTATATCACCTTTTATACTATTGAATAAATTTAGCAAGACTCCATGATCTACGGTAAGTGGACATTGTGTAAAGGCCTCTCCTGCAAAAATAGTCAAACCGATATTATCATTTGGACGTCCATTTATAAACTCAGCAGCTACCTGCTTTGCGGCTTCCAGACGATTCGGCTTCAAATCTTCCGCAAGCATACTGGTCGAAACATCGACAGCCAGCATAATATCAATACCTTCTATCTCAGTATTCTGCCAGTTATCTGTTGTTTGAGGACGTGCCAAAACCAGTACAATCATAACAAACGTCACGATCCTTAAGACAAAAGGAGCATGCAGAAGATATACCTTCCAACTCTTTGGTGCATTCATATACATGCGGGTCGTAGAAACCTGCATGGTAGGCTCTGTCTTCTTTCTGCGCATAAAATACCATACAATGTATGGAATGAGCAGAAGTAATAAAAACAGATATTCCAGATTTGCAAAAATCATAGTTCCTTACATGTTAAACGTTAAAAAAAGAGGTCGATAATGTGACAGATAACCAAATACAGACAAACCACGGCACCTATACTTACCACAGTAATACTGCACAGCAAGATGATGCGTCCTTGCTTTGAACGCTTTTCCTCCACCCTGATTTCTGTAGGTTCTTTCTTCGCATTCGGATCTTCTTCTACCTTAGTTTGATTGATAAAATCGACTGCATTAACCAGATTCATGTCATTTTCATTCATCATCGGAGCGTGCTTAGCAAATTTTACGAGGTCGGCTGTCTCAAACAAACTTTTCAAATCGTTGATGGACTGCTGATCCTTTACTTGCAGTAAGTGTTCGATGATTTCCGAAGAAGTCATTTCCAGCGCATTGAATCCAAACCGTTCTTTAATATATGTTCGCAAGACCTCGGTCAGTTCTGTATAATACAACTTCGGATCTTCACGCTGTACCTGCTTGTCAGCCTTAATCTCTTCGATTTTCTTCATAGCAGCCTGATGAGGAGGCAACTTAGGTTCTATCTTGATAATCTTGATAATAGGCTTATTATCGCGATAACGGATAATAAAGAATACAGCTGCTGCTCCCAATATGAGCATAGCTAATCCACAATATACCAAAGGAGCAATATCATTCCATGTAATAGGTACCTCTCGGATATCTTTCGGACCAAAGAACTGATCAGGATGCAAGGTATCAACGGGAACTGAATAAACTTTCAAAGCCAACGCTTTCGAACGATAAGGCTTGTCATTTACAAAAACTTCAAAAGGAGGCAGGTAATATAACGCCGAATCGAATGAGGTAATTGTATATTCCTGAGAAATCAACCAGCGCTTGTCATTATTTAATAGCTGAGTATCAGGCTTTGCAACATCTAATATCTCTACCCCTGTGACCAGTGTATCACGTAGCAATGGCAAACGTAATTTCTGATTTGCATCCATGCTTACCTGAAGCTTTATTTTCGCCTGTTCACCTATCAGAAGCTGTAAAGAATCAATAGTAGCTTCCACGGTGACCTGTGCTTTTATACCCGGCATGGATATAAACAAAAATAAAGCAACCCACAACGCTTTCAGATATTTCTTATAGTATTTCATATTCCTTGTTAGTTTCGTTTAGCAAACAAATTAAGCAATGCTTTTACGTAATCTTGGTCGGTACGTACCGAAACTGAATCGACGTTGCTATGCGTAAATATGTCGTGCAACTTCTGCTGACGGGCTTTCCACCATTCATGATGCGCATTACGCAAAGCTTTGGAAGAAGTATCAATCCATTGCTCATGTCCCGTTTCAGCATCTTTCACCTTCATTAAACCTACATCCGGGAGTTCCTCCAGACGACGATCGTATACCTGCAAAGCCACAACATCATGTTTCCGGTTGGCTATAGTCAATGCATTCTGAAAATCTCGTTCATCAATAAAGTCACTCAGCATAAATGCAGTACAACGTTTCTTCAAAACATTCGTCAGATATTCAATAGCACACTGGATATTCGTACGAGTACTTTCCGGTTTAAAGTCAAGCAGTTCACGAATAATATACAAAATATGTTTACGTCCCTTCTTGGGAGGGATAAACTTCTCAATACGGTCGGAAAAAAATATTACTCCAATCTTATCATTATTCTGAATAGCCGAGAAGGCCAATGTCGCAGCAATTTCCGTAACCATACTCTTCTTAAGCTGCTTGACTGTACCAAAGTCCAGACTATTCGACACATCAATCAACAGCATGACGGTCAGCTCACGTTCCTCTTCGAACACCTTTATGAATGGTTTGTCAAAGCGAGCAGTTACATTCCAGTCTATATCGCGCACATCATCTCCATACTGATATTCGCGCACTTCGGAGAATGCCATACCTCTGCCCTTGAAAGCCGAGTGGTACTGTCCTGCAAAAATATTGCTGGAAAGCCCTCGTGTCTTTATTTCAATCTGACGAACGCGTTTTAATAGTTCACTTGTTTCCATTCTTTCTTGGATTACGCTTCGGACAACCAAAGCAAAATATACCTATTTTTTACATGACATCTTTTCTCTGTATGCCATGTATAATTGGGGCCTGAACAATTGAATATACACAATCATTCAGGCTATGTCTTATTCTTTCAGACGAATCAGGGCACTTCGACCTTATTCAATATCTTACTTACTATCTCGTCGGAAGTAACATTGGTTGCTTCGGCTTCATATGTCAAGCCGATACGGTGACGAAGCACATCATGTGCAACAGCACGTACATCCTCAGGAATAACGTATCCACGACGTTTAATGAAAGCATAGCTGCGGGCAGCCAAGGCTAAATTGATAGAAGCACGCGGAGAACCTCCGAAGCTGATCAGACCCTTCAAATCTTTCAAGTCATATTTTTCTGGATAACGAGTTGCAAATACAATATCAGCAATGTACTGCTCTATCTTCTCATCCAAGTATACCTGACAAACCACTTTACGTGCTTCCAGAATATCTTCAGCTTTCAAGATAGGACGAACTTCAGTTTTATTACCTGAAATGTTCTGACGGATAATCTTCTTTTCTTCTTCCAGCTTTGGATAGTCGATAATTACCTTCAGCATGAAACGGTCGACTTGTGCTTCAGGAAGCGGATATGTACCTTCCTGTTCAATCGGGTTCTGAGTTGCCATTACAAGGAATGGATCAGGTAAACGGAAAGTATCCTTGCTCAATGTAACCTGACGCTCCTGCATAGCTTCCAGCAAAGCACTTTGTACCTTAGCCGGCGCACGGTTTATTTCATCAGCCAATACGAAGTTTGCAAAGATAGGACCTTTCTTTGTAACGAACTGTTCATCTTTCTGGCTGTATATCATTGTACCAAGCACATCGGCAGGAAGCAAGTCGGGAGTAAACTGAATACGACTATACTTAGAGTCAATCAACGAAGCCAAGGTCTTAATGGCCAATGTCTTTGCCAATCCCGGAACACCTTCCAGCAAAATATGTCCGTCGGCCAATAAGCCGATCAATAATGATTCTACCAAATGTTTTTGACCTACAATTACCTGGTCCATACCAGCCATCAGATTGGTCACGAATGCACTCTGACGTTCAATGCGTTCGTTCAATTCACGAATGTCAATAGCTTCAGCCATAATTTTTTATTTTTATGTTTCAAATATGCAATTTTATCAATTGGTCAACTGACCTTTTTTTAATCGAACCCAAAAGTACGGCATTATATTAACAGAAGCAACTAATTTTTATTAAAAAAAATTAGTTGCTTCTTTCGTTTAAGTCTTATTGGACTAAAGATATTTAAAAAATAACATTGTCCTATTCCTCCTATTTTCTATTCATTTCTTTTGGAGTAAGCTCCGGTATGCGAATAGTCGTACCAACCGGTACTACATCCGCATCTTTAATGATATCCTTATTATATTGTACCAGATAGGGCCACAACTTCTTATTACCATAAAACTTCAGCGCAACACGAACCAGGCTTTCACCCGATTTTATGGTATAAGTAGAGCGTGTACCTGTAATCATATATTCAACAGTATCAGCCAAAGTTTCCCGTTTGACAACGGTAGGCAACTGTTGTTTTTCTTCATCCGGCTTTACCTGAGCAACGACCTCGCGAACGGTATCTTGCTGAACCGCAGGAATCTGTTTAACCGGCAATATACTATCCTTCTCCAAGTCTGAGCGTATACCGACAGTATCCTTATTCAGGTGTACAGTTTCCTTTTCCATAAGCATATGGACAACAGATTCTGGAATGTATCTTCTTCCTGAAAAAATACTCCATACAATAATACCTCCCAGAATAACACCCACCAATAACACTGTAGCAACCATACACCAAGGAAAACGGAATATCTTTTTTCCTACGGCAGGCTCCAAATCTTCATGTATAGATTCGGGGACCTTCTGTACAGGTTCTGCCGTTTCATCTTCAGGCTTTTCCGCTTTTTCAGATACAGGTTCTGTCGTCTCACTATCGGGCTCCTTCTGAGGACTATCAGGCACGGCCTTATTGCCATCAGCTTCTTCCGGTACAAGTTTTTCTTGATTGGCTTTTTCCTCTTCAGCTTCCTCTATTTCAGAATTACTGTTTGCATCCGGCAAAGAAACACTTTCGCCGATTTCTTCTTCCGACGCATCAGCATCCTCGTCCAATGAAGAAACTTCATCCATATCATCAAACCGAGTACCTTCGTTCAGCAGTACGGTTTCAAAATGCTCGAAAGGCTTATTTACCGTTTCTCTCATCCAAGAATCCGGCGTAAACGAGATACGTGAATGCCCTTGTATTTCAATCCGCTCTCCGGTATTGACATCTATACTTTCACGAGCATCAACATCTATCAGCTTAAACGTTCCTAAGCCTTTGATCTTTACATATTTGTCCGTTTCTATAGACTCTTCGATCAGGGCAAACAGAGTCTTTACAAATGCTTCTGCATCTGCCTGCTCCATTTCATGGCGTTGTGCCAACAAATCAGCTAAGTCTTGCTGTGTGAACTTATCACTCATTACCCAGAGTATTCTTTAGCCGTTCCTTCCATACCGGACTCGGCTTAAAATTCAAAATCAATTTCGGAGGGACCAGAAATCGTTGCTTGGTAACAGGATTTACCGTAATACGTTCCATCTTTTTCCGAACTTCAAACGTTCCGAAATTCTGAATTGCAATCGTTTTACCTTCCTGCAACTCCTCTCCCATAATAGCCGTTACCGATGCCAACAAACGCGAAGCATCCTTATTGGTATATCCCAAGCGGCGTGACAATTCGCCTGTCAATTCTTTATTGTTCATGTCGTCCGCTCCACAATAAAATTAATTATACTAATGTTGCATACAGATCAAAATCATCCGCATCATATATTTTCACACGATGGAACGAGCCCGTCCGCAACAACTTTCCTTCATCTTTAATCAAAACTTCAGGATCAACCTCCGGCGAGTCAAATTCAGTACGTCCAATGTAATAATCCCCTTCCTTACGGTCGATGATTACTTTAAACTCCTTACCGATTTTATTATGACTTAACTCATTCGAAATCTCCTGCTGAATGCTCATAATCTCATCCAAGCGCTTCTGCTTCACCTCTTGCGGAACATCATCCTTATAATGTTTTGCCGAATAAGTGCCTTCTTCTTCCGAATAGGCAAATGCCCCCATACGGTCGAAACGCGCCTTGCGTACAAATTCTTTCAGTTCCTCGAAGTCCTGTTCTGTTTCTCCGGGATGTCCTACCATCAGCGTTGTACGCAAATGAATTCCCGGAACCTCCTTACGGAACTCCTCAATCAACTGATACGTTTCCTCCTTCGTCACATGGCGACGCATTCTCGTCAACATATTATCGCTAATATGCTGCAAGGCAATATCCATATATTTGCACACATTATCGTGTTCACGCATCACGCGGAAAAGATCTTTCGGGAAATGCGCCGGATAAGCATAATGCAAACGAATCCATTTCACACCCGGAATTTCAGCCATACGTTCTATCAATTCCGGCAGCATCTGTTTCTTATACAAATCCACGCCATAATAAGTCAACTCCTGCGCAATGACCTGAAATTCTTTTACGCCTTCGGAAACCAGCAAACGGACTTCGTCTAAAATCTCCTCCATCGGACGAGAAACATGTTTTCCTGTAATGATAGGAATAGCACAATACGAACATTTACGGTCGCATCCTTCCGATATTTTCAGATACGCATAATGTTTAGGAGTCGTCAGATGACGTTCAATAGCATAATCAGACTGATAAGTCTTACCCAAGTCGGCAAGCAACTCATTCCAGTTAAATTTACCATAAAATTTATCAACCTGAGGAATTTCCACCTGCAGTTCCTTCAAGTAACGTTCAGACAAGCATCCCATTACATAAAGTTTCTTTAAACGTCCTTCTTCCTTAGCCTGACAAAACTCAAGAATCATATTGATAGACTCTTCCTTCGCATCGCCAATAAATCCACACGTATTTATAACTGCAATTTCCCCTTGAGGATTTTCACTATCATGCGTCACCTTATAGCCATTCGCCTCAAGCTGTTTCATCAGCTTTTCCGAATCGACCAGATTTTTAGAGCACCCTAAGGTAATAATATCTATTGTATTTTTTCTCATTTATTAGCTGTTCCAAACAATGAATCAACAAACTCCCGACGACGGAATATCTGCAAATCTTCAATACCCTCGCCCAAACCGATATATTTCACAGGTATTTTAAACTGATCGGAGATACCTATCACAACTCCTCCCTTAGCAGTTCCATCCAGCTTCGTAATTGCCATAGCGTTCACCTCTGTAGCCAGTGTAAACTGTTTTGCCTGCTCAAAAGCATTCTGTCCGGTCGATCCGTCAAGAACGAGCAAGATTTCATGAGGAGCATCCGGCACAACCTTCTGCATCACATTCTTAATCTTGGTCAACTCGTTCATCAGACCGATTTTATTGTGCAAGCGTCCTGCGGTATCAATAATAACGACATCAGCATTATTTGCGACAGCAGAGCTCAACGTATCAAATGCAACAGAAGCCGGATCCGCACCCATTTTCTGTTTGATAACAGGAACTCCAACACGGTCGCCCCAGATGACAAGCTGTTCTACGGCCGCTGCGCGGAATGTATCGGCAGCCCCCAGATAAACAGACTTGCCAGCCTTTTTAAACTGATAGGCCAATTTACCGATAGTCGTAGTTTTACCTACCCCATTTACACCTACCACCATTATTACATAAGGTTTCTTACCTTCAGGCACAGTAAACTCTTCTGTATCGACTGTATTGTTTTCTGTAAGCAGTGCGGCAATCTCTTCCCGCAAGATGTTATTAAGCTCCTGCGTATTTACATACTTATCTTGAGCAACTCTTTTTTCGATTCGCTTAATAATCTTCAATGTTGTTTCTACACCCACATCCGAAGTAATCAAGACCTCTTCCAGATTATCCAACACTTCATCGTCCACTTTAGACTTTCCAGCCACAGCACGAGCTATCTTCCCAAAAACACTTTCCTTTGTTTTTGACAAGCCCTTATCCAAAGTTTCCTTCTTTTCCTTCGAAAAAAAACTAAAAAATCCCATACGGCTTACGTTTATTATCTATTTATGATACAAAGATATAACTATTCTCGTTCACTCACAAATAAATACCCCACCATTATTACAGCACAAAACGAGTGAAGCAAGAAGAATTTACCAGACCGATAACCATCGAGAAACAAAAAAGCTCCTTCTATCTTTCGATAAAAGGAGCTTTTCCTTATTAAGAAAATACTATTCTCTTTTCAATTATTTCTTAAAGAAGTCCTGAACTTTGTCGTTAGGAACCATTTGTTCGTCAAAAATGTAAGCACCAGTTTTCGGTGACTTAACCATTTTGATAACCTTAGTATAAGAACGTCCTTCTTTACCTGTCTGAAGGGTTGCGACTGTTTTCTTTGCCATGGTTTCTTATTATTTAATTTCTTTATGTACTGTTACTCTTTTCAAAATAGGATTGTACTTCTTCAGTTCCAATCTTTCAGCGGTATTTTTTCTGTTTTTTGTAGTAATATAACGAGAAGTTCCCGGCATACCGCTATCCTTCATTTCTGTGCATTCAAGGATTACCTGTACTCTATTACCTTTAGCTTTCTTAGCCATAGTCTTTCTCTCCTTTTAATTAACCAATAATTTTGATAGTTTTCCAATCACAGTAACCTTTAGCAACAGCTTCATTCAGCGCAGCGTCCAGGCCTTTCTTGTTAATAACTCGCAAGCCGTTAGCACAGATATTCAGGCTAATCCAGCAATCCTGTTCTACATAGTAGAATTTCTTAGTAAACAAGTTCACATCGAAAGTTCTTTTAGTTCTTCTCTTTGAGTGTGAAACATTGTTGCCAATCATGGCTTTTTTTCCGGTAATTTGACAAATTTTCGACATTTCTATCTAGTTTTTATAGTTTTATTCCTATTTCTCTCAAACGGAGTGCAAAATAAGTGATTTTATTTTATATACACAAACTTTTCAGCAACTAATTGCAGTTTTATCACTCATTTTCTTGATTTTGGCAGAGTTCCAGCAATAATTGGAGCGCCTTTTTCGTTGCAGCCTGTATATTTTTCTCTCTTCCCTCGTCTTCCGTCAACTTTGCAGTAATCACTTTTTTATTACTGCCAGCAGCAATCCAGATGGTGCCAACAGGCTTTTCAGGAGTGCCACCTGCAGGACCGGCAATACCTGAAGTAGCCATTGCATAGTCAACATCAAGTGTCTGCATAACACCTTTTACCATTTCTACAACAGTTTCTTCGCTTACAGCTCCGTATTTTTCCAGTGTTTCTGCATCCACATGGAGCAAATCCTGCTTTACTTTATTATCATAAGCGATGACTCCCCCTTTGTAAAAACGAGAACTTCCGGGAATTGCCGTAATAATTGCAGCGACATTTCCAGCCGTACAACTCTCGGCTGTAGCCAGTGTATACCCTTCCCGCCAGAATATTTCGCTTATTTCTTTACTTAGTGTTTTAGTTTCTACTGACATAATAATCTCTTTTGGTTAATGTTACTTAATTGTAACCCGTGAATATGCGGGTTTGTCTATCGAGCAAAAATCCTTGTCCAAATATTTATAGTAGCCTGTAATGGCAATCATGGCAGCATTATCTGTCGTATAACCGAACTTGGGAATATAAATTTTCCATCCATACTTCGCAGCATGTTCCCGGTAAGCATTACGCAAACCATTATTTGCAGAAACACCTCCAGCTACAGCCACTTCATTTATACCCGTATCTTTTACCACCTTACGCAACTTATCCATCAGGATGTCAACGATTGTTTTTTCCAGCGACGCAGCCAGATCCACTTTATGATGTTCGATAAAATCCGGATCATCCTTCAGCCAGTCGCGCAACGAATACAGGAAAGAAGTCTTCAAGCCACTGAAACTATAATCATACCCAGGAATATGAGGCTTGCTGAACGTATAGGCATTCGGATTTCCCTGACGTGCCAACTTATCGATAATAGGGCCTCCCGGATACCCCAGTCCCATCACTTTGGAACACTTATCAATAGCCTCGCCGGCTGCATCATCGATAGTCTGCCCCAGCACCTGCATGTCGTTATACGCATTCACACGGATAATCTGTGAGTTTCCACCTGAAACAAGCAGGCAAATAAACGGGAACTTAGGCTGATCGGTATCATCTTCCGATTCTTTGATGAAATGCGCCAGCACATGTCCCTGCAGGTGGTTTACATCAATCATCGGGATATCCAGAGAACGAGCCAAGCCTTTGGCAAACGATACTCCAACCAGCAAAGAACCCATCAGGCCCGGACCACGAGTAAAAGCAACGGCACTGAGCTGTTCCTTTGTCACGCCGGCACGTTTCAACGCTTCATGTACCACTGGTACGATATTTTGCTGATGCGCCCGCGAAGCCAGCTCCGGCACCACGCCTCCATAAGCTTCATGTACAGCCTGACTTGCTATAACGCTGGACAGCAAAACACCATTCTTTATTACAGCAGCCGAAGTATCATCACAAGAAGATTCTATTCCTAATATAATAGTATCCATAATATATATTCATTATTAATATGTCAAAATCTCCAGACCATTGTCTGTCATTACAAACGTGTGCTCCCACTGTGCAGAAGGCAATTCATCTTCCGTCACTACAGTCCATCCGTCTTCCTCATCTATGAAAACCTCCCAGGTTCCCATATTGATCATAGGTTCGATCGTGAAGACCATACCCGGCACCAGCAGCATACCGGTACCTTTTCTGCCATAATGCAGCACATCCGGCTCCTCATGGAATTTAAGTCCCGTACCATGACCGCACAAGTCCCTTACCACCGAGAATCCGTTTTTCTTTGCATGCTTCTCTATAGCATGACCTATATCTCCCACAAAGCTGAAAGGCTGTGCAGCTTCAATACCTATTTCAAGGCATTCCTTTGCTACACGAACCAGCTTTTCCTTCTCCGGAGTGGTCTTACCTATAATAAACATACGCGAAGCATCAGCGTAATACCCATCCAGAATGGTAGTAGCATCTACATTTATAATATCCCCTTCCTCCAGAATTTCTTCTTCCGAGGGTATACCATGGCATACAACCTCATTAATAGAGGTGCATACACTTTTCGGGAAACCTTCATAATTTAAAGGAGCAGGTATACCTCCGTGGCTTGTCGTATACTCATATACAATTTTATCAATCTCAGCCGTACTCATTCCTTCACGGATTACCTCCGCTACTTTATCCAATACAGCTGTATTCAGCATACCACTCCGACGGATACCTTCTATCTGTTCAGGAGTCTTGATTAATTGACGGGTAGGAACTTCATGTCCCTTGTTCTGAAAATAAAGCACCTTCTTATCGAGCTCTGTCAGTTCAGCTCCTTTGGGAACTACCCAATTCATCCTATTCCTCCTCATAATTCTTATTCATCTTTTTATTATGTCGTGCAAAGTTAGCAGAAAAAAAATAGAAATACAGATTAATCTGACAAAAAATGTCACTCCCGTTCTCCTTTCCCTGACAGAGTTTAATTAAAGTTAAAAGAAAACTTGCATAATAATAATTCATCAAAAAGACATACGATTTTCTCGAATTTAAGTTATTTTTGCTATAGACTATTAGAAAACCGAATACAAACCTTTAAAATTGAAGCCATATGAACAAAACACAAATTGGCGAAAATGCAGGGATCGTTTGGAATATACTAAAAGACAACAGACACTGGGAATATGACAACCTTAAAAAAATTTCCGGTTTATCCGACAGAGACCTGAATGCAGCCTTAGGCTGGCTTGCCAGAGAAGATAAAATTGATTTCGACATGAACGAAGGAAGCGACCGCGTATTCTTAATAGTCAATGTATTTATCGGCTAACACGCCACAAAGCTTCCGGGCAAAAAGACAAAGGTTGCATCAAAACACTCCCAGAGGAGATTCGAGATGCAACCTTTATTTTTCCACGTCAAGGCAAAAAATCAGATGATTCTGTTTACGGTTATATCGGGAAATTCCTGCAAAAACATCAACAGCAGCCCTTCCTCATTCATCCGTTTAGCCTTGACCACCATACTGATGTGATAAATATTCTTTCCGTCCGAATAAGCTTCGGTCATTTCATAAGATACTACGACATAATTTCTGGTATTAAATTTTTTCGACACCCGTTTGATTGCCTCCTTATCATCCGTAGAAAAATCAATCATCATATTCCGCAAGCCGATGCTTTTAAAAAAGTAACTCAGCGTTTCCAGTCCCAGCAGCACCAGAAACGTAGCAGCAATTCCGATAGCATACATGCCGGCGCCCACCGCAAGACCAATCCCCGATGTCGCCCAGATACCGGCAGCCGTAGTCAGTCCCCTGACAATTTGCTTCTGCAAAATAATCGTTCCCGCACCTATAAAACCGATTCCGCTTACCACCTGTGCCGCAATCCGGCTGGGATCCACCCGAATCAAGTCAGTCTTAAGCACTTCCATAAAGCCATATTGCGAAACAATCATCATAAGCGCACTGCCCAGCGCTACCAGAAAATGCGTACGATACCCCGCTTCCTTTGCACGGTATTCACGTTCCAGTCCTATCAGCACCCCCATTGCTCCAGCAACAAAAAGGCGCAAGGCAAAATCCCAAAAGATACTCATAACATCTACTCCTTTTTATATTTCCTTCCCAGACCTTGCATCCGCACCCTACCACGTGCAGAAATAAACCTGCACGCCATCGCCGGATGTCAGCATCTGCAAGCCCTCGTCATTTTCCTCCGGCAACCACCTTCACGAAAATTCCCCGTACACCGATACACTTTCACAATCTTGCCAGAAAAGAAATGAGTCCGATAAAAAACTTTTATTACCCCGAATATACGGATAAAATTCGATTTGTGCTATCTTTGCGCCGATAAAACACCTGGATAAATTATGAAATATAAACTTTTAGTACTCGATCTCGACGGAACATTAACCAATTCACAAAAAGCTATCACAGAACATACGCGTGCCACCCTTATTGAAGCACAAAAACGTGGGCTGAAAATAGTGCTTGCCTCCGGCAGACCTACCTACGGAGTTGCGCCACTGGCCAACGCATTAGAGCTAGACAAATACGAAGGATACATTCTTTCATACAACGGAGGAGAAATCATCGACTGGAAAACCAGCAAAATAATGTATAAAAATCTGCTCGACCCGGAAGTACTTCCCTATTTATACCAATGCGCAAAAGACAATAACTTTGCCATCGTAACATACGAAAACGAATTTGTACTGACGGAACACCCCGATGACGAATACGTATTAAAAGAAGCATTGCTTAACGTAATGAAAATAAAGAAGGTAGACAATTTTCTTAAAGCAATACATCACCCGATAGCCAAGTGTCTGATTGTAGGAGATCCTACCCGTCTTGCCGTACTCGAAAAAGAAATGTACGAACACCTGAAAGACCGGATGGGAGTATTCCGTTCGGAACCTTATTTTCTGGAACTGGTGCCTAAAGGTATCGACAAGGCACAGTCGCTTGCCGTTCTCCTCAAGGAAATCGGTATGACCAAAGACGAGATGATAGCCGTAGGCGATGGATTCAATGACCTGTCGATGATAAAATACGCCGGACTTGGAGTCGCCATGGCAAACGCCCAGCCCGTCGTACGTGAAAATGCCGACTACATTACACTGTCGAACGATGAAGACGGTGTAGCAGCCGTAGTAGAAAAGTTCATTTTAGCATAATTTTATCGCCGCCGGGAACAAAGTTTTTTTCTTCCCGGCGGCGATATTTTATTTCATTTCCCATTACGGATTTTTGGGTTTACGGTCGAAAAAAGGATTTTTGGAAGATGCGCTTACAGGAATAGCATACACTTGTGTGCATCCGTCCAGCCAGTCAAGCTGCTGAGCAGCAAGTCCCGCAGAAAACATAACGCGAGTATCTACCCTGTTGTCGGCCGCGACAGAACAAGCCGACCCTATGGCTATACCCACATCCACACTGTTGATGGCACACGGAACGCCCTCCTCTCTTTCCCCGCAAGTGGCAAAGCCGCAATGACCGCAGTTCATTCCATGCGGATGTTCATGCGTCCCTATCAGCACCACACACTCTGCTTCCAGAATATTGTCGGCATCACGCAAGAAAAACTTGAAGCCGTTTTCCTCATACATCTGTTTCATCGTATCCGAAAGAATACGGATATTACTTTCCGTCACCATTGCCACTTCAATGATATCCACTCCTTTAGCCTTCGGAGCAGTACGAGCAGCAATCATCATCTGCTGAGCAATCTGCAATACTTGCTCATGGCGGCTGTCTCTTTCATTCAGTATCATATCGCATTAAAGTTAAAACATAACAACAAAAGGGTTATATCCGAGCCCCTCTGCAACGCATCGGACGCTCTAAATATAACCCTTTTTCTAAAATAAACCGTCAGAACGATTTATTTCTTTTTTCCTTTTTTCAGGTCATTTTCATGAATGGCCTCTTCTACTTGATAAGCCGGAGCATGTTTTTTATGCATGCCTTTCGGTTTTTTATTACCTGCAGCTCCCATAGTAAAAACCTCCTTTCAAAATCCTTTAAAAAGTCAAATTATAATTTATTATTTCAATAAATCCAACTGTTTGAAGCATTTAACCAGCTTTTCGATAGCAAAGTCAACCTGCTCTTTAGTATGAGTAGCCATCAAGGCAAAACGTACCAGTGTATCCTGAGGCGCACATGCCGGCGGAATAACAGGATTAATGAACACGCCCTCATCGAAAGCCAGCTTGGTAACTTCGAAAGTCTTGTCCGTATCACGTACATACAACGGGATAATAGGACTTTCCGTATCACCGATTTCAAAGCCAGCCTCACGGAAGCTCTTCAAGGCATAATTGGTAATCTTCCACAAGTTTTCCTGACGCTGAGGTTCAGTTTTGAAAATATGCAGAGCCTCCATTGCTGCAGCAGTAGCAGCCGGCGTATTACTTGCCTGGAATATATAAGAACGGGCATTATGACGCAACCAGTTAATTACATCTTTGTCACCGGCAACGAAACCACCGATAGAAGCCAATGATTTGGAGAATGTACCCATAATCAGGTCAATGTCCTTGGTTACGCCGAAGTGATCGCATACACCTCGTCCGTTTCTACCAAACACACCCAGACCATGAGCTTCGTCCACATAAACACTGGCATTATATTTCTTCTTCAATCGAACAATCTCAGGAAGATTTGCCAAGTCGCCTTCCATAGAGAAGACACTATCCACTACAATCAGTTTGATAGCATCCGGCTCGCACTTCTGAAGCTCTTTCTCCAGAGCTTCCATATCGTTATGCTTATACTTCAGCTGAGTAGCAAAAGAAAGGCGGCGTCCGTCGACGATTGAAGCATGATCGCGGTCATCACAAATAATATAGTCACCACGTCCGGCCAACTGCGGGATAACTCCTTCATTAACGGTGAAACCGGTAGAAAAACAGAGAGCTTCGTCCTTCCCCACGAAATCGGCCAATTCCTTCTCCAGTTCAACATGAATATCAAGGGTTCCGTTCAGCAAACGTGAGCCGGCACATCCGGTTCCGTACTTGCGGGTAGCAGCAATCGCTGCATCGATGATACGTTGGTCGTGAGTCAGACCCATGTACGAATTAGAGCCGAACATCAAAACCTTCTTTCCATCCATCATTACCTCTGTGTCTTGAGCGCTGTCAATCTCGCGGAAGTAAGGATAAACACCTCTCTCCATGTACATCTGAGGTGTTCTGAATTTACTTAGTTTGTCTTGTAATAATCCCATATTCTAATATCTGGTAAGCCCGATGACTTACATTAATTATAATTAACCGGACTCTTTCATGCCGGCAATTTCATAAAAAGAGTGCGCAAAGATAATAATTTTCGTTGTTTTAAACGCCTGTTACGGCAAAAAAAACGTTTTAAACATCATTTCTGCACAAAATGTACCACGGAATAAACAAAATAGTCGTATTTTTGTTTACTGAAAAGACTAAGCTGCTCAGACAAGATGGACCCAAAGAAAGAAATAGTATTTATAGTCAATCCGATATCAGGTACTCATGGAAAAGAGTTCATTCTGCATCAGATAGAAAAAAGACTGGACCATACATTATATAATTATACAATCCGAAAGACTGAATATGCCGGACATGCCATAGAAATAGCACGGCAGGCCGCCGAAGAAAAGAAAGACATCGTTGTGGCCATAGGCGGCGACGGAACAATCAACGAAGTAGGACGTGCCCTGATACACACCGACACGGCTATGGGCATCATCCCATGCGGCTCAGGCAACGGACTGGCTCGCCATCTGCATATTCCGCTGGAAGCACGCGGTGCTATTGAAGTCCTGAACCAGGGACTCATCAAGACCATCGACTATGGCCTGATAGACTCTCACCCGTTCTTCTGCACCTGCGGGGTCGGGTTCGACGCGTTTGTAAGCCTGAAGTTCGCCGATTCCGGAAAGAGAGGCCTGCTGACTTATCTGGAAAATACCTTACACGAGAGCCTTACTTACCGCCCCGAAACATACGAAATAGAGAACGCATCGGGGACGGTACGCTACAAGGCTTTCCTGATAGCTTGCGCCAATGCCTCCCAGTACGGCAATAATGCCTACATCGCCCCTCAGGCATCGCTCACAGACGGTATGATGGATGTTACAATACTGGAACCGTTTACGGTACTCGATGTGCCTGCCTTGTCGTTTCAGTTGTTCAACAAGACCATCAACCAGAACAGCCGTATCAAGACCCTAAAGGAAAAAAAGATAACAATACATCGTGCACAGGAAGGTGTATTCCATTTCGACGGCGACCCTGCAATGGGAGGAAAGGATCTGGAAGTAGAAATTATCTCTAAAGGGCTGAAAGTCATTGCTCCTCAGAAGGGCAAGTCGCCCATTGAGGCCTTCAACGTGCTCCAGCACTTCACCGATTTTATAGGCAGCCGCCCTATTACATCGACCATCACACGCAAGCATAAAGAACTGCTTCAGATTAATCACAATCTGCTGCGCCGGCTTTCGAAAAGAGATTGACGGCACCGGTTCCGGAAAACGTCACCACGATATGAGAAAAACGTCCCGATGTTCTTCTAAAAACATCGGGACGTTTTCCTATTTTTTGTACAAAAACTCAGAAAATTTGTACAAATTTTCAAGAGAACTTCATAACGATTCAAGCCACATGCCTAAATGAAAATAATCACATGTTTAAATAAAAATCTTTTGTAAGCTCGATATATGCCGGACTATATACATGTCGCTCAAGTTCCACGACCAGATGTTCCGTATCACACACAGTTATCTTTCTGCCCAAAGCCAGCAGTACACGTTTGGGTACAGCGTCCGGTTTAGTGTGTATCAAGGTCTTACGCACCGGATATAAATGTACGTCGGCAGCCAGAAGCATAAAGTCGTCGGCAGCATCTGCCGGAATGATAACAGAAAATACGCCTTCTTCGGACAGCAGCTTCTCCACGGCTGCCAGCAGGTCGGCAAAGGTAAGACCGGCCGTATGCCGGGCTGCATTTCTGCGCGCGTCGGGGCAATGAACTTTTTCCACGAAGTAAGGCGGATTGGAAACAATCACATCAAACGTCCCGTCGGCTTCCCGGCACATCTGCCTCACATCCTTGCGGCAAATATCAATCCGTTCTCTCCAGGGAGATGACTTCACGTTTTCTTGCGCCTGTCCTACCGCCTGTTCATCAATGTCTATACCAACGACGGGAGCCTGCGAGCGCTGGGCAATCATCAGTGCTATCAGTCCTGTTCCCGTACCGACATCAAGAATTCTTTTGGCACCGGCAACTTCCGTCCATGCGCCTAAAAGCACTCCGTCTGTTCCCACTTTCATGGCACATCGGTCATGGTAAACAGTAAACTGTTTGAATTTGAAATATGGATTGGGCATATTACTTACAATTCTTATTTTCCGTCAAAAATAAATAAATTATGCAGCTTTCGGACGCAAAAATAGCATTTATTTTGTTAGCCACATTGTATTTGCAACAAATCTGCTTCCGTATTCGAAGCGGAATGTTTAACTTTGTACTCGTTTCTGAGCTTTGTAAAAATACGCTCTCATTTTAAATACACAAAAACGCGAATATGGTAAGAAGAAAAAAAATAGACACAGATAGTTTGATGAAAAAAGCAGGCGATGATGAACTCTCAATGGTTGCCGAAATAGATACTGCACCCGAAAATCTATCTGCCGATGAACTGGAGAAGGAAATTCCCATCATGACGTTGCGCAACATGGTGATGTTTCCAAGCGTGGTCATGCCTGTAACAGCAGGAAGACGCACTACGCTGAAACTCGTACACGAGGCGATGAAGGAAAAGAAACATATCGTCATTGCTACGCAGAAAGTCATGGAAGTGGAAGAGCCGGGACTGGCAGATTTATATCCTGTTGCTGTTATCGGACGCGTATTGCGCGTATTCGAAATGCCGGGCGGAAATACAACTGTAATCCTGCAGGCCAGCAATGTAAAGGTGCATCTGGATGAAGCAACGGAAACACGTCCTTACCTGAAAGGAAAGGTCAGCCTGATAGAAGAACAGATGGAGCCTAAGGATTCGGATGAATTCAAGGCACTCATGGATACATGCGTCGAACTGAGCAACAACTTTATTGATGTAGCCGACCACATGAGTCCCGACATTGCCTTTGCCCTGAAAAATCTGCCGAAGAACCACGTTCTTGTCAATTACATCTGTACCAACTTCCCTCTGTCGATAGAAGACAAGTTCCAGCTGATCAGCGAAAACACGTTAAAGGATCGCCTTTACAGCCTGATACAGATTTTGAACCGCGAAACGAAACTGGCCAATCTGAAACAAGATATCCAGATGCGTACACGGGAAGACCTGGACAAACAGCAGCGGGAATATTTTTTGCAGCAGCAGATCAAGAATATACAAGACGAACTGGGACGCGGTCAGGAAGACGAGATAGACGAACTGCGCGACAAGGGCAAGAAGAAAAAATGGAGAAAGGAAGTGGCCGAAGTTTTCGAACGCGAGGTTTCGAAACTGGAGCGAATCAACCCCCAGTCGCCCGATTATAACGTCCAGCTTACTTATCTGCAAACTTTACTGGCACTGCCCTGGGATGTATATACTACCGATGTACTGAACATTCCTAATGCCGAAAAGATATTGAACAAGGATCATTACGGACTGGAAAAGGTAAAGGAGCGCATCCTGGAACATCTTGCCGTGCTGAAACTGAAAGGAGATTTGAAATCACCGATTATCTGCCTTTACGGTCCTCCGGGAGTCGGTAAGACTTCGCTGGGACGATCTATCGCCGCAGCCCTGAAGCGTAAATACGTACGCATGTCGCTGGGAGGTGTACACGATGAAGCCGAAATACGCGGACACCGTAAAACCTACATCGGAGCCATGCCGGGACGTATCATCAAAAGTCTTATCAAGGCAGAAGCATCAAACCCGGTCATTATCCTCGACGAAATAGATAAGCTCAGCAGCGACCGTCAGGGAGATCCGGCTTCGGCTATGCTGGAAGTACTGGATCCGGAACAGAATAATGCTTTCCACGACAATTACATCGATCTGGATTACGACTTGTCGAAAGTAATGTTCATTGCCACGGCAAACAATCTGGGAACTATCCCTACTCCGCTGCTCGACCGTATGGAACTGATTGAAGTGAGCGGATACATTACTGAAGAGAAAATCGAGATTGCACGCCGCCATCTTATTCCAAAGGAAATGGAAGCTACCGGTCTGAAGAAAGAACATGTAAAATTCACCAAAGCGGCCATCGAGTATATCATAGAGAATTATACGCGTGAAAGCGGGGTACGTGAACTGGAAAAGAAGATCAGCAAGGTAATGAGAAAGATTGCTCTCGAAATTGCCAGCGACAAGTTCGAAGGATTGCACGAACTGAAGCCAGCCGATATCCGCCAATATCTGGGAGTTCCCGAATATTCGCGCGACAAATATCAGGGAAATGATTATGCGGGCGTAGTTACGGGACTTGCATGGACTGCCGTAGGCGGAGAGATTCTGTTCGTGGAAACGAGCCTGAGCAGAGGTAAAGGCGGACGCCTTACCCTCACAGGAAATCTGGGAGATGTCATGAAGGAATCGGCGATGCTGGCTTTGGAATACCTGAAAGCCCATACGCATCTGCTCGACCTGCCGGAGGGTATCTTCGAAAACTGGAACATTCATATCCATGTGCCGGAAGGAGCTATTCCTAAGGATGGACCGTCTGCGGGTATAACCATGGTCACCTCACTGGCTTCTGCACTTACCCAGCGCAAGGTGAAGGCTAATCTGGCCATGACGGGAGAAATAACCCTCCGTGGAAAGGTATTGCCGGTAGGTGGAATCCGTGAAAAGATTCTGGCGGCAAAACGTGCAGGCATCACCGATATTATCTTGTGCGAAGAAAACCGTAAGGATATAGAGGAAATTCAACCGTTATACCTGAAAGGACTGAACTTCCACTACGTAAAAGATATTAAAGAGGTACTTGCCTTGGCGCTGACAGACGAAAAAGTAGCCGATGCCATAGACTTTACTGTAACCGACGAAAAAGAAAAAGAGAAAGAAAAGTAAAAGCCTGTTTTTTAGAATATGAAATTCGAATTACAATATACTGATCCACGTTCGAATGCCCGTGCCGGACTTATCACAACCGACCACGGACAGATAGAAACGCCTATCTTCATGCCTGTAGGTACACTGGGCAGTGTAAAAGCCGTACACCTGCACGAATTGAAAGACGATATAAAGGCACAAATTATTTTAGGAAATACTTACCACCTCTACCTGCGTCCGGGACTTGATGTCCTGGAGAAGGCTGGTGGTTTGCATAAATTCAACGGATTTGACCGCCCGATGCTGACAGACAGCGGCGGCTTTCAGGTCTTTTCTCTTGCCGGCATCCGTAAGATGAAGGAAGAAGGAGTAGAGTTCCGCTCTCATATCGATGGTTCCAAGCACATGTTCACTCCTGAACGTGTGATGGATATTGAGCGTACCATCGGAGCCGATATCATAATGGCTTTCGACGAATGTACTCCGGGCACTGCCGATTACGAATATGCGAAGAAGTCGATGGAACGTACTCACCGCTGGCTGGACCGCTGTATCACCCGCTTTAATGAAACAGAGCCTAAGTACGGTTACCAGCAGTCGCTCTTCCCTATCGTACAAGGTTGCGTTTATCCGGACTTGCGCCGCCGCTCGGCCGAATACATCGCATCGAAAAATGCCGATGGTAACGCAATCGGCGGACTGGCAGTAGGCGAACCTACTGAAAAGATGTACGAAATGATTGAAGTAGTCAATGAAATACTACCGACCGACCGGCCACGTTATCTGATGGGGGTAGGTACTCCGGTAAATATTCTGGAGGGCATTGAACGCGGAGTCGATATGTTCGACTGTGTAATGCCAACCCGTAACGGACGAAACGGAATGCTCTTTACCAAAGACGGTATCATGAACATGCGCAACAAGAAATGGGAATACGACTACTCTCCCATCGAAGCCGACGGAGCTTCGTATGTAGACACAATGTATAGCCGCGCCTATCTACGCCACCTGTTCCACGCACAAGAGCTGCTGGCCCTGCAGATAGCTTCTATCCACAACCTGGCTTTCTATTTGTGGCTGGTGGGCGAAGCGCGTAAACACATCATTGCCGGTGACTTCTCTACCTGGAAACCTGCTATGGTGAAACGCATTTCTACAAGATTATAAAATATTCCGGTAATGAAACTGATAAGCAAACTCCAACTGAAAGAACTTTTAAAAAGGAAATGGCTGAAAAGACTTGACCGCTATATAATTGTCAAGTTTCTGGGAACCTACTTTTTCGCCATCGCCTTGATTATCTCTATTGCCGTAGTATTCGACGTCAACGAAAACATTGACCACTTTATCAATAATAAGGCACCGCTGAAAGCAATCATATTTGATTACTATCTGAACTTTATACCTTATTATACTAACTTGTTCAGCCCGTTGTTCGTTTTTATCGCGGTAATCTTCTTCACCTCAAAGCTGGCGGAAAACTCCGAAATCATTGCCATGTTTTCTACCGGAATGAGTTTTAAACGACTCATGGTACCGTATATGATTTCGGCTGCCATCATTTCGGCCGTGACATTTGTTCTGGGTACGGAAGTAATTCCAACAGGAAGTGTTACCCGTCTGAGGTTTGAAGAGCTCTACAAGAAGAAGAAATCGGCAGACTACGCACGAAATATCCAGTTGGAAGTAGACAGTGGAGTGGTCGCTTATATGGAAAGATATGACGCCTACAGCAAGAGTGGCTATCATTTTTCGCTGGACAAATTCGAAGATCATAAACTTGTATCACACCTTACAGCTCGCCGGGCAACGTATGATACAACCATGTATCACCGTTGGATCATCAGAGATTACATGATACGCGAAATGAAAGGTATGCGCGAACACATCACGCGGGGCGACCGTCTGGATTCTATCATCAATATGGAACCTCAGGATTTTCTGATTACACGTGGACAGCAGGAAACAATGACCAGTCCGCAGCTTCGGGAATATATCACCAAACAAAAGCAACGAGGTTTTGCCAACATTAAAGAATTTGAGGTAGAATATCATCGGCGTATTGCCATGTCGTTTGCCGCATTTATCCTGACATCTATCGGACTATCATTATCGTCCCGTAAGGTAAAAGGCGGCATGGGACTGCATCTGGGTATCGGACTGGGACTTAGTTTTTCGTATATTCTGTTCCAGACTATCTCATCGACCTTCGCCATAAACGGTAATATGTCGCCTGCCATTGCAGTATGGATACCCAATGTGCTATATCTTTTTATTGCCATCTACCTGTATCGTAAAGCACCTAAATAAAACAGTATACTATCTTTTCAGGCATATAATGCTATGGGGCTCACATTTTCCTCGTACATTATATGCCTGAAATATAATCTTCACATCCAGACCTTCTACTGACTCTTGTGTGAAGGGCGTGAAGGGTAAAAAGCCCTAATAAAAATCTTTAATAAAGGCAATAACTGAATATAGAAGGAAAAATTCACTATATACGATAAGATTTGATAGTAAAAAAGAAGTTGCCCACTCCCGGAAAATCCGTACAGAGGGCAACTTTTTGCTTTTTGTTGTATTCAAAAATTTTCTACCTCCACCTTCCTACCCGAAATCAATTCAGGAAAGAAGCCAATTCGGCTGTGGTAACGTTCTTAGCCACAATTATACCGCGGCTGTTTATCAGATAATTCTTAAAGCCACGCCCCAGGTCGTACGCCCGGAAAATCTCCGAATCGGAACCATCTGTTTCTACATAACAGTCGGATTCTGCCAATCCATCCTGCTTTACCGTTGCATTAAAAACCGATGCATAGCGGTCAAAAGAAACAGAAATCAACTTTATCTGGCTATATTTTTCTGCCAGATGCGCCAATGCAGCATTTTTTTCTCTGGACGCCGCATCGTAACTTGCCCAGAAGCTCAATAAAGTGTAACCCTCACGGGCATTGTGCAGATTGAGCAACTGCACAGAATCGCAAAGCATCAACTGAGGGGCTTCATCACCCAGCTTCAGTTTCTCTGCTGGAACGCTCTCCTTGCTAAAGCTCAGAGAGATTAGGGAACCTAAAATTAATACAACAAAAAACCATTTTACACTTTTAATCATGTAATTTGATTTTAGTTAATACTATCCGGGACTGCCCTTTCACAGTGATTTCTACCCGGAACATTGCCTGATGAAGTACATCTTTTTACAAAGAACAAACTTCATTATCTTGAGAAATCTGCCGCAAAGATAATTACTTTTTCTTTCATTGCCTAATAAAGATGCTACTTTTTATGTTTTGCAACATATTTTTATATTTTCATTTTTTAAGACAATTCACAAATCTGTGTGACTTTATGGGTAGAAAAGCAAGAAAACAGTATATTTGCAATTAATATCAGCATTATATACATGGATAAAACAACTACTGAACTCGTACTCATACGTATCAGCGGACTGGATCGTCCGGGGTTAACCGCTTCCATCACCGAAATTCTTTCGGGATACGATGTAGACATAATGGATATTGGCCAAGCTGACATTCACAGCACACTTTCGTTAGGCATTCTTTTCAAGTGCTGTGAAAAAGATTCAGGCAATATCATGAAAGATTTGCTTTTCAAAGCATCGGAATTAGGAATCAACATCCGTTTCTACCCCATTTCACGGGAAGAATATGAGGAATGGGTAAACATGCAAGGGAAAAACCGCTATATTCTGACACTATTGGGACGTAAACTTACAGCTCAGCAAATAGCTGGAGCAACTAAGATTCTGGCAGAACAGGGATTGAATATAGATGCTATCAGACGTTTGACCGGCCGTGTTCCCTTAGACGAGCGTAAGGCAAAAGTACGTGCCTGCATTGAATTTTCAGTTCGTGGTACTCCTCACGATATAGACGAATTGCAAAGAGACTTAATGCGGCTGAGCAGTACACTGGAGATGGATTTTTCATTCCAGAAAGATACCATGTATCGCCGGATGCGAAGGCTGATCTGCTTCGATATGGATTCCACTCTGATAGAAACTGAAGTCATAGATGAGCTGGCAAAACGTGCAGGTGTAGGCAAGCAAGTACAGGAAATAACCGAACGCGCCATGCGAGGGGAAATAGATTTCCGGGAAAGTTTCAAAGAACGTGTTGCCCTGCTTAAGGGACTGGATGAAAGCGTCATGAAAGATATTGCCGAACATTTACCTATCACAGAAGGAGTAGAACGCTTGATGTATGTATTGAAACGTTACGGATATAAGATAGCCATTTTATCAGGAGGATTTACATATTTCGGCAACTACCTGAAAGAACGTTTCGGCATCGATTATGTATACGCCAACAATCTGGAAATTGTAGATGGCAAGCTTACCGGACGTTACGTAGGCGATATTGTAGACGGGAAACGCAAAGCCGAACTATTACAGCTTATTGCACAGGTAGAAAACGTGGATATCGCACAGACAATTGCTGTAGGAGATGGAGCCAATGACTTGCCAATGCTTTCGGTTGCAGGCTTAGGCATTGCGTTTCATGCCAAGCCCAAGGTGAAGGCCAATGCCAAGCAGTCAATAAACACCATCGGACTGGACGGAGTATTATACTTTTTAGGATTTAAGGATTCATACCTCGACGAGCGAGGAAATAGTTAATTTATTTGAGAAACAATATATGAAGTTTTCAGAACTGAACTTAGAAGATAGTGTACTACAGGCACTCGATGCCATGAACTTTCAGGAGTGTACTCCGGTACAAGAGCAGACTATACCTGTCATTTTGGAAGGAAAAGATTTAAATAGGTGTAGCTCAAACCGGAACGGGCAAAACGGCAGCTTATTTATTACCTGTCATCAACCAGTTGAGTAAAGGAGGTTATCCGGCCGATGCCATAAATTGCGTCATCATGTCCCCTACCCGTGAGTTGGCACAACAGATAGACCAGCAAATGGAAGGCTTTTCTTATTTTATGCCGGTTTCAAGCGTAGCCATCTATGGAGGAAACGATGGAGTACGCTTTGAGCAGGAAAAGAAAGGTCTTACATTGGGGGCAGATGTGGTTATTGCCACACCGGGACGTCTTATCAGCCATTTAAGTTTAGGATATGTAGATTTATCGAAAGTTTCCTTCTTTATTCTTGATGAAGCCGACCGTATGCTGGACATGGGATTTGCCGATGATATCATGCAAATAGTTAAATATCTGCCCAAAGAGCGACAAACCATTATGTTTTCGGCTACAATGCCTGCCAAAATACAGCAACTTGCAAAAACGATACTGCAAAATCCGGTAGAAATAAAGCTGGCAGTATCAAAGCCGGCCGAAAAAATAATACAAGCAGCTTATATATGCTACGAAGCTCAAAAGTTAGGTATCATAGAAAGCCTGTTCAGCCAGCAAAAGCCTGAACGAGTTATCATTTTTGCATCATCCAAGTTAAAAGTAAAAGAAGTCGCTAAATCGTTGAAACGAATGAACCTGAATGTAGGAGAAATGCATTCCGACCTTGAACAGAGCCAGCGTGATGCCATTATGCATGAATTCCGTAACGGACGTATCAACATGCTGGTAGCAACCGACATCGTAGCACGTGGTATCGATATAGACGACATCAGATTGGTCATCAATTACGACGTCCCTAACGACAGTGAAGACTATGTGCACAGAATTGGCCGTACTGCACGTGCCAACAATGACGGATGTGCCATTACTTTCGTCAGCGAAACAGAACAAAGCAAATTTAAACAAATAGAAAATTTTCTGGAGAAAGATATCTACAAGATACCTGTTCCCTACGAACTGGGAGAATCCCCAAAGTACGCACCGAAGGAAACTCACAAAAAAAATTCTGCAGGCAGAAACAAAAGCAAGAAACGTACTTATAAAAAACATCCGGGAAATAAGCCTGAAAAAGCATAACTCAATTGTATGAACCACCTGTTATATGAATATTCACTTTGCACGGCATTGGCGCTAATGATTTTTTTCGGCTTCTATTTTATCTTTGCCCAGACGCCCGACAAATCTATTTTCAGAAATTACCTTCGCTCACGCCGTACAATGGGTACGGCGCTTCTTGTACTTTCGGCAAACTATGCAGTGCATCTGTTCTGTGGCATTCGCTTTACCAGCCACAATGCAGCCATTCTGATGAACTTGTCTACCTACTTTTTATGCTACTGGCTTTTCAGTTCTGCTCTGACTTCACTGCTTGACCGCTTTTACATCACGCGCCGACGTTTTATACAACACATAACGCTATGGGTGCTGTTTACAATTCTGGCAGGATGCGTACTGTTTTATCTGCCCAAGGGAACGATACAGAACTCCGCACTTCTATGTATGGCAACATGGCTGTTTGCGTATGGCATCCGGCTGGCACGCCGTCTAATTCTGGCATACCGGCGGGCTGTCAGACTTTTCGACGACACCCATGCCGATGATATTGGTGCATACATACGCTGGCTTTCCATCTTTACATACTGGGCTGCCATTTTTGGTGTAAGTTGCGGAATACTTACCTTCCTTCCAGACCGGTATATTTTTATATGGATTCTTTCTTCCATTCCTTTTTATATCTACCTGTATCATTCTTATATGAACTATTTATTGTTCTACGAACCGATAGAGCGTGCATTGGAAGAAGAAACATCAGAAAACAAAGAAACATTATCCCCCTCTTGTTACACAGATATAGCAGAAAACATAAAAAAATGGTTGGATGAAGATGGTTTCATACGCCAAGGTCTCACTATCAAAGAACTTGCTGAAACACTTCATACAAATCGTACATACCTCTCAAACTATATCAAAACTGCATACCATCAGTCTTTCCGCGACTGGATAACCGCTTACCGCATTGAATATGCTAAACGTCTGATGATTCAATATCCAGAGCAAACCATTGCCGAAATATCCGAAAAATCAGGCTTTTTATCTCTAAGCCATTTTATAAGAATCTTTAGAGAAAAAGAAGGTATTTCTCCTGCTAAATGGCGGAAATCAAGGTTCTGAAACAAAATAATTTTACAGTCTTCCTATAGCCTAAATAACAAAAAATAGCTCAAACGACAACCGGCGGGTTGCCTAAACAGCAAAAATTTGTCAAACGGACAAAACGATTTTTTTTATTATTCCAAGCCAAGGATTAATAATTTTTTTTATTTTACTTTGTCCAATAAGATTGACTAAGCTGTATTAAAAATCAATAATTTATGATGCTATTAAAAAGGTTAATGACTACTGTTTTACTAATGTTTGCACTATTATTGCCAACAATGGCACAGCAGAAAGCAGACACGACCTACACCTTCCGGTTCGTTCCGCAGAAGGATATGTTCTATGTGCCATGGAGTGGAAATAACATGGAGCTTGCCCGCCTGCTAAAATGCATCGAAAGCAACCGAACGGACATTCTTGACAGCAGACTGCCGCTACTGGTTGACGGCTATTGCAAGTCATTGGGCAGCGAAACCGAGAATCTGGCTACGGCGAAAATCCGTTCCAACCGTGTAAAATCGGAACTGATTACACGCGCAGGAATAAAAGAAGAAAACTTCATCACCCGCAACCATGCGACAGAGGGCGATTTCGTCACCGTGCGCCTGACGGTTCCTGTAAGGGAGGCTACTGTATCTGATGCGGAAGCAGAAGCAGAGGCACGACGCAAGGCTGAGGCCGAACGTCTGGCAGCCGAGAAGCGTGCCGAACAAGAACGGCTTGCCGAAGAACAGCGCAAAGCGGAAGAAGCCCAACAAAATACACTTGACGACACTCCGTCGGAAACCAAAATCACAACCGACTATCATTTCTCCTTGCGTGCCAACCTGCTGCGTTGGGCAACCCTGACACCCGATTTAGGACTTGAATGGCGCATCTGCCCGTCGTGGGGCATTGCCGTAAACGGCTCGTGGACTTCATGGACGTGGAGCGACAAAGACCGCCGCTATGCTCTGTGGGAAGTGGCTCCGGAAGTGCGTTACTACATGGGCGAGAAGAAAGTCTGGTATCTGGGTGCTATGTTCAAGGCAGGACAGTTCAACTACAAGCTCTCCGAAACGGGCAAGCAGGGCGACCTGATGGGTGGCGGCATCACCGCCGGCTACCGGCTGCGGCTGAACAAGGCATTAGATCTTGATTTCAACCTCGGTCTGGGCTACCTGAATGCAGACTATGAGAAATATGAAGTCATCGACGGTGTGCGCGTGCGCCGCGGCAACGAAACAAAGGACTGGTGGGGACCCATCAATGCCGGTGTGACATTGGTATGGAAAATTGGTGCAAGCCGAGCGCATTAAAGTTTACTTTAGAATGCCGAGGCGCAGCCCAATTTATGTAAGTTGTTCTAAAAACGGAGAATAATCGAATATGAAAGCAAGACAATATATCAATATGATGGGAATGGCAGCCGCCGTGCTGCTCTCTTCCTGCGTGAAGGACACGCTTTATGACACGCCGCATCCCGACTACGGGAAGATTGCGGTGACAGCCGACTGGTCGGCCCGCGGTGAGGGCATCGACATACCTGCCACATGGACGGTCACCATGGGCGACTATACGGATACGGAGACTTCCGCCACCCATGCTCCCGACCATCTGTTTGCTCCGGGCAGCTACACACTCGCGGTGTGGAACCCAGCTGAAGGAATCACGGTGAACGGTACCACCGCCACCGTTGCCGCCGCCACGGGAAACCGAGCAGGTACGGATGCCTTTGTGAACAATGCTCCGGGATGGTTCTTCACCTATACGGAACAGTTGAGCATCGAGAAAGACAAGGACTATCCGCTGACCGCCGCGATGAAGCAGCAGGTGCGCGAGCTGACGCTTGTCGTCGAACCGACGGGTGATGCCGCCGGACGCATCACGGAGATTGTTGCCCATCTGACGGGTGCAGCCGGGACACTCGACTTCGCTACCGATACCTACGGAGCCGCTTCGAACGTCGTGCTGCCCTTCACAAAGATTACCGAAGGGGCCGATGCCGGCAAGTGGAAAGCCACGGTGCGGCTGCTGGGTGTGACCGGCACGGAACAGTTGCTGACGGGCGAAATCCGCTATGCTGACGGCAACCCGACCTCCACCACGCTGAAAAGCGACCTTACGGAAGCTCTCGCGGCCTTCAACACCGGAAAGGGCGAATCGCTGACCCTCGGCGGAACGCTTGTAGAGACACCGGAAGAAGCCGAGCTCTCCACGTTCGAAATCACGGACTGGACACAGAGATACGGTGGAGACGTAGATGCGGATCTGTAGACAGTCATGCGATGGAACTAAGAAGGCGATCCAATTATGATTTGGAAAATGGACTCTGACTCTACTTACGCGTTCTTTGACATATTGGGAAAACGGGAAACTGATGGCAGACATGCAAAATAAATCCACTTAATTAGTGGACTATTGCAAATAATTTACTTTTTTTGTAAAAAATATGAGTCGCCTCGGCATAGAACAATCTGAAAACTGCGTTTTCGCTTGACTTTGCTCTCGCCTTTCACTATCTTTACCACGTGGACTAACCAGAACATATAGAAATCATATTCAACGAAAAATATTTGCAAGAAATGTATGTTACAGGACATACTGACAAAAAACACCGCTATCAACCGCAGGTGGTGCGCAAATATATCCGCGTAATCGATGTAATGATGGAGACATCCAACGTACAAGGGCTTATGAGATATAATTCGCTGAATTATGAGAAGCTGAAAGGCGACAAGGCTGGACTTTCGTCAGTAAGGGTCAATGACCAGTACCGCATCGAGTTTGAGGAACGGACAAAGGAAGGCGAAACCATAGCTACAATATGCAATATAACAGATTTGTCGAACCATTATAAATAAGTGACAGATTATGATTGAGATACAAGGAACAGATCCGAATATGATTGCCAACAACCTTAAGGCGGCATATCCTACTCACCCGGGTGAAGTGCTGAAAGAAGAAGTTGAGTACCGTAAACTGTCGCAGCGCAGGCTGGCAGAGCAGATGGGCATCTCATACAAGATGCTGAACGATATTCTTAACTGTCGCCGCCCTGTTACGGCTCAGACGGCCATGCTCTTCGAGGCGGTTCTCAATATACCGGCAGATTCGCTGATGCGTCTGCAGATGAAATACAACATGCGGCAGGCTGCCGACAACCCATCGTTCATGGAGCGGCTCAAGGAGGTGCGCAAGCACGCCGCCATGCTTTAAGACCGCTTTATAGGTCTAAGGTTTCCCGTCCCGCCATGTTCCTTTTGTGGAATATGGCGGGACGTTCGTTTTTCCCTTTATGCCAAGGAACGCTTATAAGAACTGATTATTAACAACTCTAACACTTATAAGCAATGATGAAGATAAGACACCTTGCACTTGCAGCGCTCGCCCTCGCACTGGCAGCCTGCAATAACGACAACGAGATTCTGAACAATGACGATCCCGTGGCCGCCCGGTTTATCGCCGACATCGCCCCCGCCACCCGCGCCAACGGAACTACCTGGGACGCCGGCGACCGTATCGGCATCACCGACATCGGTACGCGGTACGACAACGTGCCTTATATCCTGAAGAACGGAACATTTGAGGCAGAAGAAAAGGTCATCTATATCGAAGATGCAAAGACCCATACTTTCCGCGCCTACTATCCGTACAACGCGGCGGGAGGCACCCTCGCAGCCACGACCGATGCCACGGCGCAGCAGAACCAGCCTGCCATCGACTTCCTCTTTGCTTCAGGAGCCACCGGAGACAAAAACAGCCCGGTGGTGAGCTTCACCAACAAAACGAAGGATGGCGGTGCAGACAACTCCTTCCACCACCGCATGAGCCAGATAACCCTTACCTTCGAGGCGAGCGACGGCGTGGATTTCAGTGTGATCAAGCCTGAACGTTACACGCTGGACGGATTGATACTCACCGGTACGTTCAACACGGCCGACGGCATTGCCACCGCAGACGACGGGACACAGACCGGAGAACTGACCATGGAGCTGGCAGACGGCAACCTCACGTCATCGGTCATCCTCTTCCCGCAGACAACTGCATCCCTGCCGTTGACTGTGAATTACAGAAGTCAGAATTATCATGCCATACTCACCGTGCCCGAAGGCGCACTGCAGGCGGGCAACAACTATACCTATACCGTCAAGGTACGCAACAAAGAGCTCGAAGTCAGCGAAGCCACAATTTCACCGTGGCATGATGTGGAAGGTGGCGATGCCAGTGCGGAAATGTAACGCCCCCATGCAAATTAACAATTAAAGACTATAAACAGAATGAAGACAAGATTTTTTGCTTTTGCAGCGCTGGCATTGACACTTGCCGCCTGTAACAACGACAACGAGAACCTGAATGACGGCCCGGTAGCCGCCAAGTTTATCGCCGACATTACGCCCGCTACCCGCGTCAATTCTGAAGGAACCGAGTGGACCGAAGGTGACCGCATCGGCGTCACCGGCGCAGGCTTTACCAACGTGCCCTACAAGAGAGAGTACGGTATGTTCGTGCCTGACGGTACGGTCATCTATTTTGACGACACCGAAACCCATACCTTCCATGCCTACTATCCGTATCAGGCTGAGGGCGGAACGGTGACCGTCAGCACCGCAGCCGACAAACAGGGCACGGGCATCGACTTCCTCTTTGCCTCGGGAGCCACGGGCGACACCCGCAACCCGGAGGTGAGCTTCACCGACAAAACCGACAAAGGCGGCCCAGACAACTCCTTCCAACACTGCATGAGTCTCATCAAGTTCACCTTCAAGGCGGGCGACGGCATCATTTTCAACGGAATGGAACCTGCCAGCTACACGTTGGGCGGGCTGAAGCACGAAGGCACATTCGACACGGCTACCGGCGCGACTGCCGTAACCGCAGCCGCCAACTCGCCGATTACCATGCAGCTGGGCGGTGCCACCGCTTCGCAAGTCATCATTCTACCGCAGGGAGTGACTATTCCTCTTGACCTGAGCGTGTCTTACAACGGACAGAGCTACAAAGCCACACTGAAACTGCCTGAGACACCCACAGCCAATTTCTATGCAGCAGGCTATGCCTACACCTACAACATCACGCTCAATAATAAGGACATCGAGGTGAGCGAACCCACAATTACTCCGTGGAAAGACGGAGATTCGTTCAATGCAAACTCTACGCTGTAAGTTCCACACACCGCTGCCCCGGTGCAAGCGTCAAGCCGGAGCTGCCCATAGACAATATGGTGCGACGGCCGCCTTCGCAGGCGGCGGCAGCACAAAACAAGCGTTCTTTAAAAGATTGTATAGGAAACAGAATGATTATTGCCGGAAAAAGGTTATTTTTGTTAACGTAATCAAAAGAAAAAGAATACTATGGCAAAGAAATCGTCCCTCCAGGTGAAAGGTGCCACCATCAGGACCTTGCAGCATAACGGCATCGACTATATCTGCATCACGGACATCGCCCGCCAGAAAAATCCTACCGAGCCTAAAGACGTGGTGAAGAACTGGATGCGGCTGAAGAACACGCTGGAATACCTCGGACTGTGGGAGCAACTGAACAACCCTGCGTTTAAAGGGGTCGAATTCGACCCCCTTTTAGCAGAAGCGGGCAGCAATGCATTCACCATGAGTCCTTCAAGGTGGGTGGAACTGACCGGGGCTGTCGGCATCCTGTCGAAAAACGGTGCCGGAGGCGGGACGTATGCGCAGCGCGACATCGCGTTTAAGTTTGCCAGCTGGGTTTCCGTGGAGTTCGAGCTGTATCTTGTCAAGGAGTTCCAGAGGTTGAAAGAGCAGGAACAGGCTTTGCTGGGATGGTCGGCCAAGCGTGAACTCTCCAAAATAAACTACCACATTCACACGGATGCCATCAAGCAAAATCTCATTCCGGCGGAAGTGACGGCACAGCAGGCAAGCCGCATATATGCCAGCGAGGCTGACGTGCTGAACGTCGCTCTCTTCGGTATGACAGCACTTGAATGGCGCGATGCCCATCCAGACTTGAAAGGTAACATCCGTGACTATGCAGGCGTAAACGAACTGATATGCCTGTCGAACATGGAAAGCCTGAATGCAGTGCTCATCAACGAAGGATTGTCCCAGCGTGAACGGCTCGTCAAACTGAACCGGATAGCCATACAGCAGATGCGCATTCTGGAAGACACAAACCGGAAGTTGCTGAAATAATCATTTTCTTTCCTTATCATTCTTTTGTTCAGAATGCTTGTAAGTAGTATTGGAAACATAAAACTTAGAAGCGATATGAACTTATTGAAAAATTTTACTTACCCAGCTGCAGCCGCGCTGCTCCTTGCCACGGCTGCCTGCACGACGGACGAACTGGCGGACGGCAACCGTCTGCCCGAAGGACAATACCCCCTTGAGATAGCCCGCATCACCCTTGGCGTGGAGGGCGGCGAGGCGCAGCCCTGGGGCGCACCGCAGACGCGCGTCAGCGAGATTGCGGACGGCACGGGCAGCGTGTTCGACGCGGGCGACCGGTTCGCCGTGCAGATAGACGGCGAGGAAGAGGTCGGCACCTACGCCGTGCAGGACGACCACACCGTCAGAGCCGAAACACCCCTGTACTGGAGCGACCGCAACGACCACACCGTCACCGCCTGGTACCCCGCCACGGACGGCACCATCGACCTCGGCAACCAGAGCCAAGGTCTTGCTTATCTGCTGGGCGGTACGGGCACGGGCAAATATCCGGACCCCGTCACGCTGAACTTCACCCACGCTCTGGCGAAGGTACGCATCACGCCTTCGGACGATGCACTCGGCAAGGTGCAAAGCCTTCAGCTCTATACCTACACACTATGTACCTACGAAAAAGGAAAGACCGGACAGGGCTCGCAAGAGGGCTGGATAGAGATGAAGAAGTGCGAATACACCGAGAACGGTGCAACCATCACCTGCTGGGAGGCGAACGTGGTGCCCGGCTATGAAATCAAGAAACTGAGGGCAAACGGCACCGAGGAACGCAACATCTCCGCCGCCTTCACCCCTGAGGCGGGCAAGTTCTACAATATCACGCTGAATTATGACAAGGGATATAACCTGTCTGCTGACGGCAGGACTTACGAGGTTTACAACGCCGACGGTCTGCTGGCATGGAACAAAGCCGTACAGGGCAACCTCTCGCTGAACTGCACCCTGACCGACGACATCGACCTTACAGGCAAAGAGTGGACGCCGATAGGAGACTACGAGAACCGATACACCGGCACCTTCGACGGCGGCAACCATACCATCACGGGGCTGACTATCAACCAGTATGGAAGCTATGTGGGGATGATTGACTTCCTCGACTCCGGTGGCACGGTGCAGAACTTGACGCTGGAAAACGTGAATATAACCGGCAACAGGTATATGATCGGCGGTGGCGGCGACTGTGTTGGCAGCGTGGTGGGAGACAACTACGGCACCGTGACCGCCTGCACTGCCTCGGGCAACGTCTCCGGCACCTTCCATATCGGCGGCGTGGTGGGATGGAACAACGGCACCGTGACCGCCTGCTACCACGCCTCGGGCAACGTCTCCGGCACCTCCAATGTCGGCGGCGTGGTGGGATGGAACGACGGCACCGTGACCGCCTGCTACCACGCCTCGGGCAACGTCTCCGGCACCTCCAATGTCGGCGGCGTGGTGGGATACAACATATCTGGTACCCTGACCGCCTGCTACTGGAGCGGCCTCCCCGACAATGACAACGGTGGAGCCACGAAGGTGGATGGCACAACCGTTACCTGGCAGAACGCCGTTGATGCCATGAACACCGCCTTGCAGAGTGCAGGTTCAGAGTGGCGTTACGAACTCACTGGAGAATTGCCTACATTGAAGAAACAGTGAACCGTCGGGTGGGAAAAATTCCGCCCGTAACGGAACGATTTCGTAAGCCAGAAGACCCATGATGCTCGCATCAATGGGCTTGGCGAGAAATCGCACTTTCAAGAACGATAACCGAAGTATAACCTCGATAAAGAAAGGAGGACGTGATGGAACACACGGAGAATCCACCAGTGGGTTATATCGGCAAACAATGTCCCAACAAGCTGTTGGTTTCTCTCGTCAATCTGGAACACGAAACCAACAGCCCGTTGGCGACTACATATAAAGAAACTTATTTCGAAATAAAGTATCCGGACTGAATATGCTGCCCACTTTCTATGATGCGCACAAGTTCACTACGCATTTTTTGGACAAGTTCCTGATTTCCGTCTGCCACATTGATCCGTTCACCCGGATCGGACAACAAATTATACAACTGATCTTCAGTCGGATTATTTCCCAGTTCAGTATTGGTCTGTTTATTAATTGCCGGACCATTTGCCGCAGGAATATACTTCCACACACCATCCGTTATCGACAAGTTATTCTGCACATTATGTTCTACCGTCCAAATACGTCCCTTCGCATTAGATTCAAACCATGAATTCAAGTGATTTTCACTATCGGGTGCACTCCCTACCGGAAGCTCGACTCCACACATCGAAGCAAACGATGCAAACCAGTCAACCTGACTAACCAAATAATCCGAAACTCCGGGGGTAATCTGTCCCTTCCAGCGTATAATGCATGGGACACGTGTCCCGCCTTCATAACTGCTATACTTACCACCTCTATACACACCAGTGGCCTTATGATCCCCTAATAACTCTACTGCCCGATCCTGATAACCGTCATCTATAACGGCTCCATTGTCGCTCGAAAGAATCACAATCGTATTATCATCCAGATTCAGCTTTTTCAATGTTTCCATCACCTGCCCCACAGTCCAGTCGAAAGACAACAATGCATCCCCCCGAGGGCCTAACCCACTCTTACCGGCAAAACGCTGATGAGGTACACGAGGCACATGAATATCGTTTGTAGCCAAATAGAGGAAGAAAGGCTCTTTAGACTGCTGACTCTTCTCTATAAAACGGATGGCATGAGCCGTTATACTATCGGCTATGTCTTCATCCCGCCATAAAGCACTCTTTCCACCTTTCATATATCCGATACGTGAAATACCATTGACGATAGACTGATCGTGTCCGTGCGAAGGAAACATACGCAACAGTTCCGGATTATCCTTCCCTGTAGGTTCACCGGGAAAATTCTCTGTATAACTTACATACACAGGATCATTAGGGTCCAGACCAACCCCTCTGCCATTTTCCATAAAGATACACGGAGTACGGTCAGCAGTTGCCGCCATAATATAAGAATAATCGAAACCAAGATCTGCCGGATTAGGCTTAACTACTCCATTCCAGTCCTGCTTGCCGGTTTCATTCCCCAATCCGAGATGCCATTTTCCTACTACCCCTGTCTGATATCCCGCATCCTTAAACATATCAGCAATGGTATAACGTTCGGGGGTTATAATCATGGCTGCATTTCCTGCTGCAATGCCAGTTCCTTCTCTGCGCCAAGCATACTCACCGGTTAACAAAGCATAACGCGAAGGAGTACTTGTAGCAGCGGCACAATGAGCATTTGTAAAACGTATTCCTTCGGAAGCCAGTTTCTCAACATTGGGAGTACGTACAGCCGACGTACCATTACAACTTAAATCTCCATAACCGATATCATCGGCGTAAATAAGTAACACGTTAGGACGCTCAGGCATTTGTTGTGCAAAAGCCGATGAGTAAAGTGACAAAAGACCTATCGGCAGAATTAAATTTTTCATAGTATTTTAAAGTTGGTTATACATTTAATAAGCAAAAGTAAGGATAAACTATTGAACAGAAGAATTTTTAAAGCGATTTTCAAACAGCCTTATCGTTTGGCGTTAAGCCTGACTCCTATTCCCAGCATCAAGTTGTTCGGATCTTTAAACTTATAGAGCTGATACCCGACATGCAAAAATAAATTCTTGGTTATATCCGTTTTCAGGGCAATTATCTGATAAAACGAATTAGTATCTGCACCTTTACATATAATATTCCGTCCAATACCTAAGTTTATTGAAAAGATAGGCATAACGATTTCGGCCCGGGCCGAAAGTCCAACAGCAAACTGTTCCTTAAATGGGGGACGATGAAAACGAATATTTTCCGTATCGATTACCCCACCTGTATTTGCAACGTGATCGGATAAATTCGCGCTTTCATCATATTGTGCATCCAGCGAAAGTCCCGCGCGAAAATAATTGCTGAAATTATACATAGGAGTAAAGTTGAATCCGCCTACGGCAAAAGAACCGGGAACAAGTACCGGTGAATTATATGGCGGAAAGACACCTTTCTTTTTCAATGCACCATATATAATAAGATCATAACTTACATAGGGCTTAAATGTGTCCTTGTTCCGATAAGCAGTATAATAGGCCTTATTGTATAATTCCATTTTTTCCTTATTGCCAAAATAACGTATGATTCCAATACTTCCACCTATCGTATTAACTCCAGAGTTAGGATATCCTGTATTCCCATTCGAATAATGTGTAACTCCGACTCCTGCACGCAAATGAGTACAGGCATCAATCTGCCAGTTAAGCAACAAGCCGAAATTGATATAGGCATTTATTTTCGAGCCAACTACATTATTCATGGAATTTGTTTCTTCATCATATTTCTTCCATCCGAAAGAAGCCCCAAAGTTCCATTCATAGTCGAAAGACAAACGAGGGGTTATGCTGGCAATCCTATATGTTTGAAAGGCATAAACGGCCAGTGGATTGCCTATCTCGGAAGAATTGAAAAAGGTATTATATCCCACTCCAATACCTTGTATTGCATAAGGATAAATACGCCCCCAATAGGTATCGGGCGAGAATTTAAATCCATACTTCACGTGTCCCGAGAAAGTCTTCCTGACAGGAGTTTGTGCAGCATTCGCACCCTTAAAAAATTCATTGGTAGGAAATGTATAAGCAGGCCGGAAATCGACTCCAATTATATGAACTAATCGCTGACTTGTACTATCCTTGCTACTTGCCATGGTATAAACGGACAAGCATAAAAACATACACACAGCTATAAGCCTATTCGTTTTTCTATTCATCTTACTCTTGCTTTTCAGGAGTTATAAAAAATTCGTACGGACGTTTACTATAAATGGCACCTTCAAAAGTTTTCTTCCTTCCGCTAAAAGGATTGGAAGTGTACAATCTATAATTTATCCAATATTGCTCTATCAGATAATCGACAGAAATTTTCCATTTCTCACCGGGAGGAATCGTATATTTCTTCCCGACCAAGCTGGAATTGATGACACTGCGGATTTGCTGGAAATCACTTCCGACTTCCGCTTTTGTATCTTTCAATACGGGTTTTCCATCTATAAAATCAGGAACGACAACCAATGGCAAGGGAGTTCCTAAAAAGCATTTGTACAGTTTTTCTTCGTTCCAACCATCTTTATTCCTGAAAGAGATTTGACGCGGAAAAGATGATTCCATCGGATCGAAGTACCAACTCGTAGGTTGAGTGGACTGAGTATTATCGATCATCACGCAATAATCAGGCTCTAACAGATTGTCGGAATAAGATAAACTCTCCCAATCATACACGATACTGTCGACTTCATATTCCGAAGTCAGAGCTAATGATACAGGAATAGACTTGATTTCATATTCATTACCCACAACTATCTTGACATCAAGTGCTGCCCTATTCATATTATCACCAAAGAAAATACAGAGTTCCCTGCCATTCCTCTTCTCTACCCTGAAGTCACAATATTCGTAACCTAACTTAATTACGGCATTTTCGCCATTCTTTAAAGGCAAACTCCTGCCATCGGGATTCCCCTCAAGATCACAAATCGTTTCCCATACATTCTCATAATCCCCATATATATTCAAAATATCCCAATTGTCCGATTCAAAAACTATCCGGGCAACAGAGTCTGTTTCCGACAATTGTATTACAGGTACCTCTGGTAAATAGTCGTCTACAAAAACATTACTATTACATCCGGCTGCAAATACCCATAAACCCAACCACAATATTTTACATAGATTCTTCATAACAATCAGTATCAGAATTAATTTTCAAACTGTATATTTCTTCAGTTTCATCTTCCGGGTGGCATGATAACCGGTGAACCACCTCGCTTGTCAATAACGACACTTCTTAGTATTTCATACAGTATTCCACCCACATCAATGCCCAAATCAAATTTATTGAATTTATAATAAGGTGTAACAATCGGAATAGTCTGCCATCCCCGTTGTGGATCGTAATATCTCTGCACACCCACTTCCATACCAAACCGGTCTGTAAAATCATAACCGACAGCAGCTCCATACGTATTTCTGTTAAAGCCATAACGGCTATCCGGCGAATAAGAGCCAAAAGCACTTATCCGAAGTCTATCTGTAGGATGATAGGTTATACTTCCGAAAGTTCCCAAAGACTGTCCCACACTCATCGGGAAATTATACTTAACAGCATTCACCCCCGCCTGAATAGAAAAATAATCATTCAGGTCATAACGATAAAAAAGTGAAGCCTGATTAAGCCTTCCCAGCCCGGGCAATGTTTCCTGCATGCCACTACCATAGATATTAGGAAAAATCTGTCCTCCCGTCGTATAATCTCCATAAAATCTGGGTGAAGAATCTGTATAATAAGGAGGTATATAGAAAGGTTTATGCAATTTAAATTCTATTTTCTGATCCTTTGGTATTTCAGTTATTGGATCGCTTCCTGTATTTTCGTTGTAATCAAATGAATATCCGACAGCATCAGGAGAAACAAGACCGTCATCAAAAATTGCTTTCATACTGTCTTTATCAAACTTAAGACTATCACTCTTTATGCGTTCCTGCGCATAAAGTCCCGTACATGATAAATAAAGTACAGACAACAGAGCAATATTTCTCCACTTCATAAGTTTTCATAGTTTGAATTATTAATTCAAATATAAATGAAATAATTTGATTAGCCGCCACCTCCTAATCTATTTTAACAACAAAACAAGTTCAGCCCAACTAATCTGGGAGCGGCACACGAAGTTCAGAAACCTTATTATTTCCCCTGAAACAAACTCTCTTTACGATATGATTATAGAGAAATATTTTCCCGTTTAATATAATTAACTCTTTGAAAAGATAGCATTTACGATAAATTCGTAGATTTGCGAAAAGTTCGTAATAAAACTCATTCAATATGGAAAAGCTAACTTATCAAGAAGAAGAAGCCATGCGCTTTATCTGGAATTTAGGACCGTGTTTTGTGAAAGAAATCGTAACATGTTATGACGAACAGAAGCCTCCTTACACCACAGTAGCCTCGATTGTGAATAACCTGAAACGAAAAGGATACCTGAAAGCAGAAAGATTTGGAAATACGTACCGGTACACGCCATTGGTAAAGCAGGAAGAATATACCAGCAATTCCGTGGGAAACATCGTGCGCAATTATTTTGCCAACTCTTACAAGGAGATGGTTTCGTTTTTTGCCAAGGAACAGAAAATCTCCAAAGACGAGCTCAACGAGATTATCGACCTGATTGAAAAGCAGGAAAACAAATAAAAGTATGGGATTCACGAATAAATATCTACTTTAATATTTCTTTTATATGCTATATCTTCTTCAAGTCAATATCGGATTGATTCTGTTTTACGCATTGTACAAGCTGCTGTGTACACGGGATACATTCTTCCACTCACGAAGATTCATCCTGATGTTGTCGCTTGCATTGCCTTTTATCCTGCCTCTCATCGACATACGGGAATGGATGGAAAGTCGTGATAGCCTGATTATGCTCACTCATTTTGACTATTCGGTAGTGTTGCCAGAGATTGTAGTAGGAAGTAAAGCTGCGGGAACAGGAAATCAGGTATTCATTTTGTCCGAATGGATGAAATACATATACCTTGCTGGAGTAGCAATACTGACCATCAGATTCTTTATTCAGGTAGCCAGTCTGTCTCGTATCATTCTACACACGCCCACGAAGATGATAAACGGTATCTGCGTAAAATGCCTGAAAACTCCTTCCGGACCGTTTTCTTTCTTTGGATGGATTTTCATAAATCCAACCATTGTAAAGGAAAATGAAATTGGTGAAATCCTGACACACGAATTGGCTCACGTAAAACAAAAGCATTCCATCGATATCCTTTTTGCCGAAATAATCAGCATCTGCTGCTGGATGAATCCTTTTGCCTGGCTGATGAAGCGAGAAATCAGACTCAATCTGGAATTCTTAGCCGACAAGAAAGTGATGGAGGCAGGATTTTCCTCTAAAAGTTATCAATATCACCTGCTTGGATTGGCATACAATCACAAGTATGGTTTATCCAATAATTTTAATTTTTCTCATCTTAAACAACGTATCATTATGATGAACAAGAAAAAATCAAATGGTGCAGCGCATATTAAATATGCACTGTTCACCCTTCCGGCCTTTGCTCTACTCGTTGCCGGAAACATCTCCTGCTCGCAGGATGCATCAGAAAAGACAGATGCAAAAGAAGAGGTTGCCACACCAGTTAGTCCGGATGCAGCGGAAACTCCAGCAGAGAGCCCTGCGGAAGAAAAAGCACTCGATGTAGTAGAACAGATGCCTGAATATCCGGGAGGAATACAGGAACTGATGACTTTCCTTCAAGAGAACATCAAGTATCCCAAATCGGCACAAGAACGCAAAGTAGAAGGTCGCGTCATTGTTCAGTTTGTAGTAGAAAAAGACGGAACTCCTACCGAGTTTAATGTTGTACGTTCTATTGATCCAGACCTTGATGAAGAAGCTTTGCGTGTAATGAAAGCCATGCCGAAATGGAAACCGGGTATGCAGAAAGGACAGCCTGTAAGAGTAAAGTACACTATCCCTGTATCGTTCAAGCTTAAGTAATCTCTATTGTTGAGTCCGCTTTAAAATGTTTTTTCAGTTATATGTGAAAGAATGATTTTAAAGCGGACTCATTTTATAAAATGAATCGTCTTCAGTATAGAAGATGAAAAACCTTTGGCCTTCATAAATAAGATAGATAATTTTAAGGCGAATGATTGAGTGTCAAAGTAACAGAATAATTCATCTCTATAATTCCAAATCAATTATAAAAACTATATTTGTATGTTTCTGAATCAAATTGATAAATAAAGTATGGAAATAGTATTAGGAATAGTAACTTCCAGGGAGCTTTCAAGTTTTAGCTTCTATGATGATGCTCTCTATGCATTTAAGAGCGTACTATCAAAGGGGTTACTTGGGTTTAACTCTGATTTAGTGGAAACAATAAGTATAAGGCTTATATGCTTGTCACCTAAGTTCAGTAAATTCTTTCAAGCACATCGTCCTAAATACTATGAGGATAAAACTCTGAAATATAGAGGTTCGGTAACTCCTGAGGTTAGAATGTATAAATGTCTCACGGCAGATTTTGTGGTGGATTTCGAAGGTTATTTTAAATTGACTACGAAAGAAGAATGTCTTAGATATTTGGCCCTTTCATTCATAGACTTTTTAAAGAACTTAAAATATCCGGGCAAATTGAAGAAATTCGAAAAAGAGAAACTACTTCAGGCTGTAAAAGACATCTTTATAGAAAACGCCATCATATCAGAGCAGGATGGCGTATAGTTCACCTGAATTGAATCTATGCAATCATTTGACAAGCCGTGTCACCTTAAATGCGAACATATCAGCAAGCAGTAAACCACTAATCTCGATGATATTATTCTCGTAAAGTTAGAAAGATAAGTGTTGATTATATACCAATAAGTCAATTATAATATCTACATTTGTATTGTTAGAATTAGGCCTTGATAGTCTTATATGATTTATGTCTCGTAACGAAATCAAATTTCTTCAGGAGTATAAGGAAAAGGCACACCGTGAACTTTGCCATGTGCGTGATGAACAAAAAACAAAAGGGAAAAAAGTAAATATTGAATTATAAATCCAAAAATCGAAGTCTTATGAAGATAAACAATCTAATGTTATTTATACTATCCATATTCTTGTTTATCTCATGCGATAAAGAAGAATTTGAATTAGAAGTTAATAACCAAAGAACCGTCTTTATGTATCTCCCATGGTCAACTAATCTGACAAGCTATTTTTATAATAACATTTCTGATATGGAAGAAGCTATACAAGAAAATGGATTAGACAACGAAAGGGTTATCGTATTTTTATCTACAAGTTCTTCTGAAGCGGAGATGTTTGAGATAACTTTAAATAACGGTTCGTGCAAAAGGAATGTATTAAAAGAATATGTAAATCCTCCATTTACAACAGAAGTCGGCTTGACTAATATCCTCAGGGATATGAAAACATTTGCTCCAGCTGAAAGCTATTCAATGATTATCGGTTGTCACGGCATGGGGTGGCTGCCTGTGGTACAAAGCCGTAGCAAAGCAAAGGAAGAATTTGTTTATCACTGGGATTATGAGAATGTTCCTATGACACGCTTTTTCGGTGGATTAACAGCCGAATGCCAAACAGATATAAGTACTCTTGCCAAAAGCTTATCCAATAACGGATTGTTTATGGAGTATATTCTATTTGACGATTGCTATATGTCATCTTTGGAAGTTGCTTACGAACTGCGCCATGTAACCAACTATATGATTGCTTGTCCGACAGAAGTGATGGTTTTTGGTATGCCATATTCTACAATGGGCAAATATCTCTTATCAGAGAATCCTGACTATAAGGCAATATGCGAGTCTTTTTATCAGTTTTATTCCAACTATCAATATCCTTATGGAACACTGGCTGTAACAGACTGTTCTTATCTCGATGAACTAGCAGAACTGATGAAACAGATTCACTCCAATTATTCTTTTGATAGTACACAAACTTCACATATCCAGCGCATGGATGGTTACTCTCCTGTGATATTCTATGATTTTGGCGACTATGTACAGACTCTATGCGGTACAGATACAGAAGTATATAATGATTTCACAACACTAATGGAGAGAGTTGTCCCTCACAAGACACATACCGAAGAATTCTACACCGCATCAAGAGGGCCTATTGCAGTGGAAAAATATTCAGGAATAACGACCTCCGAACCAAGTACAAACAGTAAAATGGTGGATTACCCTCAAACATCATGGTATGTTGATACACATTAAATCTTTAAAGAAAATATAAGTTTAAGCAATATGAAAACAAAGAATTTATTGGAAATACTGATGTGGTTCTTCTTTGCTTGCAGTTTGATGAGTTGTCTTAAAGAAGACGAAGAAGGCAGAAAAATAACGGACTACAAAGAATACGTTCTGACTGTGGCATCGGAAATGAAACCGGGTGTAATGTGGTCAGAAGGACGTGATTATCTGAAAGAAGTATATCCCGTAAAAAAGGAAAATGCGGAAGAATGGGAAGCCTTGGGATATATTGACGGATTTGAATTTGAAAAGGGATATGAGTATAAAATAAAGATAAGTGAAACAAGTTATTTGGATCACAGCATGGGGCAACCTGCCTGGACGGAATATGACTTACTCGAAATAATATACAAAGAGAAAAAAGATTCCGAGGGGTTACCGAAACACTTTATTCCGGAAGTATTCTATAAAGACAAATTCCTTCCAGAGTATAGATATGCGGCAGAAGCTGATAACAAAGAGGTGATTGAAGAGGATTTGAGGAATAATTCTATTCTGCCATTGGATTATCACTATTTATACTATGGGAACAGTGAAGGACCGAAATGGTTTGCAATAAAAAACGACATCAATGCATTAGGTCCTGGTCTGATAAAAAGGACCGATAAGACTCAAGAAGAACTTCCCGAAGTGTATAAGATACTGCCACCGGAAGGACAAGTAAATGGTTTCATGGTATGGTCTTTTCTGGATGAAGACGGGAATGAGACAAGCTATCCCTCATTTGATGTATTTGTGGGTCCTGCTGCCAAATCAAAATCTGTCGATTTAACTCCCAATATAGTATATCTATATAAGGACTTGACGGAATACTATAAAAGGAAATATCCCGAGGCTGGAGTAAAAGCGGTCGTAGTATCTTATACTATTGCTATCAACTAAAATAAAACCTCCGAAAGGGTAACTTGCCGGGGCATCAGTTTACAAAAAAGTTTGTAAAAAACATACCGTGAACTATGCCGGGTACATGACGAGCAGAAAACAATAACGAAAGCAAAAGCAGATACAGAGCTGTAAAATAGTAACATGGAAATAAGACTTATTACTTCTAACAAGAAACAATTCTTGGATTTGCTGTTGTTGGCAGATAAGCAAGAGAGCATGATAGACAAATACCTGGAACGTGGTGAGATGTTTGCTCTCTATGATGATGGTCTTAAGGCAATCTCTGTGGTTACGTGTGAAGAAGGAAGTATCTACGAAATAAAAAACATAGCCGTTTATCCCTCTTCCCAACGCAAAGGATATGGGAAACGGCTCGTTGATTATCTTTTCGAATATTATCAGGGGAAATGTTCTATCATGTTTGTCGGTACGGGAGATACGCCTTCTGCTCTCTCTTTCTACAAACATTGCGGCTTTCGTATCTCACATCGACTGAAAAACTTCTTCATAGACAATTATGATCAACCTATTTATGAAGACGGGAAACAGCTCACCGACATGGTATACTTACGAAAAGACTTTTCATAATTCATGTTAGATATAGTCTGTAAAATATATAAATTCCCCTATTAGGAGGCCGTCTCAAAATAGAATTGCAAAAGTAAAAATCTTATAGATTGAAACTTAGAAGTAAAAAATCTCCTGCTTTTAGTCCTGTAATTGAATGAAATATATTGTTCTTCATAAATACTTTATAGTACCTTTATGTATTAAAAAATAATAGCTGTATGAAAACAAAGAATTTATTTGGAATACTGATGTTATTCCTATTTACATTAACCTTTATCAGTTGTGAAGAAGATACCGATAATGACAAACAGATATTTCACCTGTCATTTGAAAAAAACTATTACGAACGTCCTTTAACGGGGGCAAAGAATATCATGATAAGAGGAGGCAACAGAGATTATACTATAGATGTGAAAAACTCTGATATATTAGAAGTAACAGTAGATTTGTCTAGCCCTATGGGAATGGGTAATTTAGAAATACATCCCAAACAGACTGGAGAAACAATAGTAAAAGTCCATGATAATATTGTAAATGAGACTATAGAACTGAGAATAAAGATTGTTGATAACTATCTGAATTTAGTACTCGCCAATCCCATGCAATCGCCATATAATGAAGGGGATGAATTTTTCCTCATTAACAACGAATCAAGAAGTTTCTATTTGTACGATGATGATCAAGACTTAAAGCAGACCGGTAGTTACAATTTTATTGTAGAGAATAGTGTACCGTACATGGAATTAACCTTCAATGAGAAATTTGATAATAAATCTGTATATAAATATGACCTGACAGGTACAAGTGAAAATACCTTTTTTGCTTTAAAGATATTATTAGGATGGGATTGGCAAGAACAGATTGAAAGCATGAAGACAAAGGAAATCTCTCCTGCCACCATGAATGCTAAAGACATAGAAACAGGAGTTCAGTATTATTTTGTTGTCGGAAATCATGATATGCCAGAGAATATTTTAGGAACAAGCGATTAGGATTATCTTTGGTCGCTTTTATTTTTCCTAGCTTGAAATAGGTCTTGTCTCCCTTTTGCTGCCCCATTACGGGGATCATCACTCCCAGCAAAAGGAATTCAAGACCATATATCGTTGGACATTGTTCATTCGGCGTTTTCTATTGATTATCCATGTTCAATCGCGACATTTCACTTTCGGCCGCACTCTGATTATTCATTTTCTTTTCTGTGCGGAAGCGATAAGTTTTAGTGTCCGAATCGTGATGTATCCACTCCCTTCACTTCCTGCTTTTTATATCCACCCAAACGATATATAAAATTTAGAGATACGGTACGGCTGTAGAATGAGCTGTTCATATCCAAATACTGCCCTTTGAAGCGAACTTTCATATTCGGCATACTGGAATTAAAGATATCACTGCAACGTGCTGTTAGCGAACACTTGTTCTTGGCAAAGTTCCATTTCATTCCGGCAATAAGATTGAACGTACTTGCAAGATCCAGTGTACCCTGAATAAAAGGTGTCTGTATGTTACCCGTCAATTCAAACGAAAGGTTTTTGCCTATCTTGAAAGTATTGTCAAGTGTTCCGATAAATAACCATTTCTTTCGGTCGAAAGGTATGTCAAAGAACTGGTTACATTTTTCCCGTGCCTGCATTCCTACAAGTGTAAGTCTTGCATCGTACCAGTTTCTAAGACTGAACGGTAAAATGACATTTGCGCCTATCATACGCATATAATTCCAGTTGGTATTTTTGTATATCAATGCCAAACGGTCGGTAGCTTGATAGGGAGACTGGGCAAAGTAATCGGATGTATGTTTATAGAACAGACCAAATATATACTTCTGTTTTAATATATAGTTTCCATTCAGATTATAGGTTGTCATAGGCCGTAAACCGGGTGTTCCCTGAATTTCAGAATATCCGTTCAGGTAGGTGACTGAAGACTGCATATCCCAATAACCGGGATACGTCTTATCTGTTGACAGGGATAGCTGGAAAATATGTTGCGGGCTTTTCAGATATGTCAGTGAGGCTTGCGGATAGACTGCCCATTTGTGATAGTTCCCGATCGTGTAATATTCTCCCGTTGCAGAAACAGAGAACGAAGTACCGGTCGCCCAACTCTTACTCAGCGAAAAATAAAAATTAGTTGTCTGTTCTTCCAGCTTAGCGTCAGTATTTTCAGGTTTTATATTACCCGTCACATCGTCATAAGTCTGAAAATCATAGTTATTTGTATAGCGATACGATACGCCGTAACCTATGCCCCAGTTATTTGCCAGACTATGTTTCTGGTCTGCATAAACAGAGTAGCGGTCAATACGCTGCCCACCGGTCAGAGTATAAGCGTTCTCACTCTTATCGGCAAGCTGTGTTAACATGGCCTGAGTGTTATCGGATGTATAATGGGTATAATCACCACCAAGTTCAAGTCCGAAACCGGAACTGTATTGCAGGGCTATGTTATGCATCTTGTTTTCCGTAAACTTATCGAGAGTGGACTGCTGAAAACTTCCATCAGCTATGCTACGGCCGTATCTGTCGGGAGTAAAACTTCCCGTATAGGCAACGTTCAGATGATTCTTTTCATTGATGTTGTACTCCAGAGCTGTTCTTACATTATGTGTCCAGTTTTTAGTACTTAGTTTTTCATTCTGAGTTATTTCATAAACCCTATCACCCAATGTATGTCTGGAGAACAGGTCTGTATATTCCATTATTTTGACATTGTCGGCTCCATACATTACATCCAAAGTTACTTTAGGTATGGACAAACGGAAATTCCCGTTTGCACCACCACTGCTAAAATACCTGTTCTGATAATAGGTACTCAACTCTCCCTGAAATGAATAGTCATTCGAGCGTTTCATCACCACATTGATAGCAGCTCCACGTACATGAAATTCAGGAGGAGCACTATACACGACTTCTGCTTTCTCTACACGATCCACCGGTGTATTGCGCAACAATGTTTCCAGTTGGTCCGCTGTCATGGTGGTAGGCTTACCGTTTAGTATAATGGTAAGGGAACTTGCTCCGGCAAGAGAAAGCGCGCCGTTACTCTCTTGTACTCCCGGCAGTTTGGATATAGCTTCGTATGTGTTGTTTACAACCTGTCTCTCCGAAAGTACCGAAAGGTCATAGCCCAGCCGTCCGTCTTCTACTTTAACCAGCGGTCTTTCTCCCTTTATTACCACTTCCTCCAGATTATAGTCTTTCGGTTCCAGCGTAATAGTACCGGCATCACGCGCCTGCCCCTTTACCTGCTTGGTCTGATAAAGCAGATGCTGAACAATGAGCTGATACTTTTCCGGCTCCGGTTCAAGCCTGAATGTACCGTCGGCCGCAGAGATAGCTGCCCCCAGATAGGTTGAATCCGGAAGCTGCATAACAATGGTAGCACCGTCCACCGGCTGGTTACTCGTGTTTATTATTTTTCCTATTACCTGACTAAAGGCATAAACAGGCAATGCTATGAATAGCGATAAGCCGATTGATCGTTTTGATTTCATTACATCTATTTCTTACAATCGTTTCCTAAAAACAGCCTCTCTTCTTTCACGGTTTCCTGCTTTACCAGTTTTCCGTCGACAAAAGTAAAAGCGGTTGTTACGATAAACCATGCACCTTTATACAAACTCTTCTTTGTAGAAAAACTTTTCTTCCTGCCGGTTGTCATCGGTGTAAGAAATATCTTTATTGAAAGGCTCTCCGTATGCCTTTATAAAATTCCTTTTATTCGTACCTAAAGTGATGGTATCAGAGCTGAATCTGCTGACTTTCTTTGAAGTGTAACAACCGGTGAAAAGGAACAGACTGGCTGTTAATATCAGAAAAGATCGTATCTTCATAGTCCTATACATTTAAATGGATGTTTATCTAAAAAATCCCCACTACAAATGTATAAGATTATATCAGACAAGCTTACAATTTTTCTTTTTTTAAGAAAGCAGAAAATACATGTAATTTGAAAAGGCAATAAACACAACGATAGTCAATAAGACGATCTTAAAAGGATAATCTCATTGTCATACGTATTCCTGACTTCTGGATGTCCGGATGATTTCTATAATTTAATCTCCAGACATAATCAATCCGTAAGAACTTGAAAATATTTTCAATTCCTACCCCAGCTTCCATGTAAGGTGCTTTTCCCATCAGAAAAGAACCTTCAGGGAATTGGTATAACCCTTCCTTATTTAAAGCAGCCATAGGATTATTCTTGTCTGTCAGATTTCCCCACAGCCCTCTGAACGTAAATACTTCTCTCCATTTAAGTTTCTTGACCAGAGGAATCCGGTTCAGCAAATTTCCATTCATATAGTATGTCAAATCCCATGAAGCATACTCATCATTCAAAAATTCCAAAGCATTCATATTAGTATAGGCTTCAGGTTGTATGGTATAAGTTAAATTGGCATTAGGAAGTATCAACAAAGGATATGGCACCTTGCTCCATACCTTTCCTGCCTTAACAATAAAATCTATATAACCAAATGCAGAGAACCAGAAGCGTTTTTGTATGCCAATATCAGTTCGCTGAAAATCATAAGAAGATCCCAGCAATCCCTTTTTAGCCATTATATGACTCAAGTTGAATATCAATGCATCGTAAGTAATAGGAATACGTTGAGTCCGGGTTTGATAATACTTTTCATCTTTCCCGTAACGGAACCGCAGTTCTAATGCTGTAAGGTCATAATGATTGACAGGACTCAAAGAACCGTCAGCTTCAAACCTGTTAAACTCGGCAAACGGAGTAGCATATTCCCGCTGATTACGGATAATAGCTTCGTAAGATATTCCATTATAATGTTCCCGCGTATAAGTAAGTTCAGCCTTTCGCAAATAAGTAGCAAACTTGTCTTTCTTACGACGAATAGCCAGCATCATATTATCCTTACTTGTATACATGTACTGTTGCCCCAGTTTATTCAGGTCATACATATATTCCATACGAATGGAATGAATCGGATACTCCAGCCTGTAATCTTTACGGTCGTTAAAAGAATATTCCAACAGAGCATCATATTTAATTTTACGGTCTTTGGTGCCATAAGCTAAATAGCCATCCCCAAACCATCTTTTACTAAGTACCGGAGTTGTTCCTCCACCCACTCGGAAACGTGCTCCCTCAATTGTATTCCCATTAAGCGTAGAGTTCATTGGGCCTAAATCGAATTTATTTTTGGAGGGCTCTTTATTTGTAGGAATATATCCTGATACCAGAACACTTATTACCTTTTCCGTAAAATAAAAGACTGGGACCGAACGCAATTTTGCCATTAAGTTGCTTACAGAATTCGGATTCTTCCGTACAGCTTCCACAGGTCGAACCATTTTCCAGTAATTGTCCGATTGCCTGTAAGCATCTGCACTGACAATAGTGGGTGCGCTTTCCTGAAAGACCTTAGCTGTTTTTGTATCAGGTGCATGAAACGAATGGTTGCGATAAATACTCAACCTCCTTGCATACATTCCTTTCGATTTCTCGCTCAACTTAAAATTTACTTTAATATCATCTTTGGTCATCAGACGGGTACTGTCTGCCGTACGTTCAAAAGTCTGCTCAATCGTCATATGTGAAACGAAATTCAGATTGATGTCTTTCGGTACGTTTAGTATAACCTTCTTGACAAAATAGGTTGAATCAAGTGCTACATACAGATGTCCGGTAAATCCAAAGGTTTCCGAATTGAAAGGAACGAACCCTAAATCAGCACAAGGTTGTCCAGCTATATCCAATGTATCGAGTAAATAATATTTGTAATAATTAGGACCGATAGCAGAAAGCGGACTAACAAATCGCTGTAAAAACAATTGTACGTCATTTTTAAATATATCTACTTCATGGAAAGCTTCTCCCAGGAACTGCCGGACTCCATCCCGTGAAAACATTTCGTCTACGCCCGACGACTGGCTGCCCTCCACTACATGCTTTTCCGACTTTGGATGCTTACGATAATACACCGTTTCAACCAATTCTTTTTCAGATACAGGCAAAATAGTAGTTCCATCGGTCAATGTATCTACAAACTCTTCTACAAAGCTGAATTTATTTTTCTTGTTGGGCTTAGAAGGTTTGGGCGTATAATCGTTCATTGCAAAAAGAATCTTCTCATAATGTTCATAGCTGAAATAATCTTGCGAATAGGGACTGTTAAGATTTTTTCGTTCAATTATATTCCGGACAAACCGGACTGCAGGATTATCTTTCTTCTCATATTTTTCCCTCTGGGGCTTAACCACCACTTCCTTAAGATAAACCCCACTGGGTGATAAGGAAATTGACAGGTACGACATTTTTCCCGGAACCAGCTTCATCTTATATGACTCATATCCCAAATAGGAAACGACCAATGTTTTTTCCCCTGCCGGGACATTTAAGGAAAACTGTCCCTTATCATTTGTTGTGGTCCCCAATGTACTTCCTTGAATAAACAACTCAGCATATGGCAGTGCTTCGCCTGTTATCGAATCGGTTACAATACCTTTTACAGTAATATTCTGTCCGTACAAGCCGGACAGAAACAAAAGCAGAAGAAATAAACAATAGATTCTCTTATTCATGATGCATTTACAAATCATATTTCTATTTATAACCTGAAATAATTATCGGCACAGCTTCTAATGGAAATACCCCCGTACATCAAACATAATCATATATATATCACTCATCCAACATCAGATATTTCTGCTGCCACGCCTGATAGTAAGCAGGAAGTTCGGTCATCAAGTTTCCCTGAGGATCAATAAATAACTGAATCGTACTTCCTTCGGCACATAATGTATGGTCACTGTCACGATATACCTGATAAGTATAATCCAGCCTTGCCCCCAGTTTATACACATAATGTGTATGGATTTCTACTTTGTCATTAATGAAAAGAGGTGCGTAATACCTTACCTTTACCTCATACACAGGCGCATAAATTCCGGCACGCTGCATGTCAGCATAACCAATACCCGGATAATGACGACCAAAAGATTCTCTTCCATCTTCAAAATAAGTGAGGTATGTTCCATGCCATACCCTACGCATGGAATCAATCTCACTAAACCTCACTTGTACGCAACAAACATCTTCAAGTTCTTTCATTTCAGTTCACATTAAAGACCACTGTATTAAAATGACTGTTTACCGCATAGTCTGACAGCGTATACAAAACATAATTTTCGCCCCTCTCGTTCATGCGTAAAGTTTTCAACTTATGACTATGAGCATCAAGAGTTATTACAAACGAAGTAAACGGCATGCGCCTTTTGGCTTTTGCATCCAGCACCGGAGTTATCTGGATAATTTCTCCTTCTTGTTTCACCTGAATAGTTGAGTTCTCAGCGACTTCCGGTAAAGATGTCTGACAAACAACAGCCTGCAAGACTTTTTGTAACGTGCCAAACAGTTCCTGCATTTTACCTTTTGCCACATTTTTCTTTCCGTTTTCCATCATGATATAAGTACTGCCATTCATTAGCAGCATGTCCTTATTATCACTGAAAATCATGCATATCTTATCGGGCTGCTGAAAATAAAAGTGCCCAGAAGTAACAACATCTTTTGCAATAAGTACGTTATGGCTGGTACGTGTAACATTGGCAAGCAATGTCGTTATGCCAGATTGAGCAGACAGTTCTGTAGTAAAAAAGATAAAAACTATCTGCCACATGATGTATTTGTAAATTCCCCTGCTCATGCGTACAGTCCTCCATTGACAGATATGACATCTCCGGTTATATACCCCGCTACATTCGAAACAAGGAAACCTACAACTTCAGCCACTTCTTCCGGTGTACCAAAGCGATTGGCAGGTATAGTTTTCCGTAATGCTTCTTCATCCAGCCCATCTACCATATCTGTTTTGATAAAACCTGGAGCTACTGCATTGACGGTAATATTTTTACAAGCCACTTCTTTAGCCAGCGCCTTGGTTGCTGCTATCAAACCTCCTTTGGCAGCCGAATAGTTTGTCTGTCCCTGTATGCCACTCAGACCACTGACACTTGCCATGTTGACAATACGTCCATATTTACGTCGCATCATAGGTTGTAAAAGCTGCTGAGTGACATTGTAAAAACCTTTGAGAGTAATATCAAGTACCTGATCCCAATTCTCTTCCGGCATAAGCGCGAGTATATTATCTCGTCTGATGCCGGCATTGTTTACCAGCACTTCAATGTAACAGTCTGGATGAGCATCCTGCCACTCGCCAATTGTTTTTCGGACTTGTTCGCCGTTACTCACATCGAACATCATAATTTCCCCGTCCTGTCCTGCTACTCTTATCAATTCTAACGTCTTCAGAGCTTCCGGTAAATTATTGACACAATTCACGATTACGTAATAGCCCATACACGCCAGCTTTACACACACGGCACGCCCTATTCCCCGGCTGCCTCCGGTTACTAATGCATATTTCATAAAAACAATTATTTTAATTGGTTATACATATATTCTTTTCCAAGTATCTCAGCACAAGTATACATGGCAGTCATCGTTACCCCATGTATTCCGTGCAACACTAAATTCTGCCCTGTAAGCAACAAATTATGCAGAGGAGTCCGCGGCGAAAGTACAGTCATCATCGGATTGTGGTAATCTTTCCGTATGCCATAAGCCGAACCTTCCGGAGTTCCCGTATAATCACGGTAAGTCAACGGAGTGCTGACATAAAATTGTTCAACCATCTTTCCGAGCTCAGGAATAAAATGTTCGGCCAGTCTGATACACTCCGCTGCCAGCCGTCGCTTCATTTCAATGTATTCTTCTCCCCGATGTCCGACGGAAGTTTGTGCCCATCGAGAACATTTATCCCATGACATTGGAGTTAGCAAGTCTATTTGCCGCAAATATTCACCGCCATCTTCCGGCAGACGGGCCGTTATCAGAAGTCTGTCTACAGACGGATTATCCTGATAAAAAGTCCATACATCACTTTGTTTATAGATATACTGATTCCAGTTAAAGTATTTTATCTGCTGAGGCTTAACAGCCAAGGAAACAGTAAGCATGCCAAACGTGTTATCCAAGGCTCCGATACGCTTAAGGTAAATGCCTCTCATAACCTTACTTTGCTTTATCCAGCTACAGGTTACGGCGGGATGTACGTCGCTGATAAAACATTCTGCTTCATAAACTTGTCCGTCCGAACAACGGGCACAGACTACTTTTCCATCTTTCTCAACCAGTTCTTCTACGGCAGCCCGACAGATTATATCGCCACCCTGTTTACGGATATCCCCTATTAAGGAATCAACAATAAGAGAACCCGGACCTTTTAAACGCCAGCTACTCTCAATAAAACTGGCGTTTCCATGCAAAAAAGTAAACAACGGCAAGGAATCCTTCCGCAACTCCAACTTCAGCGAAGTTGCACTCAGCACATCAACCAGCAGTGGATTATGAAATGTTTTTACCAGATAGTGCCATGCGCCGGTTTCAAAAAGAGCAAAAGATGATGAAGCCTGATCCGACTTTAACAGGCTTATCTGTTCTTGCTTTGTCTGTTTAAGTAAATGGATATATTGTGCCAGAGCCTCCTTCTCAGCCGGAAAGCGTTCTTGCAGGTTCTCCATAAAGTTTTCATATCCCTGCAAAAAGGAAAAATTCTGGTTGCCAATTTGTATTCTGTCAAAAGCTTCATCCATTTTTTCCCAAGGAAGATTTTCCAGTCCAAGCATCTTAAACGCTGCATACAGAGATTGTCCCTCTTCAAGTCCTCCTACATAATGAAAGCCTGTATCGAATGTAAATCCGTTACGCTTATAGCTCTGAAGGCAACCTCCCGGTTGTGCTTCTTTTTCGAGTACCAGCACACTTTTGCCTGCTTTCGACAAAATGTGAGCACACGCCAGTCCGCCCAGTCCGCTTCCAATAATAATTACATCGTACTTCATTGCTGTTTTCTTTTTTGAATTATTCTGAATACGGCGGGCTGCACAACATACGATAAGACTACCGAAGAAATCAGTCCTACCAAAGTACAGAAGCCAACTGAAGAAATGGCCGGATGTTTGGCAAACAGCATGGAGCCGACAGTAATAATCAGGATAACTGCACTGAAAAAGATAGCAGTCTTATGATATTTCAATAAATCCGGATTCTGCCCTTTATCTAAAAGTCCGCTCATGATAAATATGCTGTAATCTACTCCTATTCCAAAAATAAACGTAGATATGACCACATTAATGAGATTAAACTGCTTGTCGAAGATAACCATGGCGCCCAATACGATAAACCAGCTCAGTAATATAGGCATAAAGCCCAGTAAGGCATAACGAATATTCCCGTGAAAATTTAACAACAAAATGACAAATACAAAAAGCATGGAAAGCCATTGCAACAGATTGAAATCCTTATTCAGCTGGGTAAGAGTATCTGTAGTATAATAATACGTATCAAGTACCAGCAAATGAGGCAAGGAAGCTACGGCATCACAAATCCGGTGATAATCACTGTGACTGCTTCTTATGGAGTCATTGGCACATCTGACAGACGTAAAGCAAAGATACTCGCCATTGTATGACTGCTCCATCAAGGTCGACAAGTAACCTTGTGGAATAATTCCAGCCTTGTAAAGCGCATCCGGTTTATAGTCGGCTGTCACCCAGTCAAAGAAAGGCTGAAATGCCTCCGGACGTAATCCTGCCTGGGGAGCCGTTTCCTCTATCAACTTCCGTACAAGCTGCAAACGCTGGCTCGTCCAAAAGTTCTTCCATGCATCAATACGTTGCTGCTGTACGTCAAGCGGGACAAAAAGCATCCCGGTATGGGTGTAGCTCTTTACCAATCCCTCTTTTTGCAAAGAATCCAACTTGCTATTTAATCCCTCAAAACGATGAATCGCCTCTTCCATCGTATGCCCGGAACTTGCAAAATACTTTTGCTTATCGCCTGTATAAGTTTTATTCCGCAGTAAATTTTCCGAATAGGAAGTAATTTCCGATTTATAGCCGAGATCATGCATATCAGCATCGAACCGGGTTCCTCCCTTTATATAAAATGCAATACATACCACTGTAATAATTAGCAATACAGCAATAAGTGGTTTACTGCGATCGAAGGGGAAAGCATTTATTTTTTCAATAAACAAGAATGCCCGCTTATTGATTTTATTTGCAGCAGGATTAAGAAACTGAGGTAAATATAAAAGACAAAACGCCGTAGTACCGACAATACTTAGTGAAGCGAACAAGCCGAAATCTCTCAGCAATTCTGTTTGCACAAAAACAAGTCCCATAAAAGAACCGATAGTCGTAATGCACCCCAAGCAGACAGGCCGTACCTGATCACGCAACATCTGTTCCGGATTGTTGACAAATTTATAATGCGTCAGCACATGAAGTACATAACTGAAGGCTACACCCAGTACAACAGCTCCTATTCCAAGCGCAAGCAAAGAGAACTCACCTCTGATAAAATACATACCTGCCAGTCCGAACAATACGCCAAAAACCAGCGGCAGCAATAAAAGAGGTAATGTATCATAATTGCGGAAGCAAAATAAAATAAACAGCAATACCAGTATCATAGCTCCGGCAATTGTCGTCTTCAAATCAGACTTTATTTGCGATGCGTTATAAAAGCCGCTTGCCGGAGTTCCATGATAACATATCTTTACATCAGGAACAGAAGTAGAGAATGCCTCTATCTGCTCATTCAGCATCTGGAATAAAGCTGATCCCTGCCCTGTATTCGTTGCCGAATAGCGGGGAGTAAGGAAAGCTACACACACTGTAGAATCGGGCACGAAGAAATGTCCATCAATAATTTTATAGCCACTTCCACCTCCTTCTACCAAAGGCTTGAAGCGGGACATCAGTTCCTTGCGCAGTCCCAAAGGATCTACTTGTATTAATTCGGGATACATACTGCCAAAAGAAGAACTCAGATCCCTGCGGTTCTCTTCCATCTGCCGCTCCAGATGAGAAGTGGTCAGCATTGTATCGAGTCCAGCATAAAAGCTTGTATCAATGTAAGCAGGCAAATGAGTTTCCAAATAATCAATGGCATCAGGCAACAATTCATCCGGCAAACAATAAAAAATATCCTCCAATGTCCGGGACGAGGAATCCGATACAGCATCCTTACGCAACAGAGAATCAACAAAAGCATCACATGTTTCTACAATGTGTGCCACAGAAGCTCCATTTTTCCCCTCAAAAAGCAAGAAAGTCTTATCCTTTATTTTCAGATTAGCAAAAGCCAGCTTGGTACTTCCATCTTCGTTGGTAGAAGCCGGAAGCAACTTATTTATATCTTCTTCCAAATGAATTTGAAAGGCGAAGAAACCGCAACATACGAACCAGATAATCATAGAAATCCAGCAAACCGCACGATGGTTGCGAAAATAGTGATAGACCTTTATACAAAATTCTGTCATACCGTCATTATTCCTTTAAAATCAGCATAAACTCTCGTATCATCAGCTATTCGGGCTGTTACCTTAAATCCTTCTTCCACCGGACAGATATCCATCGTAACATTTACCTCCGAACATACGGAAGGGGTTGCAACCGAAAGAAAACGGCATTGCCTGATAGTATGAATAGACATTTTCTTCCCCATCAGGCGCATGGCACATTCCTTTATGGTTTCGATATGGCAGACACCCGGACAAACTGGATGACCGGGGAAATGACCACGATAGATATCGCAATCGGGCAACAGACGGATGCGGAACGTACCTTTCATTCCGCAGACTGTTGCATCTTCCATTTGATAATACTTGTTTTCGAGAAGCATCTTGTACAGATTTTTTAAGTGTTAGGAGTGATATATATTTTCATCTGAAGTTCTGCAATGCGTTCATCCGATACCCATGACTCGCCCGTTATGCAGGCAATGTCGCCAACTACTTCTTCACGCGTCACAGTGGTCTTCAGAGTTTCTCCCACACACGCAGAACGATAACAATGAAAGTTACGAATCTCACCAATATAACCTACCGGAACATACGAAGCACCTTCTTCGCGAACCAGATAACCGGCAAGTGCCGAAGCAGACTGAGCAATATGCTCAATCACTCCGGCTTCTGCCAACGTTCCATCAGATTCTAAAAAATAATTATCCGGCAGAATAAGAAGAAGAGTAACAGCCGTTTCTCCATTCACGCTCAACAGTTTATCGACCATCTTAAAAGGTGAACGTTGAGGAATCAGCTGCTCAATGTCGTAGTTATTCATTTGCAGATAGATGAGATTCAATATAGTCATACAAATCGTTAAACGTCTTGATATTCCGCAAGTCGGCTACCGGAATCTTAATCTTATATGTGTGCTGGATAAGAGCCACCAGATCCACCAGACTCAAGCTGTCCAACGATAGTGTATCGCGCACGTTAGCATCAGGGCTAAAGAGTGCAGATTCTACTTCAAATTCTTCAGATAATAATGCGTTTACTTTTTCAATAATGTCATTACGTGTCATAATCAGTATTATTTTATTATTACGGTTATATATTATTTAGTTATATATTTTTTACTATCAGAGTGGAGTTTGTACCACCAAACCCAAAAGAATTAGACAGGAACATGTTGAATCCGATTTCACGCGTTTCAGGCAAGATATTCAGACAAGCAGTATCCTCGTCCGGACGTTCAAAATTGATATTTCCCGCGATGAAACCACTTTTCATCATCAGTATTGAATAAATCAGCTCACTGGCTCCCGCCATCCACATTTCATGTCCGGTCTGACTCTTGGTAGAGGTTACCGGTACCCGATAATCACCAAAAACACGAGCAATAGCCTGCGCTTCACGAGCATCCCCGATACGCGTAGAAGTAGCATGAGCATTAACATAACCTATCTGACGCGGATCAATTCCACCATGTTGCAGACAAAGCTCAAGAGAACGTGCCGGCCCATCTACATTGGGAGTAGATATATGATTTCCATTACCGGAAAATCCCCAGCTTACGATCTCGGCCAGAATAGGTGCTCCCCGCTTGACGGCACACTCGTAACTTTCTACAACGAGCGTTGCAGCTCCGCCCCCGGGTACCAATCCGTCACGGTCCACATCAAACGGCCGGCTGGCTTTCGACGGTTCGTCTTCACGAACGGAAAACGACTGAATGCCATCGAAAGCGGCTACTCCGTAAAGGTTGGCTTCCTGTGCTCCACCGCATACAATACAATCCTGCAATCCGTCGCGAATCAACAGATAAGCCAGTCCTACAGCCTGCGAACCGGAAGCGCATGCAGCCGAAGATGTCAGATTAATTCCTCTCAACCGGAACAGACAAGCCAGATTCATGGTTACCGTAGAATTCATAGACTGAAAAATAGCTCCGCTTCCACATGCAGCCGTATCCTTGTATTCACGGAAATTATCCAGCGAACGCATCGTTGCCTCGGCTACAGAATCGTTGCCATAAATAAGTCCGATTTCATGGCAGTCTATATAATCCTGGTCAAGCTGGGCGTGCTCCAACGCAGCCCGTGTAGCCATGTAAGCATATTGAGCTTCTTCGGGCATAAACTGACGAAAATTTCTTGAAACAAACGGCTTCAGGTCAGGCCGCTGTATTGAGGCACATAAGGCGGAACGAAATCCCGCATCCTTACGCTCCTGACTAAATATAATGCCGCTTTTCCCGGCGTATAGCGCATGGCATACGTCGGCAAGTGAATTACCCAGGCATGACCAAATTCCCATACCTGTAATCACAACTCTTCTTTCCATATTGTTATCGTTAATTTTATAATTTTTTCTTGTAACACCTTCTTCGCTTTGTATAAGCAGGATGCAACGGCCCCCACTGCGAAAGTTCCTTCACGTTATCTTCCAACTGAGGTCCGGTTTCGGCATAGCGGAAATGATATTGGTTATAGATGGGAATCAGATCATCGAAAAACAGGGCATTCACTCCAAGTCCCTGATAATCGGGCCGTACGGCGATAAGCAGCATATCTACCTTTTCCTCCCTCTTCCATTTCAAGGCTTTCAGCAAATGATACCACCCGAAAGGGAACAACCGGCCTTTTGCTTTCTGCAAGGCATGGGAAAGGCTTCCCATAGTAATTGCAACGCCTACAATTTCTCCTTTATCATTCTCTACAACAGGGATAAGACGTTTGTCAATCAAAGGCAGATAACGATTCACATATTCGTCTATCTGCCTGTCCGACAACTCTGTATAACCGAACAAAGGAGCATATGCCTGATTCAACAGTTCAAAAACCTTTCTTCCGTATCCTCTCTTATAGATATCTGCATGAGTCAGTTTACGGACGGTCAGGCCAAACATTTCTTTCGAAAGCCTTGCCACACGTGCGTACTTTTCCGGAACTTCTTTGGGAATTTCGATACATACCTGAATCCAGTCTACTTCTTTCTCATAACCCAACGCTTCCAGATGGGCAGGATAATAAGGAGGATTATAAATGGTAATCATGGAACTCAGCTGGTCGAAATCTTCTACCAGCATACCTTCCTTATCAAAGTCGAATATTCCCATCGGACCTTGTATCTGTTCCATCCCATGTTCCTTGCCCCATGTTTCCACAGCAGAAAGTAACGCGGCAGATACCCTCCTGTCGTCTACAAATTCGATAAGTCCAAAACGTACATTACGTGTATTCCATTTTTGATTTGCCCGATGATTGATGATACCTACAATGCGACCAACGGCATTTCCTTGTGCATCGTACGCCATAAACGGCATAATGTCCGTAAATTCCAATCCTGAATTTTGCGAAGGGTTGAACACATTGTAGATATCCGACTCAAGATCGGGAACATAGCAGGAATTACCCGCATACAACTTATACGGAAGTTGTACAAAATCTCTCAAATCTTTTTTTGTAGAAACTTTTCTTATATCGATTTCATTCATAACACAGTACCATTCTTTTACGTTATCAATCTGTCTATAACAACGGATATCTTCCGGCCACAACTTCAGGCCCAGACGTCATTCATAGACAAATCCGTCTTTCTATACCAGCTTTTGGGAATCACACTCCCCGGCAGATTTCACCTGTCCCTGCCTCGTTTATCTTCTTGAAACTGCTTGTTTCTATATGCCTTAGGCGACATTTTCAGGTGGTGTTTTACATACGTTCCAAAAAAAGAGAGGCTTGGAAAGTCCAATTCGTTTGAAATTTCCTTGATGTTCTTTTTGGAATCCTGTAATAACCTTATTATATCTTTCACCATACGCTGGTTAATGATTTCAGAAGCAGTCTTTCCACACTGCTGCTTACACACATATGTCAAATATTTTGGAGTAGTATTAAGCAGATTGGCATAATAGGAAACCTTCCTGTTGCACGGATATGATTCACTCAATATTTTAAGAAATTCCGGAAACAAATAATGCTCCGGCTTATTGCCGCACTGCAAATCAGGAGAAAGATAAAGCAGCGTCTGATACAGATCATAACTAAACGCATGAAGCAGTGCCAATAGCCGTTCCTTCTTATAGCGGTATACACCGTGAAAATTCAGGTACGTTTTTAAAAGATCATAGTACAAAAGGAACATCTTTATCTTTTGAGAATGGAGATGCCAAACCGGACATTTTTCTATAGCCTGTATCAGGCTCCAGCTTTCCGAAGTGGTAAATGCACATATCATATCTATGATTCGAGAAGAAACGACAATGACTCTCCATTCAAAATCGGGACTGAGCATATTAGGGCTGACAATGACATTCGGAAAACATATTCCCATATCATTAGGAAGTACATGATATATTTTGTTGTTCAATCTGAAACTACCTTTTCCCCTTAAACAAAATCCTATAATCCAGCTGTTCTCTATTTTTACAGTTTTGCCCTGTATATACTTCAATGTGTCTATCAGGAGTACGTCGTTTTTCATGTATAGTGTTTCCGCCGAAGAGAGTATTTCTACATTCAAGTTTTCCATATCAAAAGCATTTTCGACTTAATTTTCGTACAAAAATAAAAAGCGGAATTTAGGATGTAGTGTTTTGTTTTTCTGTTTTAGTTTTCGAATTTCCTCCATGGAATAAACAGAACATTTTATAGGAAAAATCAATATAATGAATGATTAAAAGTCTGTTTTCGCCTTACACGTAAAAACTTTAAACAGCTAATAATTAAGATAAAAAGGGAATATATCACTTACACATCATTACATTTACAGCCGATGTCACCAACAGCCATCAATCACAATTTACAAAACAGGTATTACTTGTTTGGGGATATACAATGCAGAAAAAAAGACTTTTAAAACCATGACAAAAGACTTATCAGAAACTTTTTTGATGAAAATGTACGGGCATCAGAACGAATTGTGTAAGATAGAACGGCGGTAAAAAGTTGTTGTGGTTTGTTTATCAACGAGTTAAACGAATACGGGCTTTCATGCAAACGCAAAACGAAATGTGACATTACTTTACATCGGCTTTACATCTAAACGGCCTAAACGCGGGCTTTAAATGCGTTTTTGTTACATCACCCTATAAATATCACCTAAACGGGGCTGGAATAGGCTGTAAAGGCTTATTTCGGCCTTTTTTTATGCCTGTTTATGTGTTTAGAAATCTGTTTAAGTACCCATTTAGACGGGAAAAACAAACGGTTTCAGAATCTCTTTCTTAAATGTTAAAAAAGGGGTTGGGGATACCTTTGGGGATACCAGTTGGGGATACCCTTTTTTATTTATTTTACGCGCAAAATAAAAAGTTGGGGATACCTTTTTAACTGGTTTTAAGTCGTGTATTTGGTAGGAGATTACTTTTTGTGTGTGATATTAGTGCGTTTTAATCTGTATTTTGATATAGATAGTATTATATATTTTCTCATTGATTATGTTGTAAAATTAATGTAAGTTGCTGATTTATAGTGTTTATTTGGATGATAATGCGTATTTTTACGGTGAAAACGTGTGTGTGCGTGTAGAAATGATGCAGAATAGTTCAGCAGGTAGAACAGCAGGATAAAATTCGCTTCCCTGTATGGTCTCCGGTTCGAGTCCGGGTTCTGCCCCAATACTTTTGTGAATTTGCGTTTTTATAGGTATTTGGTTTAAGGTGAACGCTCCCGGTGAAAGTCCGGGAGCTTGAGTTATGATTAAAAATTATTTACGGTGGCTTAATATAGTATTGGACCTAATGAGTTTGTCCATAGAAAGAATATGGTTGTGTGTCAAAGGTATGTCTTCTTATATAATCTTGTTCTTTTTATCTGTTTACCGATTTATATTCTATATGGTTTTAATACTATTTCCATATTTAATTCTATTCTTTCTTGGTGTCTTTCTCAGAGATGTCTGTCAATAATCCTTGAGATGAAACAGAAGAAGTAAGAAGCTTATAATCTATTTTATTTTCTTCTTTTTCTTCTAAAAGAGCAGATGGATGAATTTCCCCTCCTAATTCAATTAGCTTTGTTAAGTCAGATATTGCAGCCCTTATTCGTCCGATACGTTCAGGATCTGAATCTTGGCCTTTATAGTATTCTTTTTCTACATCCTCTGCCAGCCTGGCCATTTCAGATTGAATAATCTTTTCATTGGTCTCTTTTATTGTTTTCATTATTTCATTTCCCATAGAGTAACGCTCATACTCTTTAGCCATAAGTTTAATTCCATAATATTTTTTAGCGGCATAGAATGCAGCTTTAGCTAGTGCTATTACTAATGCTGCCGCACCACTCGTTACGACAGATATCGTAATCCACGAAGAGCCATAGTCTAATTGTTTGAATTTTACCTGTTGTCCATATTCAGATACTGTTTGTGATAAAGCTTTGTCTATGAGGGTACATATTTTAGACAATGCTCCTATATCTTGAACTACAGGCAGTTTTATGTTAATAATATCTTCAGAATCTTCCGTTGGTACATATCGGTTTATCCATTCATACATTATACCAATGGTATATTTCATTTTATCGAGTTCTTTTTTATAATTAGTGTATTGAGTTCCATCCAAGCTAAAACGGTCTCTTAAACTTTCTATTATTTGGGTATATATATCGATTTTTAATAGTGAATGTTCTAAAATACCGGAATCGAGCAAGGCTTTTATAGCCTTTTTTGTTTGCAATATATTGTCTAAATAGTAGTAGCTCCCGCTGGTTGAAAATTTGGGGTCAAAGTTTTCGTAAGCTATATTAATATATCGTTTTATATCAAGTAGTCTCATATTGTTCTTTATTTGTAATAAAATATCATTTGTGAAGTCACGTTATAAAATTATTTCCATTTCACAGCCTCATCAAGAAATTGTTTCAGTTGTTTTTTTGTTGATTCCATTCGCACAGAATCTGGGGATGAAATATATACAGAAGTTGCATTACTTTTAGTAATATCTCCATCAGCTCCAACTATATATGTATTGATGAATAAAGAATCCCCGAAATCTGTCGAGCATAAATAAGCATGAATAATCTTTTTACCTATATAATGCGGAGTAAATTTAGATTTAAGTTCTTTCATTTCTTCGTAATAGCCTATAGTTTCATCATGAATAAAAGCTGAGTCTAATTGTGCTTGGGCCTCTACAAGTTCTTGATACTGTTTAGTATCTTCAACCTTTGACATGGCACTATCAGTTGCGGAGTATGCAATCGGTTCATAAATCCATGTCTCAGGTAAAGAGGATTGAACAAAATCTGATATTGATTTTTCTATTCCTTCTTCAGATGTATTATTACATGAGCAAAAAAATAAAAATGCAGTGAAAAGTATATGTGTAAATATTTTCATACAAACTTTAATCATTAATGTACATAATTAAAAGAACTTCCTGATACTTCCCAGAACAGCATATACTTTTAGAATCATGCTGATGGGGATTTCCTGTTCACAAAACTCCTCGCTTTTATTAGAAGGAATAAGCCGTACATAACCTTCTTTTTGGCTTAACCTGACTCTTTTCACAGTACGATATTCCTCTGTGACAATACCGTATATTTCTCCTGCAGGAAGATATTGGATAGGTGTCGTTACTTCGCGTAAGGCGATAATGTCACCATTGCTTATCTCCGGCTCCATTGAGTGTCCGGTAAGGTTGCACCATACTACTCCTTCCTGATTGTAGGGAGGATAATTGATATAGAAATCAGGATTTCGTGTCTGATCATTCACAATCACATCAAAACCACCTATAAAATCTACATTAAAGTAGGGGGCTCCTTCGTAGATTTGGTTCACGGATGGAAGTTCGTCTTCTTTTTTGTCCTCTGAGCGGAGCATGTTTCCTTCTCCGAGAAGAAGCCAATCTGGTGATAAATTGGGATATTGGGTCAATATTTTGACTATTTTATCAGAGCCAAGTTCACTTTTCTTTGCGTCTCCTTTAAAGTTTGACGCAGAGACTCCTATAAGAGTGAAGAAATCAGTCTGTTTTATCCCTATTTCTTTTATAAAAATCAAAATTCTGTCTTTTGAAGTCATAATTTTGGCTATTTAATTTGTTTTGGTCAAAATATTGTCTACTTTTGCAAAGTATTCCAATAGGAACACGCCCTAAAGGTACAAAATAAAGACTATAAAACAATAGAATTATGGCAGAAACAAGAAAACTCATTAAAGCAAGCGGTGAACTTCAGGAGGAAATCGCCGCAAAACTGAAAGTAACAACCCGTTCTGTTCGTTCGGCTTTGGCATACGATACCAATAGCCCTACAGCAAGACTTATTCGTTCGTATGCCTTGAATCATGGAGCAAAACTCTATGAGCTGAAGGAAATGGAAAACCCGTATGCGGAAGTTATTAACCTTTAAAAACAATCTGTATGAATCTTACAAAGTACTCCTCTAAGAACATCGAATCACAGCTTGAACATGTATGCGAACTGATAGACTTAGTGAAAGGTGATAGAGGATTTCGCGAGGCTGTTCAAGACGAAGAGTTTTGTATGCTAATAAAGATGCAGGCGCAACTGTTCGAAGAAATTAAGAAAAGAGAAAAATATCAACCAACTGCATAAATGATTGCTCATTGCTATTCCGGTTTGTGAAAATAGGGATGGCACCAAACTCAAAATCATAGAATCATGAAACGAATCAATACAACCACACGCTATCTGCTGCTGATACTGGTAGCAGCCATACTGAACCGGCTGACAGACGGCACAATGAACCTGATCATAACAACCTGCCTCTGCCTTGCACTCATACCTGCTGCAATACGGATGGACAAGGAGGATAAAGAATACCAGGAATGGATGGATGAAGAAAAAAAGAAGCGGGAAGCACAGAAAAAGGAATAAATAACACACGGCTTGCAGAGCTTCACACATTCAGGATAACGACTGTAATTTGACATATTGGGCTGTTTTCAATAGGAATTGGGAATATGGTAAAAAGAAGGAGTGAAGCGGCTGCCATCCGGGTTCAAGCCCCGGAGCCGGACTACAATCTTAACGAATTAATCATGGAAATGTACGGAAACACATTATGCGTCAGCTTTACGGAACTTGTGGGGAGCGGACTTATCAGCCAGCCCACCTATAAGAAATACATTCGTGAAGGCAAGCTTACCCTCCTCCAGCGGGGAGGTAAAGGACGCGAGGCACTGATTGCCTACCGCTCCATGCCGGAACGGCTCCGTGCAGCATACGATGACACATTCAAGAATGCATACGAAGAAATGAAACAGCGTGAGCAGGAAAAGTACATCAACACACAGATCCGCTTCGATGCCGATGCGGTACGATTCTTCAAGGAGTTTGAGCCACGTATCGAGCCTTATAGACAGTTGGAATACATCTTGAACGCCCAGGTGATGAACGAAATGGTGCGAACAGAGAAGGCACGCAGTGTGGAACATGCCAAAGGAGGCTTTGCCCGCCGTGCGGAAACATGGAGCAGTGTGCAGATCTGCTGTGAGCGTCTCCGCGAAATCACAGGACACACGCTTCCGAAGAATCCGGCCCGCCTGCGCGAGAAGTTCAATGCTTACAAGCGTGAGGGATACGTGGTGCTGGTTAGCGGTAATCTGGGCAACAGTGCCGCACGCCGCATCGGAAAGGCTGAAGGTGCTCTTCTGCTGAAGCTCCGCCGGAGCAAGTTTCCTGTCTACACAGATATGCAGCTCTTTGAGGAATACAACCATCAGGCGGTGCTTCGCGGACTGAAAACCATCAAGAGTCCTACTACGATGCACACGTATCTGAATGATCCGGCGGTGATGGTGTGGTGGTATGCCGCGGTAAATGGCGAAAGGGAATTCAAGAACAAGTATATGCCAACCTTCGATACGGTAATGCCGTCCATGCCTAACTCGCTGTGGTATTCAGACGGTACGAAGATAAACCTTTACTACCGTGCGTACGATGACAGGCAGAAGCGATGGGTGGCACGAACAACGGATGTGTACGAGGTGATGGATGCCTGCACGGAACTGTTCCTCGGCTACTTTATCGGTGACGGCGAAAACTTCTACAACCAGTACATGGCGTACCGTATGGCACTGCAGACATGGAAGGTGAAGCCTTATGAGATAGTGACCGATAACCAGGGAGGACACAAGAAGCTGGCTTCGCAGGGATTCTTCAAGAAACTCTGCCATCTTCACAAAACCACGATGCCGCACAACGGCCAGTCCAAATCCATCGAGTCCGCTTTCGGACGATTCCAGCAGCAGGTACTTCACAAGCTTTACAACTTCACCGGTCAGAACATTACGGCCAGGAAGCTTTCAAGCCGTGTGAACATTGACCTGGTAATGGCGAACATTGACCAGCTTCCCACGCTGGAGGAACTGAAACAGCAATATGCCGACTGCCGCGAAGAATGGAACTTGATGCAGCATCCTACCAGCCCCACCGGCATGACACGCAGGGAAATGTACACCGCGATAGAGAATCCGCAGGCACAGCCGCTTGATGACTATGAGGCACACGAAATCTTCATGCTGTTCTCTCAGGCTCCGGTGCAATACACCAAGGAAGGTTTCATTTTCCGCATGAACAAGCAGGAATACAGCTACATGGTGTATGGCGATGACGGACTGGTAGATATGAACTTCCACCTGCAGAACGTGGGCCGTCAGTTCCTCTACCGCTACGATCCGGAAGACATGACCCGCATCGAGCTATGGGCGGTGACTGACACGGGAGCCAAGTATGCGGCCATCGCTACACCGAAAGTCACGATCCATCGTGCCACTCAGGAACGCACCGAAGAGGAAAACGCTTATCTGTTTGCCCAACTGGATGCCAACCGTCGCACTCGTGCAGCCATGCACATCGCCCAGGAAGACCTTTTCATGGAGGAAGCCATGGGCGAAGCATACACCCAACTTCGGATACCGCGTCCGGTGGCCGTGAGCGAAAAGCAGCTTGACGGATACCGCGAAGAAATGAAGCGTGGCACACTGGAAGCTCCGGTACCGATGCCCGAAACGGATATTCCGGAAGAGCCTGTACTGGCAGATGAACCGCTGACCTTCGCCTCATCAGGAGACTGGACAAAGAAAGTATCGAACCTGACGTTTGATGAACTGGACAGCTTGGGAAAATTCTAACGATTTGATTAAACAATACTTAAATACCTATTAAAACAATGAAAGGATTAACAACAGAAATGAAAGAACAGGTGCGCAGCGCACTGATTGCCTACCGTTCCAATTACCCTACGTTGAACCGTGCCGCAGAAAGTTTGCAGGGTGTAAGTTCGGCCACCGTGAGCCAGCTTTGCAACGGGAAGTATGAACTGATCAGTGATGAAATGTTTATCCGTATCGCTTCGCAGATAGGCTTTGCCTTCGACTCATGGAACCTTCACGAAGGAAAGACTTTCAAGGAAATCACTTTTGCGCTGAGTGACGCACAGGCATACAAGAACGTGACATGGATTGTGGGTGATGCCGGATGCGGAAAAACCACGGCAGCCATTGAATACCGCCGCACGCACCGCAACGTGTTCTACATCCTTTGTTCGGAAGATATGCGACGCTCAGACTTCGTTCGTGAGATAGCCAAACAGGTCGGCGCACCTACCGACACGACCAACCTCCGCGATATGCTGGAGAATGCCATCAGTATGATTTCTTTCCTGGGGAATCCGCTGCTGGTGTTTGATGAAGGCGACAAGCTTACTGACAGCGTGTTCAACTACTTCATCAGCATTTACAACCGTCTGGAAGGACACTCAGGTATCGTGTTTCTCAGTACGGATTACATCAAGCGCCGTATGGAAGCCGGTCTTCGCTACAACAAGAAAGGTTACAAGGAAATAAACAGCCGAATCGGACGCCGTTTCTTCGATGTGTCTCCCACAGAACAGAATGACATCTACGCCATCTGTCAGGCTAATAACCTGACCGACCGCGCCGATATCGAAGAGGTGCTGAAAGATGCCAGGCGAAGCGACAACGACCTTCGCCGCGTGAAACGATGCATCCACCGTCAGAAACGTATTATCGAAGCAAGAAGGAAAGGAGGAAGCAATGAATAGAGAGGATACTACACCGCCCCCACAGAAAAAGAAGTTCACCTTCGACCGCAACGCGAAAGGGGTTCGTGAGCTTCTTTCCATGAAGTTTGACGTGATGGATTTCGATGGTCCCTGGTACGATGCATTCGGCACTCCGGAACGCCGTGGAGTCTGGATCATCTGGGGAAACTCCGGTAGCGGAAAGACCAGTTTTGCCCTCCAGCTCTGCAAGTATTTGTGCCGTTTTGGCCGTGTGGCATACGACAGCATGGAGGAAGGTGCCTGCCGCACCATGCAGGATGCCATCCGCCGAACCGGGATGATGGAAGTAAACAAGAAGTTCCTGCTGATCGACAACGAGAATATGGATGAACTCAGCATACGACTCCGCCGGCAGAAAAGCCCGGACATCGTGGTTATCGATTCCTTCCAGTACACACGAATGACGTACCGTCAGTACATTGACTTTAAGGAACAACATAAGCGGAAGCTGCTCATCTTCATCAGCCACGCCGAAGGCCAGTTACCCAACGGACGTGCCGCCAAAGGAGTGACGTACGATGCCTCGCTGAAGATCTACGTGGAAGGCTTCAGGGCCTTTTCAAAAGGACGCTTTATCGGTCCCGTAGGACATTACGATATCGTGCCGGAGAAAGCCCGGCAATATTACGGAGAAGAATAATCTTTTCAATTTACAATTCATAATCAGAATACATGAGAACAATGATGAAAGACCGTCCAATCACACCGCAGCAGGTGAAGGCACTGCACGCTCAGTTCCGGAAAATGGGATTTGATGATGATGACCGCCATGGTTTTATCAGCCAGTTCACGGAAGGAAGAACCGACAGCACCGCCGGACTGACCAAAGAAGAAGCCGGACTGTTGCTAACACGGTTCAACCGTGAGGAAGCTGACCGCATCCATCGTGAGGCACGCAAAGTAGTGAAACAGATTTTTTCCCTTTCGTTTCATATCTCCTGTCTGAACAAGAATTACACGAACGAAACGGAAGCGGATTTTGAAATGAACAAAGCGAAGATAAACCAGTTCTGCCGTACACGCAGCAAGTTCCGCAAGCCTCTTACGGAAATGTCGCTGGAGGAACTGAAGGAAGTGAAACGACAATTTGAGGCAATGGCAAGAAAGGAGGAATGATATGAGAAAGCAATCAGAAATAAATCGTGCAATAGCGTATCTGGAAGAACGTAATTACGATCCGATATGTCGCATACAGAGGGAAGTTTTAGAAGAAAAACGCAGCGAATCATGGGTATTCAATCGGTATGTGCGCGACGTTCCGGAAGACGAGCGCAACGAAACTCTTTTCTATGCCGCACGCGATGCAGCCCAGTTCCTTGCCGGAAAGATTGGTATCAGTTCCATCTGTCCGGATCTGGAAGACGGACCGGAAGATGAAGAGCAGGAGGAAACAATTACCCTGAGCCTCTCGGAGTACAAAAAGCTTCTGCGCCGATTGGATCGTGTAGAAAGAAGATTAGGACTCAGGGTGGGTTCTTTAGAGAAAGTACCTAGAAAAGATATTTCAGAAGCACCGGATGATTTGATAGGTCAGGCTGACGCATGCAGATTAATAGGATGTGGAAAAACAACTATAAAAAGATGGGCTAACAAAGGGCTGATAACAGGATATCAGAAAGGACGTAGCGTGTATTACAGCAGACGCGAGCTGATTGGTAGCCCGGTAGTGAAAGATTACAAGGACAGTAAATCAAACAAGGAATAATCATGGAACATACAATCGAACAAATTCAGAATGACATTATGAACCGCATGCAGCAGTTTGATTTCGGCGACCGTGTAACGATACTCCGTGAACTGGAAAACTTCTGCGGACAACAGGCTGATGAGACCATGAAACTGGAATACGATTTGGCGGCAATGGAGGACATGAGGGATGAATAGGAAGAAATACATCGTATGGAGGATCATTTATTCTTTCCACGACAGACCGAATAAAAGCATCCGCTCATGCTGGCGAACCGACAACTTGACGGATGTAAGGAAATTGGCACAAGGGATTAATCCAGAAGCAAAAATACGTTTGTGTTATACAGAATTTAAATAACGATTAAAACTCAATTAAAATGGCAACAAAAAGAACCAAGAAAACAGTAATCAGCGGAGTAAGCCGCGAACAGTACGAACAGGCATTTGCCGAGTTTGCAATGGCCGACGCAAAGGCCCAGTCACTTACCGCGAAGATGGATCAGGAGATGACTAAGATCCGAGAGAAGTACGCCGACCAGCTGGCCGAGCTGAACGAAACGAAAGACCGCACCTTTGAAGTGATGCAAACCTACGCCACTGAGAATAAGGATACGCTTTTCAGCAAGAAAAAGAGTCTGGAGTCGGCACATGGTATCATCGGATTCCGCACCGGTAACCCGAAGTTGAAGAATCTGAAAGGCTTTACCTGGGCCTCGGTTACAAACCTGGTAAAAGAATTCCTTCCTGATTATATCCGTACCACAGAGGAACTGGCCAAGGACAAGCTGCTGGCTGACCGGGAAGTTCCTGAAGTGGCCGAATTATTCCCGAAAATTGGTATTCAGGTGGTACAGGACGAATCTTTCTATGTCGAACCAAAGAAAGAAAGCGATGCAGTCCAGACGGCCTAAATACACGTATGAACGACGTGGTCCTCTTTGGATTGTGTATCGCAATGAATACACCCAGTCCACATGTGAAGGCACTCCCATAGCGGAGTGTCATTCACCGGAGGAAGCACGAGAAAAGGTTTACCAATTAAATGGATGGAAGAAAAACAACCATGGCAGAACTAACCTTTAATTCACCCATCCGGCGCGACAAGTGGCCGCGCTGGATGATCAAGCTTCACGAATATCTTACCCGAATATATGACAGACCTATTCCGGAAGTCGATTATGACGATTACGACAGGCTCAGACGGATAATATTAGAAAAAATAGTCATACTCCGGAAAGGGATGATACTGAATAGGACTTCGATATTCGTGTACATCGTAAAAGGAGACAGCGGATATGGAGTTGTTATCCTTCGAAACAACAAAGTAGCAATAACCTATTACCTGGAATAATGAACAATCGCACACAAATTATCCTGTTCACCGCATTTTCCATCATCATCGGGCCGCTGATTATAATGGGATTCATTCTGAAACTTGCAGGAAGAATGCTCGATATACTTGGCTGGCTGTGCTGGATGGAACCACGCATGGCGCGGAAAGGATGGAATGAATTAATCAGAAAAATAAAAGAATCATGGAGCACAAATTAGGAGAAACATTCACATGGAACGGACATACGCTCGAAGTAGCCGAAGTGGAAGATCCGGAAAATGCTTGCAGCGGATGCTATTTTTTGAGCACGGCATAAGCTGCTACGGGAACGGACTTGAATGTATGGACGATTCAAGAAGAGACCACACTAACGTAATATTTAAACAATCAACAAAAACAGAAGAATTATGATGCACAACTGGTTTACATGCAAAATCCGTTATGAGAAAACGATGGAAAACGGAATGCAGAAGAAAGTAACAGAACCCTATCTGGTAGATGCGCTCAGTTTCACCGAAGCCGAAAGCCGTATCATCGAAGAAATGACACCTTTCTTTCAGGGAGAGTTTGTAGTTGCAGGTGTAGCAAGAGCAAATTATGAAGAAATTTTCCCAAGCGATGAGGAGTGTGCCGACCGCTGGTTCAAATGTAAACTCTGGTTTATTACACTGGATGAAAAGAGCGGAGCAGAAAAGCGTACTGCCAGCAACGTACTTGTACAAGCTTCCGACCTTCGCGACGCCATCAAGAAGCTGGACGAAGGAATGAAAGATACTATGGCTGATTACGTGATAGCTTCCGTATCAGAAACCGCCATCATGGATGTGTACCCATACGAAGCAGAACCTGATGTAAAACCCGAATTTGAAAACGCAGATAAGAGATGAATACAGAGAAGACTTATATCCATCGCCGCGTATGCCTCTGCCGCCAGTGCGGAGGAACCGGCTCAGTAACCGTGTATGCAGAGAAAGATGTGCGCCGGGAATATCCCCAGCAGAAAGTGTGTCCGCAATGTCAGGGCAGCGGACGGATCTGGCTCAGCGGAACAGTAATCAAACAGATTGAACCCTATGCAGAACCAGAACCTTAATCTGTTCAAGCCTCGCAGGGTGGCGGCAAAGATTCATTACAGCATGATCAGCCAGTTTATGTTCATCTGGGTGAAGTGGAACCGCCCCTGCGATCTGAAGGTGCAACGATCACAGCAGAACCCGGAATTACAGGGTATCTGCTTTGATATTGAGAATAATGACACACTTGACATGATTCGGGAACTGAAGCGTGATTTGAAGATTGAAATTATAGACCTTTAATAACCACTATCCCGGTGCGGCCTGACCACCTATCCGGGAACAAATTTCGGGATATTCCGAAAAAAATCGGGCAAGCGTGCTTGGATAATAAAAAAGAATTTGCATATTTGCGGTGCTCTAAGATTTTTGAATAACAACAAGGACAGCGAGTTCTGTCCGATTGCACTGCATCCGGGCATTTTTTATGCCTGTATGCAAACCGTCTATAAGATGGCGGCATCTAACCCCGCGCATACGTTGTAATGGCGTAGGCAAGTCCTTGTTGTATGGTCTTAGAGCGGCGGGTAGTGGATGCCGTTCTTTTTTATCATCCACACAAATGCTCATTAAAAATACAACATTATGTGTAACAAGAAAAATGAAGCCCCGATGACCGGGCAGGTTGAAGTGTTCAACTTCAGCCAAGAGAAAGCACCAATTCGTGTGCAGTTAATCAACAGTGAACCGTGGTTTGTGGCAAAAGATGTGTGTGAAGTGCTTGGCATAGCGAATCACAAAGATGCTGCGTCACGTCTTGATGAAGATGAACGGCGTGGGGTCGGCATTACCGACCCCATCGGAAGACCACAAACAGTCACAGCAGTTTCCGAGAGTGGTTTGTACTCTTTGGTATTCCAGAGCCGCAAGGCAGAGGCGAAGAAGTTCCGCAAATGGGTAACGAGTGAGGTGTTGCCGTCCATCCGCAAGAAAGGATATTACGGTATATACAAGCCGAAAACAGATTTCATCGACGCGCGAGATATTCCCTACGAAACACGTATGTTCAATAACAGTCCAGTACGTTGCGTAACCATAGATAATGAAACGTGGTACAGCATGAACGACCTGCATGCGGCAATGGGAAGCCGTACCGAAAGTACACAAGCTGCCAAGAAGCTTAACGCCAAACAAACATTAGCAAAGAAAATCCTTCTTTTTGGGGCAAACAATCCCGGATGGTTTGTAATGACACGCGGAGCAATGCTTCTGCTTAGTGCAAGCCGTAAAATGAACAACGTGAAACAGATGGAACTTGAATTCAAGGAGGACTGACCTATGGCAACAAAATTCAATTATGAACAATGGGAAAAGTATCTGAAGATAGCAGATTTTGAAGAAACCGTAGATTCGCTAGATAATATCCTTTTTACCGCAGTCATGAGATTGCTTGACATGGATGGTGGATGTCCGGTGGAACAAGACCAGACCGATGTGTCGAACGTGCGTTTCCTGCTGGAAAGCCTTCGTAAGTGTATCAGACAATAATACAGAAAAAATCCCCGACACCGAAAACCGATGCCGGGGATTGCTGTATATTATTCACCTGGTTCTCCAAGGAAATGACATATCGCTTCGTGCTGCAAGGGAGTCAGGCTTCGCTGTCCCTTATGGAAATGCAGTTCCGTAAGCCGTTGCTGTAAGTCTTCGTTCAACACTATCCAGCGGCGAAGCTGCGCTACGGCACTCCGGGTACTGGATTTAGGGAAATATTGCTGAGCCAGGTCTGTAAGGTATATCGCTTTCATATAGGTAAAGATACGAATTATTTTTTGTACTGCAAAAATTACCCTGCGGTAAACGTCCTGTTTCCGCAGGGTAATAGATCATTTTTCCGGCGGTAAATTATTCGCCTTCCAGCTCCTTATACGATTTTACCTTCTTAAACTGAAGGTTCTCCAGTGCCAGCGTGCTTTGCAGTCCCAGTCCCGGACGGAACTGAAGATGAACCTGACGGATGTAACTTTCGTTGAAGTCTTCCGACGTTTCCGAACCGTTGCTGCGTATCTGAGCCTGGAATGCTCCAAGATTCTCCAGTTTTACGATTTCTCCTTTGGCGATGTGGCGGTTTATCTGCTTGATCAGCGCACGGATCACGTTCAGCACGTCACCGTCGGTCAAGGTCGTACTGTAGGCGATATCATCCGCCAGCTCGTTGATTTCGACTGTTCCGCTCGCCTGTGCCTTGGCGTAATACTTCGCAGTGCCTTCCATATCTCCCGGCTTCTTGTAAGCCGCAATAGAATAGTTGATAGCCATGTGTCTGTCTTTTTTAAATGTTTGTAAAAATGTGGTTAACTTGTCTAGACAGTGCAAATCTACGGCTGTACAGGTCCGGGCTGTCGTAAAAGCAGTTATTATGTGCGTGAATAAGATAATGTCCGCATTTTTTTGTAATTTTGCGATAAATCGTTGTCTATGGATTCTCAACTGGAGCTGTTCCCGTCATATAAGCTTTCGCTATCGGAAATGACCCGAAAAGTCACTCTCCCACTAAAGCGTATGGCATCAGATAGAAAAGAACGTCTGATGCTACGCAACCGTGCGATGGTGGCACGCAAATATTATTGGGAGGAAATCATGCGCCGCCGTCCTGACGACGTGACTGTGATACTGGCTGAACATGAATTTTTTGTAGACGAACGTACCATCCAGAACGCGCTGATGGAAAACGCGGATTTCTATACAGATCTTTGCCGCCGTAAAGTGACGGCACGCCAGCTTCAGAAAATGTTTCCTACGTGGAAATTCTGATTATTCGATTACAGCCGCTTCAAATGCCATTTCATATACTTTCAGTCCGTCTTCCCTTTTCAGAGGTACACAGCTTCGGCGCATGTATGGTTGCTGGAAATGATCAAACCACCGCCCATGTATCGTTTGCTTTATCTTTTCCAGCAGGTCAAAACGTTTCAGAGCAGTATCCCGTACGGATTTCGGGGTACGGGTGTTCAGACTTGCACAATCATTGAAGGCAATGGTAAGCACAGCTCGCAGGGTACAGCGTTGGGGCACTGTCCCCATGGAAGACAGGTCACGTGTGTCGGGCATGGAAAATTCTACCAGACAACAAGGCCATGCCACAGGCGGACGTTCATCGGTGTAATAATCCAGCTGACCTTCGTCAGCATCAATCCAGCGGAGTTCTGGCACTTCCGTTTCAAGCAGTTCGAGCAAATCGCTCATGTATTCTTTCTTCATTTCAATATGGATTTAAAAAGTTGTTCGCTTACTGTCTTTAATTTACGTTCCAGTTCCGGACAGTTACCCATGAACTGTCTTTGGGGAATGTTCATTTTCCGTATATGACTTTTCACCTCGACAGTCTTTCTCTTTTTCTTTCCTTGTTTTTTCAGATTACGGGTGTGAGCCTTTACCACCACGCTTCCGGTAAAACCTTCGTTGTGAACCTGTGCGTAAGGGACCTTGCTGTTTCCGGCGGCAATGACCACCTTCTTTGGGGTTACCCTTACTATACGCACACTGCCTTGCAGTTTACCGCTGCGTACCAGCATAGTCCCTTTCTTCGGCTTGTATTTCGGACTCAGTGCCGGCCATGGTTTACCATCGAAAGACTTTTCTGAGAACCTGGTCCTGGAATATTCCTTGGCTTCTTCCGCTATCAGTTGAGGAAGCGCGCTCATTGCCTGGGCTATTTTTTTTGCAAATTCATCGTTTGTATTCATTTGTTTTTCAATTAAACAAGTGGTTTAAAATTAAAAACATTATCTTTGTAACGTTCTGACAACCGGACTAGATGGGGTCCTACCTTGGTTTGGCGGGGGGCAGCCGCAAGAAATGGAAAGACGCAAGGTTCGGTCAGAGTAATTCAAGTTGAGGTATGACACCGGCTATCCAATCCGGGCGGGCGGAGAACCACGGGATGGTTCTCCTTTACGGGCCGGACGGACGCAAGGACATACTTCAGCGTTTTTTTATGAGCAGTCCCCACCGGCGTTTATCCCAGATGTTCTTTTTCATATAGGCTACGGTCTTTCCTTTCAGATTAGTCTGCATGACGTACCATGTTTTCAAAACCAAAGCTTCACCCTCTATCTTGTAGTTTACTGCCACCACCTCATCGCGATAGAATTTCAGCAGGCAGTAGGTATCAAGCTGTTCTGCCTTTTCGAGCGAGTTCTTCTCTATCTCGTTGTTCAACCATACTTCGTCAGGATCCATCAGCGTATCGAGCATGGCATTCCACAGTGCGATACGGTTATCTCTTCCTTTTGCGGTAGTATGACCGAAAAACTGTTTTTCGTATATGACTACCTTCCGTCCGTCGTAATCGGTCAGCGAAATCACACCATCTACAGCTTTTTCTTCCCAAAGCTGTTTTTCATTGCGCTCCACACGGGGCGGCATATCGTCCTGAGCGTTGTCCTTCATCTGCTGTACGGTGGGAAGCTCCCAGCGGTCGGCGGTCATCTTTTTCAAATAGGATGCGGCCTGCTGCGGGAACTTGCGGATGTACATCTGGTCGGCAGTAAATATCTGTGCGGTGTCGCAACGGTTAACTCCCCATCCTTGGGCTGCCTGCATCTTCCATTCTTTGGTAGTCAGAAAGTCCAGTACCCTCTGCCGCATAGCAGACAAATCCTCACCTTCTACCTGAAATGTCATAAGCCCTCGTACACGGCAACGGCAGTTCCATCCATTCGGAGGATATATCTTGTTCCAAAGTTCGTCATTAGCCGGAAGAATCACTCCATGCAGTTTTTTATGTTCCTCACGTACACGGCCATCGGCTACGGTGAGGTATTGCCAGTAAGGGAAGACAGTCCTGTTCTGTACCAGTCTGCGGTACTGCGAAGTGGCTTCTGCTGTCAGTACGGCAGTATCGTATTCGGTTTGCTGCCACGTCCGGTTAAAGGCTTTTGTCACCTGCTGTGCCTTTTCCATAAATTCATTGTAACTTCCGCTTTCCCGGAACAGACGGTTGAGTTCCTGGATTTCCGCAAGCGTCTTGGCAGCACTGAAATGATATAGATTGGTTTCCATGGCAGTACGGAAAACATCATCGGGAGCATTGTAGGCAAAACCGGTATCAATGTTTCTTACGCCTGATTTAAATGATGTTTGAATTGCATTTAAAAATTCTCCGGAAAAGAACCTGAAAAGATCAGGTGAGAACAGTTCCTCACCGTTCCACACTTCATCGGCTATCTTTTCGTCAAGATCCGAATCATCCCTCATGCGGACTGCGCCAGCCCCGGCTCCCGTCGGGGCTTCTGCGAAAAAACCTTTTATCCATTCCCAAAGACTTTGTTTGTCCGTATTGCGTACAGGAGGCTCGTTCCCTTTTTCCGGATCTTTCTTCGGCTCCTGAACCTCTTCCGTACGAGGTTTCTTATTCCCGTTTGCAAAAGGCTGCTGTACGGATTCTGCCGGATTCAGGCTTTGCAGAATGTCCTCATCGTTTTTCGGTTCCGGTATGCCAAACTTCTCGTATACCCATGAGCGAGGAATGGGAAGTATTTCGCTCAGTGTTTTCAGGTCTGTTACGGAAAGTTCATCCTTCTTGTCTACAAAAGAGAACTTTCCACCACCTGCCGGATACCCGCGTTTCTCCAGTAACGGCACAAAGAACTTGTTCAGCATGCGGATAACAAAACGCCGGTCGCTGCGGTGCTTCTTTTCCTGTACGGCCAGATGTACCTGGCTTTGGCTGAGTGATGAACCGCTTTGCGTAGTCATGGTTTGTCCCAGAATCGTAATCAGTATTTCTTCGTTGCACGCTTTCCGGAAATCATCGTAAAGGGCTCCGTTGGTTGTTCCGCTCATCAGGGTGGTTTCTATCTCACTTTCTTTTGGTACTACCATATAAGGTGCGGAACCGGCCGTCTCGAATGCCTCAATCAACATCCTGCGGCTGGTATCGTCCAGTGAGTTATACTTACCGATACGGATGGGCATACCGAAAAGCTCGACAAACTGTGCCCAATCGCCAAAACCGCCCCGCTTATATATAACATATGGAGCGACTTTCAGCAAAAGCCCCAGATCATCATCGCGTCCCCACTGGATAATCATATCGTCACCGGCATAGCTGATTCCGTCACTGTCTCCCTGCTGTCGTACGATGACCTTTTCTTTGGGACGGATGTGTTTCCGTGGAATGGAGTTGAAGTCAAATTCCGGAGTGAATGTAAATTCATCCACAGATATACCCCAAAAGCGGCTCCACATGATGCTTTCCAGCAGCCGCTCGAACTCCAGCGAATTGATAAGGTTTTCCATCACATCGGACTGCTTTCCGTCTTTTGTGATAAAATTAATATCGGCATCGGTAATCGCCTCTATACGCTTGTTGATGGCATCCGTCACGGAACCGTCAAGCAGAATACTGGAGTACAGGTCATACAATGGGAAACGGATGCCTATATCGGCTGCACGCAAAGCCGATTTCCAATTCCCTATGTCATTTATTTCCCGTCTGGGAGGCGTAAGTACAAGAGTACTGTAAATAGGGGTAGGCAAAGCCTTGCTTACTGTTGTCGGATCAGGCATGGCAGCCTTTCCCCTATAATTCTTTTTATTTTTCTTTGCCATAATCGTATCGTTTAAAAATGATTGTCCCGCTTTCGGTTACTTCCGTAATCCATCTGGCAATGGCATCCCGGAGCATGTCCGCAGTCCGTACTGTCCGGTTTGGCAGGAAGATTAGGATTATTACGGTTCTGGTTGTTCTCCAGCCATTCTATTGCCCGGTTATACCGTTTTTCACGCAGTTCCATATCCACTCCGGCGTTGCAGAGGTTGACGAAGTGCCATGCCGCGATATCTTTTACGAACAGCAGCAGGATAGCGTTTCGTGCGCTGCCTGTTGCGGAAAAGATAGCTTGTGTATCGTATTTGGTAAGATAACCGGATGCTTCCTCTATGGCGGCATCAATGGCAGAAAGCATAATCGCCTCATCGCCATGACTTATAGTTTCAATGTTTTCCTGGTAGATATGTGTGTACATATCTTCTGTTGTCAGGTATGCCATAATCTTAGAATCTTTTTTTGTTTGTATGTCTTTTACCGTACCAGATACTTCCCGTTTCAATCTTGGCTGAAAGCTGCTGGCACATGTAGTATCCTCCCTCCACTGCATCAGGTCCGTCAGCCGGTGACGGGAGTCCGTCATCAAACAGATTAAACTGTTCCTGAAGCCGCAACATGTGAGGATTGTCTTTTTCTTTAATATTAAAAACCAGTCTTCCGGCACGGTGCAACGGTTCAAGATTACCTTCGATGCGGGCAAACTTCTCCGGTTTCTTCCGTTCGTCCGGACTGATATTAATGTAAAATCCACGTTCTTTTCCCTTGTTCAGGAAAATTGGTTTGAATACCTGCTCGTAAAACGGGTCCTGAAGGGTGTTGTTCTCAATGAAGCAACGCAGCTGGGCACGCTCCTTCACATAGTCTTGGAGATAGTAGTACCAGTTCACAAATTCATCGTTAGTGACATGCTGAAGGAAACAGGTGTACACATACAGCGTACCTTCATACAGTCCGCACAGGATGTTTGCCTTGAAGGAGTTTTGTGCGGCTTTCTTGCTGACCTTGTTACTGTATGCCGGGTCGCCGTAGCTGACAATGTATTTCAATTTATGTACAGGCGGACATTCTCCCCATTTAATTTCATCGAAATAATGTCCTTCAATGACAGGATTATTGAAACATTCCTTCTGACCGGCTGCCAGACTGACCTGAGCCAGCACTTCATCTACGGCTTCTTCACTGTTTTTTTCGGGCCATACCGATTTTCCGTTCCGATAGTCTTCCTGAGGGTCAGGATGGTTGATGTCTACCATACGCAGGTTGATGATGTCCCAATGTCCCAGCGGCTTTTCACGGTCAGCCAGTTCACGGGCCTTGTTTCCGGCACGCACCACGCAACAATCCTTGGCAATTATATTACCCGTCCAGATGGTCAGTAATGCCTCACTGATGGAACGGGTGAAGAATAAGGCATTCTCAAACCATCGCCACTTGTTGTTCAGCACTTCGATGTTCCGGCATTCCTCGTCGGTATCGTAGTCGTCCATGAGCAGCAGGTCAGGCCGCACTTCATCCAGCTTCACACCACGCGGAGATTGTCCCCATCCCATAGCCATAAACGAAGCCCGGTTTGACAGGATGAAATAATCTTCCGTCCATTTAGTTCCTCTCATGTCCCCGTAGAAGTATCGCAGGCGTTCGTTTGCTTCAAACTGCGCCCGGTACACATTGAGCAGTTTGATAGCCGCATCACTGGTAGCAGAAGCAAGGATTATCACCCGCTTGTTCTTTTTCACAATCACAAGGTATAGTACGGTCATCATTACAATGGTACTTTTTGCCAGCTCACGCGCCCACGAAAGTACCTCGTACCAGTTACCGTCGGAATGGTTTATGATACGACGAATTGCCTTCTTCTGGAAGCCCGCGAACTCATATTTGGCAAACTTATAGAAGAAGAATTTCATCCATGCTATCGGATCGGACTCCAGCTCTTTCAATTTTCGGGACTTCTCTGCATCGCTCATGGTAAAGTCCACCGCAGTCAGTGTGCGCACCTGTCGCAGGAATTCCTCCCAGTCTTCCACCAACTGCTTGTTCTTTCCGGTCAGTTTCTGTCTTGCCATATCATTTCAGTTGTGTCTTAATGAATTCGTCAAACTCGGATGAAATATCGATTGCCTTTTCCGGATTCCGGGCACGCAGCCATGTCAGGAACTTCTTGCTTACTCCGATAATGTCTGCGATGCCGAAATCGCCCTCCATTTTGGCGATGGCCGCAGACAGTTTGTTGATTGTGTCTGCCTGGGCAGGTGTGGCATATTTAGTATCCGATTCGCTGATTGCCTTGTTTATCTGGGCTATCTGCATATACAGATGTCGTATCTGTTCCTCACGGGTGGAGGTGACAGCCGCACGCAGCATCTCCCAGTTCTCCTTTTCCGCCCATCTTCCTACGGTTATACGGCTTACGCCCACTTTCTGCGCAATATCCTGAAAAGTCATGCCTTCCTGCATGAACAGCAACTTTGCCCAGTCCTTTTTCTGTTGGTTTGTCAGGTTGTTTGTCATGTCCGTTCGTGTTATATTTTAAAACAAAGGTAGACAGTTCCGATGAATTGTACCAATCGGTTTGTAATGCTTTCCCTATTTATGTAACTCCTTACATTACAGAATGTAACGCTTACAACCTGATTTGCCTGATTCATTTTTTCACCCGAATTTTGCGATAAACAAGCATGAGCACAATGAACAAATCATACAAATTCACAGTACACGATGAATCGGTCAACACCTACGGCTTCCGTATGCTGACTGATGGAGCCAACCTGACGGAATTTGAGAAAAATCCCGTCATACTGTATAACCATAACGACTGGGAAACGCCAATAGGCCGTGCTGACAGGGTATATAAGGAAAACGGAACCATAGTTGCAGAAATCGTATTTGATACAGCCGACCCGAAAGCCGCTGAGATAGCCGGTAAGGTAGAGCGTGGATTTTTGCGTATGGCATCTGTAGGTGCATGGCCTCCGGAAGAGGCTACGGACGATGAACTTATGAAACTGGACGGACAGACCGGACCGACCATTACACGCTGGACACTCCGTGAAATATCAATTTGTCCGATTGGAGCGAACCACAATGCTCTGGTCATGTACGACCGTACAACAGGCAAACGGATTGACCTGTCAGACCGGAGTACGGTCATACGTCTGGCTGACAATATTAAAAATATGAATCTCAACCCTAAAAAAGAAAACAATATGAGTGTGATTACACAAATGCTGCGCCTGTCCGACTCAGCCAGCGAACAGGCAATTGCCGAAGAAGTGCGCAAGCTCATCGCGTTGCGTGATCAGTATCAGTCGGAAATAGCCGGATTGAAAACAGAAAAAAAGAATTTACAGCTAAAACTGGACACCTACGAACAAAAGGAACGTAAAACCAGAAAGGCACAGGCTGTCTCTCTGGTGGATGCAGCCGTAAAAGACGGACGTATTGATGCTTCCGGACGTGATGCATGGCTGAAAGATCTGGAGAATGATTTTGAAAATGCTTCCGTACGTCTGTCTTCCATTACCAGACGGCAGGCTGTAGCCACACAGGTTATTCCCGAAGGAAAGTCAGGAGCAATAACCCTGCGTGACATGACTTTCCAGGATATTCTGAAAGCCGACCGACTGAAAGAACTGAAGCAGGATAAGGAACTCTACCGTCAGAAATTCCGCGAAGCCTACGGACATGAACCGGCTTAAACCATTTTTACAAACTATTTAAAACAGACAAAACATGGCAGGATTAAACAAAGAAATCTGGCTTCCCGGAATCGAGGAGCAGTTTATCCCGGATACCTCGTTCGTTGCAGAAGGTAGAAATCTCGATGCATGGACAGATAACGGTTTCCTGAACCTTCAGGAAGCGGGTGTAAATCCGGAAGTAATTGAGAACAATGAAGTATGGCCTATTCCTATTGTAAGACGTGAAGATATTCCACACAAACTGGAGATGAAACGCTTTGATACGGAAAATACCGTACACATCAACGCTATCGAAGTGGAGGAAGCGGCTGGTAAGCGCGAAAGCGTCATACGCGGACACCGTGTGTCTTTGCAGACTAAGTTTGCGAAGATGGCAGGATATAACTGGTCACCGGCAAAAAATACGGAAAACACTCCGGTAAATGTGGTCAGCACAGGAAACAAGAGCAGCATCAACAACACGTACTATGCCTTTACTTATGAAGAACTGCTGAAACTGGATACCCAATGCAACCTGATGGATATGCCAACAGAAGGCCGAATCCTCCTGCTTCATCCGTGGCACGCAGCCGACCTTCGCAAACAGGATCTGGAAATGTACAAAAGCTTCTTCAACGGCAGCTCAATGTTTAATTTCAAGGTATATATCACCGCAATGACTCCACGCTACAATGGGGAAAACGGACAACGTGTAGCATATGGAGCTCCTGTAAACAGTACAGACGCTATTGCCTCAACCTTCTTCTATAAGGAAGCGGTAGGAGCAGCAAAAAGCAATTTCGACATGTACTACCGTCTTAATGATCCGGAATACCGTGGTGACGTTATCGGCTTTAACATGCGCGGACTGGCACTGCCTACTACCGGAAAATACCTGGGAGCTATTGTAACTAAAAAGCATGAGTAACAAACCTTTAAAAAGATAGAACTATGAGTTATCTGAATAGTAAATCAGGACGTACATTTGATTTTACCGCCCCTTACACGGAAGAAGGAGAACGCTGCCAGCGTATTCCTTTTCCGATTGCAGTAAACCGTAAGCCAACCGACAGTTCACACATTACGCATGACACAAATCCGCAGGTAATGACGTTCGACAGTGCTGCTTCAGCAGGTTCTTATACTGTAAACACACTGGTACAGCCTGGCTCTTTGTTGATTGTAAACAACGAGCATGCTTCAAACAAACAAACGATAGGTGGCGTAGAATGCGCCGCAAACGACAGTACTGTACTGATGTGGACCGGAAAGAAGTATGTACAAATATCTAATGCAGGAGTAGGAGGATAAGTCATGAAACACTTTACAATGGGAGAACTTTGTGCCAGTACCACCGCCGACGCTCATGGAATCAAGAATACACCGCCTCTTCAGGAGGCGGGTAACTTGAAAGCCCTTGCCGACAATGTGCTTGACCCGCTCCGTGAATGGTACGGAAAACCGATTACAGTCAATTCCGGTTACCGCTGTCCGCAACTGAACCGGCTGGTAGGAGGTGCGGCAAGCAGCCAGCATCTGAAAGGAGAAGCTGCCGACATTACAGCAGGAAGCAAGGAAGAAAACCGTAAGCTCTTTGAGTACATCCGTGAGAATCTGCCTTTCGACCAGCTTATCGACGAAAAGAATTATTCCTGGGTGCATGTATCTTACAAGCGTGACGGAAAAAACAGAAAACAAATATTGAAACTATAACCATGGCGTAGTACGCCAAATGCTACGCCAATAAAGCACAACAAAATGAAACGGATTATCTTATTTTTCAGCCTGTGCCTGATTACAACACTGGCTTCTTTTGCGCAGACCCTACTTCCGGCTGCTGAACCTGAAACATCGTTCCTTATCGATCTGGGTAGCTTTACCGGAATCGTAGCCCTGATTTCTACATTAGTGACACAGATCATGAAAATTATTCCGGCTGTTTCCGCAAGCAAGCTGGCTAAAATTTTGATTTCATGCGGCGTGGGCATGGTGGTATGTATCCTTGCCTGGCTGTTGCAGCTCACTCCGTTACTTACAGGCTATATCTGGTGGCAGGTGCTGATTTACGGACTGGCGGCGGGACTCAGCGGATGCGGATTCTATGATGTGATTAAGGCTATCGGAGCACTGTTAAAAAAAGAGTAGAGCATTATGGATTGGACCCTGCTACAGTCACTATGGGACTGGCTTCTTCCTGCCGGATGGCTGGCTACGGTCATTGCCTGGTGGCGTGACAGGAAAGTATACCAGGTCCGTGCAGTAAAAGAAACCGAAGGCACTTACAAGGCTCTGTATGATGACCTCAGTGCCACGGTATTGGAACTAAGCAAACAACTACGGAAACAAAACGAACGGAATATCAATCATGAAACGGCTTTACGAAAACTGCATACTTGCAAGTATGCTGACCGCTGTCCTGTCATTATCTTCCTGCGCCAGCAGCAGAAAGGCCAGCTCGGAAACCGTCCGCTCGGACAGCCTCCGAACGAGCGTAACCGAGCAAACAACTTACGAGCCGGTCCCGAAGAGGACGGCGACCTGCTCGGTGAGTGCGGAGCAGTGGCTGAACCTGAGTAAGCTTCCTGCCGGATTCGGGCTGAGCTATCGGAACGACGGTCTGAGTATTGACATACAATCGGACGGAGAAGGTGGCGTGAACGTCACGGCAACAGCCGACAGCACAGGAAGACAGGTGACCGTGACTCGTACGGAAACCGACCACCGCATCCGTGATGAAACTGTGAACAGTGAAGTAAAGGAAACACGCCCCGCAGCCCAGGGATGGCTGACAGGAACAGCCCTGACCCTGCTGGGAATTATCCTTATTTGGCAACTGATTAAATATCATTTAAGCAAACATTAAAAACGACAAAATTATGGCAGATAAAAGCAACGGACTGATGTATGGTGTGGCCGCCGTAAAGTTCAAGACACCGGAAGGCGAGGAAAAGACGTTGGGCTGGCTGGATGAAAATGGGATGCAGCCGGCAGGAAATGCGCCTACCTTTATGGATGTGATGGCCGCACAGGTAACAGACGGACCCGTAGACAGCATCATGACCAATCCGGGAAGCGATGCATTCACGATGAACCTCATCAAGCTGGATGCACAAAGCATGGTCGATGTATTCGGTGGAAAGAAAGAAAAGGATGATTCTTATACTCCTCCGGTTAAGTTTGTAGCAAACGGTGTGCTGACAATATCCATGCATTCCGGACACAGCTTCCGCATATTCAATGCCCGTCTGAGCCGTAACGGCTTCCAGAACGGAATCAATATGCAGAATGTACTGGCAATGGGTATCCGTGTGGACATGCTGAAACCTACAGACGGAAAAGACAGACGCTACCGTACTTATCCTCCCGGTGTAACCCCGGATGAAAGTGATGCAACCGCAGATGCAGCAGGATGATGAAGACACAGGATATAGAACTGCTGGCAGGCATCTCCCTCAGTGACGGGGGAATCAGCCTGCCGCTTCATACGGTACTGCGGAAACATCCGTTCCGCATCACGATGAAGATACCTACCACACGCAGTCTGCTACGTGTCAGCAAACGTTACCTGCGCATCGGCGTTACTCCGGAAGAATATGATGCATATAATCTGGACCAGCGAATCCGGTTTGTCTACCTGCATGGGAAGGATATCAGCCGGATAGTGGCATACGGGATTGTTCGAGGACCGATACTGGGAAGGTTACTTAACCGCCCGGTGGCATGGATGCTTCGGGAACTGATGACACCCGATGAACTTTCCTCCGCCTGGCGACAGATACTGAACAGTACATCTACCACGTCTTTCGGGATTATTATCGCATCGGCAGCAGCACTGAACAAGATGCAGCCCTTAGCGAGCCGGAACGAGAGCGCAAACGAAACGAGGAGTTAAAGAAGGGACATACGGAACCTTCGCATAGCCTTTTCGGCGTGATAGGTCAGCTGGCCACAGAAACAGGTTGGAGCATTGACTACATTTTGGACAAAGTAAACGTTGTAACCCTGCAAATGATGATGGCAGACATGCCGCACTGGGTTCCACCGCAAAAGCCGGACATGATGCAGCAGATCCGTGAAATGGAGGAACGGGAGAAACAAAGAAACAGTCACAAACAAACAGAAAATTTAAATGCGACAAAGGGAATGAACCCGATGGAGTTCTTTACCCACTATGCGGTCAAGGACTGATTATTTATTTTTTATCATTAATTCATTGAAATCATGGCAGTACCTGTACAGCTCGAAATATTCATGAAAGACCTTACCAAAGCCGGATTACAGTCGGTTGGTAAAAATGTGGATGATGTGGAAACTCAGACTCGACAACTGATTTCTGCATTGCAGCAGGTAATTGCCGCACAAAAGAAACAACTTGAAGTAAATAAGGCTGCAGGTCTTAGCTATACTCAGGAGGCCGCCAACATCCAAGCTCTTACCGGACAAGTACGCGGACTGGAAGCTGGACTGAACAGCCTGAAAAAAGCAAAGGAAGAAACTGCAAAAACGCAGGCAATTGACATCGACACCGAAGCCGTTACCCGCAAGACCAACAATTTGAAAACGCAGTTCAGCCAGGTAGCTAGAGAGCTGCCTTCACTTGCCATGGGACCGCAGATGTTTATCCTCGCTATTTCCAACAACCTTCCTATGCTGGCAGATGCCATTGCCGATGTGCGCAAGCAGAACGAACTTCTGGCCGCATCCGGACAAAAGGGTGTGCCTGTATGGAAACAGCTGGCTGGTGCAGTATTCTCATGGCAGACGGCGCTGGTAGCCGCTATATCGCTGGGTATTGTGTTTGGAAAGGATATTGCGAACTGGGTAAAAGAGCTTATCAACGGGAAAAAAGCTATTGACAACAATAAAGAGGCTTTGGAAAATTATAAAAAGGCCATGCTTGATTCTCAGCAGGCAGCACAGGAAGAGATTGTGCAACTGAACTTACTATATCAGGCTGCTGTAGACAGTTCCAAAGGTATGAATGAACGCATATCAGCAGTAAAGGAGCTGAAAAAAGAATTTCCTCAATACTTCAAGAATCTTAGTGATGAAGAGGTGTTAGTGGGAAAAGCTGCTGACAAATACAATGAACTTGCCACAGCTATTATGGCATCAGCAAAAGCGCAAGCTGCAAAAGAGACACTGATTAAGAACAGTAAGGAAATACTGGATCTTGAATCAAAAATAACGGAAGAATACAAAAAACAAGAACTTAACGAGGTTAAAAGGACGGAGGCTGTAGGCAAGTTGAAGGAAGGACAAAATAGAACATTCCTTCCTGTAAGCAATGATGTAATTGATGCTGTAAACCGAGATTATGACAGATTCTTCAATCAGAGCGAAGAAAAGATTACTGAATGGAGAAAGAAAATATATGATTTGACCAAGTTTAATAAAAGCTTGGAAGATCAGGTAAACATAGAAGACCTTCTTTTTGAATCAAACGGAGGAGGTGGCGAAACCGGTACAGGTTCCGGAAAGACCGACTACGCTTCCCAGCTGGCGGATGCACGCGTAAAAGCACAACAAACCACAGAGAAACTCCGTATTCAGATCATGCAGGAAGGTATCGCCAAACGAAAGGCTTTGGCAAAACAGGAGTATGATGAACAGCTAGCTGATATCGACAAGCAGGAACGGGACACGATTGCCAAAATGGATAAGGCACGAAAGCAAGGTGACAACATCCCACAGAGTCAATATGATGAAGTGAAAACGGAAGCGGATGAACAAAGGCTTTTAGCGGAAAAAATATTAGCGGAAAAGATATACCAGATCAATAAAGAATATCTGGATAAGACACTGGACGCTGAAATAGAATATAACAAACAATATGGGACCTGGCAGGAAAAAAGAGAGGCTGTAGCTTTGGAGTATACTAAAAAAATTGCCTTGGCACAAACTGAAGCCGAAAAGAAGCTTTTAAAAGAAAAAGGGAAAGAAGCTGTTGCCGCTGTAGATTTTGAGGAGTTTAAGGAAAGTATCAATTGGGAATTGATTTTTGGAAATCTTGACAAGGTAGCGAAACAAGAGTTGCAGAAATTACGCGCACAACTGGAACAATTCCGCCAGTCGCCGGAATATAAAAACATGGCGATTGATGAGCGTAAGGTCTTGGATGAAGCCTTAAATGAAATCCAGCAGAATATAATTGAGAAAGGCGGATTGCTTGGAAATTTGCCGGAGCAGTTACAGGTATTGGCAGAGGCACAGAATGAGTTGGAAAAGGCACAGTCGGAATACAATAAATCCCTTATTTTGGGGACAGAAGCAGAGAAAGAAGCGGCTTTGAAGAAAAGAAATCAGGCTCAGGCTAATGTCGTCAACGCTCAGGCTAATGTTAACGCGGCCGCTGATCTGACCGGACAAAGATTCTCTAAAGTTACAGACAGTATGATTCGACTTAGCGAAGCAAGAAGTGACCTCTCCCAACTAGGAAATTCTATCGGGACACTGATAGACGCGTTTTCTGACGCAGACTCGAAAATAGGCGGTATAGTAGGTTCTATTATCGGAGTTTTGGAGCAGTTGGGAGATCAGGGAATATCCGGCTTTGTCGGAGGCATATTGGAGAATGTCAGTAATTTGGCCGGACATATGTGGGATACAATTGGAAGCTTTTTTGGAGTAAAAGGGCTTGGAGGTATTTTTTACGGCGCGGATTATTCTGAATATGAAAATATGAAATCTCAATATGAAACCTTGTCGGACATTTGGGATGAGCTGATAGACAAGAAACAACAATATATCGATATCAGTTATGGAGAAGAAGCGGAAAAAGCTTATCAGGAATCAGTTAACCTGCTGAATCAGAAAATGCAGCAGGCATATGCTCTTGCTGAAGCACGTAAATCTGCCGGCAGCAGTATGGGCTCTCATAGCATCGCATATCGGCAAAACCGAGATTTGGGTGGATATGCCTCAGAATTATATAAGTATGTAAATCAGAATGGTAACTATAATGATATAACTAACGCTTTGTTGGGGGCGTCAGCCGATCAGTTACGTAATGTCCGTGATAACATGTGGGCATTTTGGGCTGGACTGGACGCTGAATTCCGTAATGCCTTGGAACAGATTATCGCCTGTGATGACCAGATTGATGATTTGGGTGAAAAAATGAATGAAGTGATGACAGGTGTTGATTTCAGCAGCTTCCAAAACAGCTTTGTAGATATGCTGAATGATCTGGATTCTACCAGCCAGGATTTTGCTGACAACTTTGAAAAGTATTTGCAGAATGCAGTATTCTCATCACTTATTGCAAACAAATACAAGTCAAGGATTGAGGCTTTATACAAAGATTGGACCGAGAAAGCGGATGGCGGTTTAACTACTGATGAAGTAAATAAGCTCAGACAAGATTATCAGAATATAATAAACGATATGTTGGCAGAACGGGAGCAGATTATGAACAGTTTCGGCTGGGAAAGCTCATCCTCCGGTAGTAGCCAGTCGCCCGGAAGCGGTGCGCTGACTACAATGAGCCAGGACAGCATATCTACCTTTGAGGCAATAGGAAGAAACATGCAGACGCATCTGGCCAATACAGACAAATTCGTACAGGAAATCCGTAACACACAGAAACTGGATAGCCAGACGCTCGCAACCATAGCATCGCATACGGCATACATTGTGCTGATATACGACTTGATGGAAGACTTGAAGTTGAACGGAATACAGTTGAAATAATATGGACTTGACAGGATACCTTACAATCAACGAAACAGACGTATGGACGGAATACGGTGCGTTCCTTGGCGAAACGGAAGCGGGCGGACATGTGAACATGGACGCTTTGCTCCGTATGCCCAAGGCGAAGGACATTACCACAGTAGACTTCCGCGAACGGAACGGAGTGGAGTTGCCTCAGAACCCGAACGTGAAGCTGAACAGCATCGAACGTACCTTGCAGTTCTTTCTTCGCGGGAACTCGAAAGATGACCGGCTGGACAAGTACCAGCGCATGATGACGCTGATCACGTCCGGAATGCTTGCCATCGCCGTAAAGAATTACCGAACCTACAATATGGTATATCAGGATATGCCGGCAGAACCGGACTGGTACGAAAGCTACGAAGGCAACCGTTTCTATGTGCTGTTCTCCGTAAAGTTCCTGGAGCCGCAGCCTTCCGTTTAGAAATTGATTAAATATAGATAAATGACGATAAAATGGAACTGAAAATATACGATAAAGCAAATAACCTTCGACTGACAGCCAGCCCGAACACTTCTTCTTCTGTCACAGAAGAGATTGGCGGGGAATGCAGCGTATCTGCATCGTTCACACACACGGAATACATTCCGCTGGATGTAGATGATTACATAGAACTTGAAGGCGTGCGTTATAAAGTAAAGTCCCGTTATCGTCCAAAACAAAAGAACACACAGACTTACGAATACAGCGTGAAGTTCTATGCGCCGATACACGATGCGGAAGACACGCTGATGCTGTTCCAGGAAGGCGGAACCACCTCTGAATTCAGTTACGACGGTGGTCCGCGCGAACACCTTCAGCTTTGGATTGATAACATGAACCGCCGTGCAGGCGGAAATCTGTGGAGCATCGGAACAGTGATTACCGCAGATAACAAGACTATTGATTATCGGAATGTGAAGTGCTGGGACGCGGCTTTCGGCAGCAACGGCATCGCCGCCACATTCGAAACGGAAATGTGGGCGGACGGTTATGCGATAAATCTCTGCAAGGCAGAACGCGGCGAAATGGTAGAGCTTGGCTACCTTCAGGGGCTTACCAATCTGGCACAGGAAGATAACGGGGAAGTGAAATTCTTTACCCGTCTGTTCCCGCTGGGCAGCACACGTAATATTGACGCGACAAAATACGGATATTCCCGTCTGCAACTTCCTGATAGATCTATATATGTAGACAAGAACGTCGACCTGTACGGAGTGAAGGAAGAAACGGAAGAAACAGCCTTCTCGGAGATATACCCCAAATACATCGGTACTGTTTCCTCTGTACGTACGGAAGAGAAAACCAGCGAGGAGGGACGGAAGTACACCGTATATTACTTCAAGGACAACGGTATGAACTGGAATCCGAAAGACTACGAGATTCCGGATCTGGACTACATGTTGAAATTTCAGACAGGCGAGCTGGCAGGGCGTGGAACTGACGGCTCTTTCCAGGCTGCGTGGCACGAAGACACAAGGGAGTGGGAAATCATCAACGTGTATCCAGATGATACGACTCAGATTCCGGGCGGTGCAATTATCCCCCAGCCGGGCGACCAGTATATTCCCTGGAACTTCGCCATGCCGCAGGAATACATCACCGAGGCAGAACAGGAATACAAGCAGGCTGTAGATGATTATCTTAATACTTATAGTTTCGATCCGAACAAGTACACAGGCACCACTGATCGAAACTACATCGAGAAGAACCATACCCCACTCCACATCGGATGGAATGTGCGCCTACTATCGGACCAGTATTTCGGAGCCATCGGCGGATACAAGGACACCCGTATTACGAAAGTGCAGCGCAAGCTGAATGACTTGTGCCAGGCTACGATTACCTGTTCGGATGAAGTCGGTACAGGATGGAAGTCTTCTGTAGATAACTCTTTGGATTCATTAAGGTATGAGGTGGCCAAACAGGCAGAACAATATGTGTATGATATAATCAAATCTTTTGAGACAAAAACTCCTAGTGACAATAATGTCTTTTCTGCATTAAAGTCATTGAAAACACTTCTTCGTAAGGACCAGTCTGATAGCACAAATTTTCTGCTAAAGTTACTGGGAGGAGCAGAGTTTGGAGTGTTTGCTTCTGGAATTTCCGGAGCAAATATCGATGCGCAAGGCGCAGCAGAATTACTCTCACTGGTATTGCGTGGTGCGTTGACGATAGGAGAATATAAAAAAGGCTTGAAAGGAGCCAATATTGACGAACAGGGTGTTGCAGATTTACTTTCTATACTTGTACGAAGCGGAATAGAATCAGCTAATTTCTCTACTGGTGCGTTAGGGGCTGGATTCTGTCTGAAGAAAGACGAAAACGGTGACAGTTATCTGGAGGTAGACCGTATGCTTGTCAGAAAGGTAGCCACATTTATTCGGTTGCTTATACAACAGATAAAGCATGTTGGCGGTCAGATTATTCTGACTCCGGCATCTATGTCTTGCGTTAAGATAGAGGATAAAGGAGATTTCTATCGTTGCTATTTTGAGAACACGGACGGAGAAAGAACAATAGAGCAGGAATTTGTTGTCGGTGACTTGGCAAGGGCACAGACTTTTAACGTTAAGGAAGGTGTTAATGAGAACGTCACTAATACCTACTATTGGCGTGCTGTTGTAGGAACAGGAGATAACTATATAGACCTTTCTAAAACCGATTGCGATACAGGTTCTACTGAACCTAAGGCTGGCGATGATATCGTACAGTTGGGTAATAAGTCTGATGCTACACGTCAGGCAGCTATTATCTTGTCTGCATACGGCAATGATGCACCGTATTTTAAATTGTATCGTGGTATCAATTCCTATTCTTTGGACGGAAAAGAATTTGCTTCATTTTCTCGTTCGGAAGTAATGATTATTGCCGATGCTATAAAATTTAGTTCGGGAGAAAGCGTAAAGGACTATATCGACAACGCAGTAGGGGAAGTCAATACAAAAGTAGACGATGCTATATCTGATTTATCTGAAAACATTTCATTTGTAAATCAGTTATCTAAGGATTTAGAAGCTGTTAAAAACCAAATAGACGGTGCTATTGAAACATGGTTTTATGAACCAGTTCCTACATTAAGTAACGAGCCTGCTGTAAATTGGACTACAAACGAAGACAAGAACGTACATTTAGGCGACTTGTATTATGACGGAAACGGAAAGGCTTATCGTTTCCAGATGTCAGACACTTCTTATGTATGGCAGGTAATAACCGATTCTGATATCACAAAAGCTTTGGCTGACGCTAAAAAAGCGCAGGACACGGCAGATGGAAAGAGAAGGGTATTTGTGACTACCCCGTCTAATGCCTCGGTGTATGATATTGGAGATTTGTGGGTTAATGCTACATACGGAAGCTACAAGAATGATTTGCTTCGATGCAAGACTGCCAAACAAGCAAATGCTCAGTTTTCTATTGAGCACTGGGAACTTGCTTCTAAGTATACGGATGATACTAAGGCAAATCAGGCTCAGGCTGCGGCAGATGCAGCTAAACAAGCAGCTGATAGTGCACAGCAGACAGCCAATAACGCCGTTCAAAGCGCGGCAACTGCAAACGCCTTATTGTCTGATATAGCAAATGACAACAAGCTGACTGCTCAGGAAAAGCAGGAAACAAAAAAAGAATGGGATATTATTGTTTCTGAAAAGCCTAAAAACAATGCAAGTGCTGACAAGTACGGAGTAAGCAGGACTGCTTACGATACGGCTTATAATACGCTAAGTGCTTATATAACACCGTTGCTTTCAAGTCTTTCAACAACAAGTAATATATCAGGAGCTGCATTCAGAAGCAAGTTTAAGGATTACTACGATGCTCGCACCGATTTATTGAACGCTATATCAGCAAAGGCTAAATCCCTTGCAGATGCTGCACAACAAACCGCAGATGCGGCACAAGAAAAGGCTAATCAGGCAATAAAGGATGCTGCCAACGCAAAAGCGGCAGCAGACAATGCACAAAGTGATGCTGATGAAGCTAAGAGCCGATTAGATAGTTGGGCTTCTGACGGTTCTATTTCTCCAACAGAAAAGCAGTCATTGAAAGAAGAAATAGCTAGAATTGACGCAGACAAGACACAGATTGCAAACGGATATAGTAAGTACAATCTAGGTACTCCTACAAATTACAACAATGCACACACGACTTATCGTGCTGTGTTGGTAACTCTTACGGCTTCATCTCCTGAAACAATTGCTATTCCTTCTGATTTTGCTACAAAGCAGACAACGTATTATACACAGAGAACAAATGCTTTAACCGCTATCTCAAATGCGGCACGTGATTATGCGCAAGGTATAGCCAACGATTTAAGTTCTTATAAGAAAACGGTAAGTTCACAGTTTGAGCAGACCAACAACAGTATTACTGCTGCTGTAACTTCTTCTAAAGAATACACCAATAATGCTATTAATAATATTCAGATTGGTGGAACTAACTTATTTAAAAATACAAAAGGAGGCGGTGTTTGGTATGCTAATAATTGGGGAACAGGAAAATATTCTCTAGATAATCAATTTGCAAATAGTGGTAATATAGGAGGTCAAAAAGTAGAAACAGTAGTAAAAGTTACAAAAACGCAAAACGGAACTAGTGATATAAAAACAGCATCATCATGTTATTCTAATATATCAAAAAATGCAATAAAAGATAAAGTTATTGCTGTTTCTTTTTATGCAAAGGCTGATGATAGCATAGACTTAGATATGACATTAACAAATCCTGCTAATCAAGGAAATTCTTCAGCAGTTACTAGCAAAAAAAGAACTATTTCAAATGTTTGGGATAAGTATGTAATTTATTATAAAGTTTATCCAAATCCAAGTCGTGATGGTCTTGTATTATTTTTTAGTCTTAGCACAATAAATGTAAATGTATACCTAGCTTTACTAAAAGTAGAAATAAGTGATAAGGCAACTGATTGGTCACCTGCTCCTGAAGATGCAGAAAACGCTTTGACTGAATACAAAAAAGAGGTAACATCACAATTCAGTGTATTAGAAGGTGAAATTAATAGTAAGGTTTCTTCTACTGAAATTACTACTATTAAGCAGGAAATAATTAATACTGCTGCGAGCGATGCAACCAAAAAGGCGAATGATGCAAAGACTTCAGCAATAAGTACTGCCTCTGCTGACGCAACTTCCAAGGCAAATAAGGCAAAGCAGGACGCTATATCTACTGCTGCTACAGATGCTACCAACAAGGCAAATAAGGCTAAGAATGATGCTATAACAACAGCCGGACAAAATGCAGACAAGAAGTACGCAACGATTACGACTGTAAAATCTATGCAGACAGTCATAGAACAGCACTCAGAAAAATTATTGCTAAAAGCCGAAAAGACAGAAGTTACAGCCGTTCAGAACAACCTGAATCAGACTAATAACAATTTGTCAGCGCTGACTACACGTGTAAGCAAAGCAGAAGTCGCGTTACGACCGGATAATATTTGGATTGGTATTTCTTCTAAGGTTACAAGTGTGAGCAAGATAACCAACATTGTTCCTGACAGTTGCTTCGATGATGCTAATTATAGCTTGCTTTATACCGGAGGTTCACGAGTTAGTGCGGCAACTGCCAACAATAGTTGTCCTACAAGTTATTGTATGAAGTCTACTCAACGTGATGTACAAGCTAAAAATTATGTTTCTGTTGCCGAAGGAGAGAAATATTACATTTCTGCGTATGTAAATGCTCAATTAGCTAATCATACTGTAACAGTTGGTCTTATACTAAAAAAATCCGACGGTACTACAAGCTGGCATAATAATGGTTCTTCTGTTGCAGCTAAAACTAGCGGATGGCGAAAACTATCAGGTTATATTACAATTCCCGCTGGATATACAAAAGCCGGTATTTGGTTTCAAATTGATGGGGGTTCAAACTTTGGTTCGGCATACTTCACCAAAGTATATGCCTACAAAGTAGATGAATCTGTTAATCAAAACTATGCTCTATTGACTAGTACAGAAAAGAAGCTGACTACATTTAGCAATATAAGCAATCAAACATGGAGCGTTTATAATATAACAGGACTTAAAAAAGGAGATATAATTACAGTTTCTTTTGAGTATGAGGCAAGCAATCTTAATTTTAACACCACAACAGAACATACAGCAAAAATAAATTGCCAATTTGGTCCTTTGTACGGATGGGCTGGTACTACTTTTGATTTAAGATCTAATGGTTCAGGTAAATACATATCAAAACCTATAACTATTGGTGGCACAGCAACCGAAACAAATGAAACTAATATCTTCTTTAGATTAGATTACATTTCTTCTGTACTACAAAACGGAAGCCCGATAGGTTACTTCCGTGTTTGGAATCTCAAAGTCGAAAAAGGAGAAAGGTCAACACCGTGGAGTGCTGCACCTAGCGATTATTCCACAACAGAAGAGATTAAGACAGGAATTACCGTTAAAGAGAACGCCATAAGTATTTTCGGAAAAGATGTATCTTTACAAGGAAAGATTACATTCAGTTCTCTTAATAGTAGTTTGCAGAGCACAATCAATAATAAAGCTGACTCAGGCGATGTCACTTCTAGTATAAATTCCTCCAAAGAGGATTTAGCTAAAAAGCTTGGTTATGCCAGCTATGCTGATATGGTTTCCGCAGCAACAGCCGGAAATACAATCATTGAGGGAGGACATATTCGTACAAGTCTGATTGAAGCGGATGCTCTTGTAGTAAAAACACTTAATGCCGTAAATGCTAAAGGTATAAATACTTTAGTAGATAAAGAAGGTATAACATTAACGGATTCTTCTACAAAGAATGTTTTATTGAAAACAGAAATTATAGGGACAAGTGCAGCGAGCTATGCAGGTTCGTTAGTTCTTAAAGGAGGATTTAGTTCCGGACGTTTCCAAAAAGCTAATCTTAGTGCTTTTAGCCTTACTATGAGCAGTGATGGTGGTGGAACATTCGACAAGTATAGTATTAATTTATCCCAATATGGTTTACAAGTATTTACCAACAGTAAGGGACTTTCAAGACCTAGAATACTTTGGTGCGGATATATTTCATCTTCGGGAATAATATCGAGAGAGTATGGTAATTATACAAATGTTAGCGTGAGAAGAAATAGTACAGGGACTTATACTGTTACACATAATTTAAATATAAGTGCTTATTATGTGTTAATAACGCCTAAAAGAGATTCGTATTTTCCTATTGCTTGCGTAAAAGAACAAACAAGTACATATTTTAAATACGCCACGGCATATAACGCACCATCAGGTGGAATATATGGGTTAACAGACGGTGATTGTTCTGTATTTATAGCAATAATACATAGCCCTTCTGTTATAAAAGATGCCTGAAATAAATAATTTTTGTATATTTATAAAAACCATTTAATTATGAAAAAACTTAATTTTAAAGCTGTCCCGACAAGGGACATTGAAGGAAACCTGGAGCCTAGAGATATATCAAAAGAACTAGGAAACTTTATTTATCGTGAAACATCAGATTTAGGCGAATTAGATCTCGCCCAGAGGATTTACAAGGAAGGCGAGATTGAAGCCTCCGAAGAAGAAATTGAGATTGTCAGAAAGTATATCAACGGCGGATATAAGGCATTTGTAAAGAAAGCCTTTGAAGAAATGTTATAATGTAATTATGAAAAAGATAAGAATAGGTAAAGATATACACATTATCTGGAAATAAACGATAGGAAGTTGCGTCATGTGCTGGATGCGTTCCTATTCTGTTGCTATGTCGGTTTGCGTTTCTCTGACTTCTGCCAACTTATCCCCGCGAACTTCATTCGAGTAAACGGAAAGAAATGGCTTCACTTCAAATCAATCAAGACAAATGCTATTTAAAAGGATGAGATAAAGATTAAGAATATGTTTTTAACAATAAAAATCACATTTCGTTTTGAGTTAATAAGCGTGAAAATATCACATTTCGTTTTTGGAAATAATCACATTTCGTTTTGAGGCTTGTAAATGATTGATTTCCGCCCGAAAGTACCACCGTACTTCAGGGTAGACAATAAAAAAAGTCCTGAAAACCGGTCAAGTTTTCAGGACTTTCCAACGTTTCGCCTCACGGCCTGGTACACCCTCAGGGATTCGAACCCTGGACCCACTGATTAAGAGTCAGTTGCTCTACCAACTGAGCTAAGAGTGCATCCACTATAAATTGTCAAATTTCCCGCGCAACTTTCTTGAAAGTACACCCTCAGGGATTCGAACCCTGGACCCACTGATTAAGAGTCAGTTGCTCTACCAACTGAGCTAAGAGTGCATTTCCTTTCGTTTGCGGGTGCAAAAATATAACCTTTATTTGAATTGACCAAATAAAATGCAGGTAAATCTTACATTTTTCCTGCATTTTATTTTTGCCATTTTCATAAAACGTTGTTATACAAGCTTATACTCATCTTCATAATAAAGGTACTGCAATGCACTTTGTTTGTATTCGAACAGTTCTTCGGGGCGGAAAAAGCGATTAACCTCTTCGGTTGCCGTCTTGGGAGAGTCGGACGTATGGATAATGTTTTCCTGAGAACTTACACAATAATCCCCACGAATGGTACCGGGAATAGCTACACGACCGTTTGTTGCCCCTGTCATCGAACGCACAATCTGTACGGCATCTACTCCCTCGTAACAGCATACTACTACAGGAGATGCCATCATGGAATCTTTTACACGCTGGAAAAAAGGCTTTCCTGCCAGATGGGCATAGTGTTCGTTCAGTAAATCGTCGGTAAGCTGCATCATTTTCATTCCTGCCAGCCGGAGGCCCTTGCGCTCGAAACGGCTGGTAATTTCGCCGATCAAGCCACGCTGTACGGCAGATGGTTTTAATATAACCAATGTTTTTTCAAGACTCATAGTGTTTTTCCTTTTTTAAGTTTAACGGTTTCAAAGATAAATCTTTCTGTAGGAAAACAAAAATTTTGAGAAGAAAAAAGCCTTCGTGCACGATTTCTGTCGCATTTACCGGCCGCCTTACACCCTCTTTTCAGAATCGTATCTGCATGTTTCGCCGAAAACGTCTCGACGTTTTTTTAAAATTTGTACAAAAAATAAAATCTTTTGTACAAATTTTCCAGCATTCATGCCGACGAAAGATCCATTGCTCCGGCACAAGCTTCGGGAAACATCACAGCACAGATTTTCAACGACAGCCGGATGCGTTCAGACACGTGCAGAGCTCCTTTTCCAGCCTGCTCCGTACCTCGGAGAGATCGACCTCATGCCCCACTTCCCGGGCGATGGACGTTACTCCCTTATCTATAAACCCGCAGGGATGGATGTAACCGAAATAGCGCAAATCGGTATTCACATTCAGGGCAAGTCCGTGCATCGTCACGAAATGACTGCTCCGCACGCCTATCGCACAAATCTTGCGTTCGTCTTTTGTTCCTGCGGCAAGCCACACGCCGGTAGCTCCGGCTACCCTCCCCGCCTCTATGCCATACGAAGCACATACGCGGATGACGGCTTCTTCCAGTGCATGAATGTAGTCTTTCAGTCCCAGATGAAAATCTTCAAGATTCAGTATCGGATAACAGACAAGCTGTCCCGGTCCGTGATAGGTAATATCTCCTCCACGGTCGATATGATACAATTCCGCACCAATCTGCTTCAACTGTTCTTCGCGCAGTAGCATGTTCGTTTCCTTGCCGTGGCGTCCCAGTGTATAGACATGCGGATGTTCACAAAAAATCAAGCGGTTCTCGTAACTGTCGCCACAGGCACGTGCACGCACCAGTTCGTTGAACAATTCTGTCTGACGATCCCACGCTTCACGGTAAGGGACCATACCCCAATATTCTGTTTTCATAGATAGTATTTAAAATGAATTTCTTTGCTTTTATACAAACTTACACATTTTTTGGTTCGGCTCTACGGCTCTTCTGCAAATCTTTATCAAAATGACAGAAAGAACTTTTCTTTTCTCGTGCTTTATTCAAGAACTTGTGCTATATTTGTCGTATCGGAAGATTAAAATCACCATACTAAAAAATAGTATCATGAAGTCAACAAACATTTTATTTCCGTCGCTGGTATTAGGCATTGCAGGCGGATTTGTTTTTTCGGGCTGTGTAGAACAGAAACAGTCGCCGACCGCCGAGATTGACACGCTGAAAAAGGATACAACGGTATATCTGCAAGCCGGAAAGGAAACCCCGTCGTGCAAAATCAGCATCAGTTATGCTTATCTGAAACCTGCTTCGGACAAAGACTCCGTTTCCCTGCTTATTAATTCGGAAATACAGAAAGAGGCTTTCGGGCAACAGTATGCCGCTCTCTCTCCCGAGGCTTTTGTAACGACGCTGACAAACGATTTCATCCAGAACTACCATACGGATGTGAAGGATCTGTTCGAAGCCGACATGCACAACGGCATGAAGGCGGAAGATGTTCCGGCTTGGTATAATTATGAATACCAGATAAGCACCACGCTGGAGGCCGGATTAGACAGTAGTGTATGGAATTATTCTGCTGTCAACTTCCAATATACGGGAGGTGCACATCCCAACACGTATGCCAAGTACCTGAACTTCGACGCCAAGACAGGTAAAGTGCTTACTGCCGACGAGGTGTTCTCGAAGGAAGGTCATGCCAAAATCTGCTCGCTGATACTGAAAGAGCTTATCAAGGAAACCAACAAGAAGATGGAAACCGATACCATCACCAGTGTGGAAGGGCTTCAGTCGGTGGGCATCCTGCTGGATACGGATATCTATATTCCCGAGAACTTCCTGCTGGGCAAGGACGGTGTGACATTCTATTACAACCGTTATGAAATTGCTCCCTATTCGGCAGGCGACTTCAGTCTGACCGTTCCCTACGATGAAATTAGTGCTTATTTAAAATAATTGTTTCGCATACATGGATATTATTCTGAAATATTTTCCTGACTTAACTGATACGCAGAAAGAACAGTTTGCTGCTCTGTACGACTTATACACTGACTGGAACAGTAAAATCAACGTCATTTCGCGCAAGGATATCACTAACCTGTACGAACATCACGTGCTTCACTCGCTGGGCATTGCCAAGGTGATACAGTTCAAGCCGGGTACGAGTGTCATGGATCTGGGTACGGGAGGTGGCTTTCCGGGCATACCGCTTGCCATTCTTTTTCCCGATACGAAGTTCCATCTGGTAGACAGTATCGGAAAGAAAGTCAGGGTTGCTACCGAAATTGCCAACGCTATCGGACTGAAAAACGTTACTACCCGACACTGCCGTGCCGAGGAGGAAAAACAGTTGTTCGACTTTGTGGTGAGCCGTGCCGTCATGCCGCTTACCGACTTGCTGAAGATTATCCGCAAGAACATCAGCAGCGAACAGCATAACGCACTCCCCAACGGACTGATCTGCCTGAAGGGAGGAGAACTCGAAAGAGAGGTTATGCCGGTGAAGCATCAGACGATAGTGACCGACCTGAAGGATTTCTTTTCGGAAGAGTTCTTCGAAACCAAGAAAGTAGTATATGTCACTGTAAACAAGTAATAAAACACCGAAAATAAAATGAAGATAAAACGCTTTGAATTCAACATGTTTCCCGTCAACTGTTATGTCCTTTCCGACGAAACAGGGGAAGCTGCTATTATCGATGCCGGATGCTATTATCCGGAGGAGCAGCAGATGCTGAAAAAATACATCGACGAAAACAAGCTGACCGTAAAGCATCTGCTGAATACGCACCTGCATCTGGATCATGTTTTCGGCAATCCGTTTCTCTTGCGCGAATTCGGATTGAAGGCAGAGGCATGCCGCCAAGATGAATTTCTGCTGGAAAAGCTGGCAGACCAGTGCCGCATGTTCGGCTTCCGCCCCAATGAAGAGGCTGTGCCCTTAGGACATTATGTGGAAGACGGCGAAAAGATTCGTTTTGGGAACACCGAACTGGAGGCGATTCATGTGCCCGGCCATTCTCCCGGAGGCATGGTGTATTACTGCAAGGCAGACAATTGCCTGTTCAGCGGTGATGTCTTGTTCCAGGGCAGCGTAGGACGTGCGGATTTGGAAGGAGGCGACTTCGGCGAACTGATAGAGCATGTTTCCAGCCGCCTGCTGACTTTGCCCGACGAAACGGTTGTTTACCCGGGACACGGTGAGTCCACTACCATCGGAAAAGAAAAGATGGATAATCCGTTCTTTAAATAAAGGAACAAAATTCATTACCACGATTCGTCTGAAACGCGCCGACGTTTTTCCATAAACATCGGCACGTTTTCACACTAAAATACTTTTACCTTTATAATACCTTGAAATCATGAAAACAGATGTTTTTGCCAATCGCCATATTGGCATTACCGAAAATGATCTTCCCAAAATGCTGGAAAGAATAGGAGTAAAGACATTAGACGGACTGATTGATAAGACCATTCCTGAAAAAATCCGACTGAAGGCTCCACTGGATTTGCCTCCTGCCATGACAGAACGGGAATTTGCCGAACACATCAGTAAGCTGGCTTCGATGAACAAAATATATAAATCGTATATAGGCACAGGCTGGTACGACTCGATTACTCCGGCTGTGATTCAGCGTAATGTATTCGAAAATCCGGTATGGTATACTTCGTATACGCCTTATCAGACGGAAATCTCACAAGGACGACTGGAAGCGCTGCTTAATTTCCAGACGGTGGTAAGTGACCTGACTGCCATGCCGCTGGCCAACTGCTCGTTGCTGGACGAGGCGACTGCGGCTGCAGAAGCTGCAACGATGATGCATGGATTGAGAAGCCGGGCACAACAGAAGGCGGGTGCCAATACGTTGTTTGTCGATCAGGAAATATTCCCTCAGAATCTTGCCGTTATCCGTACCCGTGCCATTCCGCAAGGTATGGAAGTAAAGGTGGGTAGTTACAAGGAACTGGAGTTCACGCCTGATATATTTGGCTGTATCGTACAGTACCCGAACAACAGCGGTAACGTGGAAGACTACCGGGAGTTTACGGAGCGTGCCCATGCGGCTGGTTGCAAGGTAGCCGTGGATGCGGATATTCTAAGCCTTGCCCTGTTGCTTCCTCCCGGTGAATGGGGTGCCGACATCGTATTCGGAAGTACGCAGCGCCTCGGTATTCCGATGTTCTACGGTGGTCCTTCGGCAGCTTATTTCGCAACACGTGACGAGTACAAGCGTAACATGCCGGGACGTATCATCGGACTCTCGAAAGATAAGTATGGGAAAATTTGCTACCGTATGGCTCTACAGACGCGTGAACAGCATATCAAGCGTGAGAAGGCTACGTCGAATATCTGTACGGCTCAGGCGTTGCTGGCTACCATGGCTGGCTTCTATGCGGTGTACCACGGTGCTGAAGGTATAAAAGATATTGCCAAACGTATTCATAGTATCGCCAACTGGCTCAACAAGCAGTTGCTCCGTCTGGGATATACGGAACGGAACTCGCTTTTCTTCGATACGCTTCGTCTGGGATTGCCCGACCATGTATCGGCTCAGAAATTGCGTACTATCGCACTGAGCAAGGAAGTGAACCTGCGTTATTACGACAACGGGGATGTGGGTATCAGTATCGATGAGGCTACTACCGTGGCAGATGCGAATCACCTGCTGATGATTTTCGGTATCGCTGCCGAGGAGCCGGTACACGAAACGGAGGATATTCCGGAATCGTCTTCTCTGAACCGTGAACTGCGCCGCCGTTCGTCATTCCTCAGCCACGAGGTATTCAACCGTTATCATACGGAAACCGAAATGATGCGCTATATCAAGCGCTTGGAACGTAAGGATATTTCGCTTGCTCACTCGATGATTTCGCTGGGCTCGTGCACCATGAAACTGAATGCTGCTGCCGAAATGCTCCCGCTGAGCAATGCTGCATGGATGAACATGCATCCGCTGGTTCCGGAAGATCAGGCACAGGGATATCATACACTGATTGAAAATCTTTCTCGCCAACTGCTGACGATTACAGGATTCGAAGGGATTACGCTTCAACCGAATTCGGGTGCTGCGGGAGAATATACGGGTCTGCGTATTATCCGCAGTTATCTGGAAAGCATCGGACAAGGTCATCGTAACCTGATTCTTATTCCGGCTTCGGCACATGGCACCAATCCGGCTTCGGCTGTACAGGCTGGATATGAAACATTGACATGTGCTTGTGACGAACGGGGAAATGTGGATGTAGAAGATCTTCGCCAGAAAGCGGAAGAGCATAAAGATCAGCTTGCTGCGCTGATGATTACTTATCCGTCTACCCACGGTATTTTCGAAAGTGATATTGCCGAGATTTGTAAGATCATTCATCGTTGCGGTGCTCAGGTATATATGGATGGTGCCAACATGAATGCGCAAGTTGGACTGACTAATCCGGGTACTATCGGTGCTGATGTGTGTCACCTGAATTTGCACAAGACGTTTGCCAGCCCTCACGGCGGCGGCGGCCCGGGTGTAGGACCGGTATGTGTGGCCAAGCATCTGATTCCGTTCCTCCCGGGACATGCACTCTTCGGCAACGAACAGAATGAGGTTTCTGCTGCTCCTTACGGTAGTGCAGGTATCTTGCCTATTACGTATGCTTATATTTGCATGATGGGGGCTGAAGGACTTGAAAGGGCTACCAAGACAGCAATTCTGAATGCAAATTATCTTGCAGCCTCGCTGAATGATACGTATGGTACGGTTTACCGCGGAACCAATGGATTTGTAGGACATGAGATGATTCTGGAATGCAGAAAGATTCACGAAGAAAGTGGCATCACCGAGAATGATATTGCCAAAAGACTGATGGATTACGGTTATCATGCTCCTACTCTCTCCTTCCCTGTGCATGGTACATTGATGATTGAACCTACGGAAAGTGAAAGTTTGTATGAGTTGGATAATTTTATCGAAACCATGCTCAGCATCTGGCATGAAATAGAGGAAATCAAAAGCGGTGATGCTTCGAAGGAAGACAATGTGCTGGTTAATGCCCCGCATCCGGAATATGAAGCGGTAAGCAATAAGTGGCAGCATATGTATAGCCGCGAAAAGGCAGTATATCCTACGGAAAGTGTTCGCGAAAATAAGTTCTGGATTAATGTCGCACGTGTAGACAATACGTTGGGCGACCGCAAGTTGTTGCCTACCCGTTACGGCAGCTTCGACTAAAGAACGGATAGCCACAAAAAAATATCGGGACTGCCCTTCCGGACAATCCCGATATTTTTTTATTTATGCTTTGACCGTTACGCCATCGTACCGCCGATAATATCGAGCAATTCGTTCGTAATAGCTTGCTGACGACTCTTGTTGTAAATCAGCGTAAGCTCCTGAATCAAATCGTTTGCGTTATCGGTTGCTATCTGCATTGCCATCGTACGGGCAGCGTGTTCTGCTGCATTCGAGTCAAGCAATACGGTATACATTTTCATACGTAATACTTTGGGCAACAATTCCTGCATCACCTTTTCTGCCGATGGTTCAATAATATAATCGGCCTGCATGCCTTTTTCCTGTTCTTCTTCAGCAGAAGTCTGGGCAAGATTAATAGGCAAATAGGTTTCACGTGTCAGTATCTGAGTAGATGTCGACTTAAAGTGGTTGTACAGCAATTCGACGTGCTGTATCTCACCGCTCACGAAACGATCCATCACTTCGGCAGCCAGATCGGAAGCCTCCTTGTAATTAGGCTTTCCGCTCATGTGCTGATAATCTCCCATCGGCGTTATACCTAACTTCTTTACGGCATCTGCGACTTTACGTCCCACCGGATATACAAGTATGTTTTCCTTTCCTACCTGCCGGATATACTCTTCAAGCATCTCAGACAAATGACGGATTATATTCACATTAAATCCACCGCACAGGCTACTGTTCGATGCAAATACCACAATGGCAATCTTCTTCACATCACGTTTCACGACGAAAGGTGACTCCACACTCAGCCCTGAATTCAGAAAGTTAGTAAGCATGTGATGCAGTCTTCGTTCGTAAGGAAGCATGTTCTCTATTGCCTCCTGAGCTTTATGCAGCTTCGAAGAGGCAACCATTTTCATCGCCGAAGTAATCTTCAGCGTTCCATTTATGGAGTTTATTCTTCCTTTTACTTCTTTCAGTGATGCCATGACGATTATTTTTCTTTAAATTGTCCGGCTGTTTCTGCCGCTACTTTTTCAATCAATGCTGTTACTTCATCGTTGATCTTACCACTTGCCAGTACATCGAGCACATCAGCCTGATGGTTGGCACGCATATTGGTAAGGAATGCGTCTTGGAATGCACGCACTTTACTGATAGGAATATCGCGCATCAAACTGTGGGTTCCACAATACAGAATAGCAATCTGCTCTCCTACCGGCATCGGTGAATACTGCGGCTGAATAAGCAACTGGTTGTTTTTACGTCCGCGGTCGATAGCCATTGCAGTTACAGGGTCCATATCGCTGCTGAACTTAGAGAAAGCTTCCAGCTCACGATACTGTGCCTGGTCTATCTTCAATGTTCCGGCCACCTTCTTCATACTCTTGATCTGTGCACTACCACCTACACGAGATACTGAAATACCTACGTTAATTGCAGGACGGAAGCCCTGGTTAAACAAGTCGGTTTCCAAGAATATCTGACCATCGGTAATAGAAATTACGTTTGTCGGGATATAAGCGGAAACGTCTCCGGCCTGTGTTTCGATGATAGGTAACGCTGTAAGCGAACCTCCGGCTTTAACTTTTCCCTTCAGGCTGGCAGGAAGATCGTTCATCTGTTCTGCAACTTCCTGCTGGCTGATGATTTTTGCAGCACGCTCCAGCAAACGAGAATGCAGATAGAAGATATCACCCGGATATGCTTCACGTCCTGACGGACGACGAAGAATCAAAGATACTTCACGGTATGCAACGGCCTGTTTTGAAAGGTCATCGTATACAACCAATGCATGACGACCGGTATCACGGAAGTATTCACCGATAGCAGCTCCGGCAAATGGAGCAAAATACTGCATGGCAGCAGGATCGGATGCCGTAGCAGCTACTACTACTGTATAATCCATTGCTCCCTTTTCACGCAATGCGTTTACAAGGCTGGCAACGGTAGAACCTTTTTGTCCTACGGCTACATAGATACAATATACCGGATTTCCTGCTTCATAATTAGCACGCTGGTTAATAATCGTATCGATAGCAATCGCTGTTTTTCCTGTCTGACGGTCACCGATAATCAACTCACGCTGTCCTCGTCCGATAGGAATCATGGCATCAATTGCTTTCAAACCAGTCTGCAAAGGCTCGGTTACAGGCTGACGGAAGATTACTCCCGGCGCCTTACGTTCCAGAGGCATTTCAAACAATTCGCCCCCTATCTCACCACGTCCGTCAAGAGGTACACCCAGAGGGTCAATAACACGTCCCAACATGCTTTCGCCTACATTAATAGAAGCGATACGTTTGGTACGCTTTACAATCATCCCCTCCTTAATCTGGTCTGTAGGACCCAAAAGCACAGCTCCTACATTATCCTCTTCCAGATTCATCACAGTACCCATGATACCGTTTTCAAACTGCAAAAGCTCGTTGGCTTCTGCATTGCGCAAGCCGTAGATACGTGCTACACCATCGCTGACCTGTAGTACCGTTCCCACTTCGTCAAACTTCAGTGAGTTGTCGATACCTTGCAACTGACGCAGCAGTACTTCCGATACTTCGCTGGGTTTTATTGTATTTCCTGGCATAACTTTTTAATTAAAAATGATAAATGAAGCAAATAATCTTTCTCCATTTACTTAAACAATTCTTCTGTTTCTCGCAATAAACTGTTGCTTAACGCGCTTCAACTGATTAGCCACACTGGCATCCAGGCGATAACCTTCCAGCTCAATAATATATCCTCCTATCAGTTCCGGATCGATATGTGTTTCCATCTCTACCTTTCCCTGAGTACGGCTCCCTATCAAGTCGACCAAATGCTCTTCCAGACGTTTGGAAGGTACGGCTGTAGTAAGCTTTCCCACGAGGATATTTTTATCTTCACGATACAAATCAATATACGACCACAACATGAATTGCAAGAATTTTTCTCTTCTTTCATCGAGTACCAAAGCGAAGAAACGCATCAACTCCTCACTGACGTCCTTGCCTCCCGATGCTTCACGTAATAATTCACATTTACGTTTAGCGTCAAGTACCGGATTTTCTATGGCCCGACGCAAATCGGGGACATTCACGTAATTGGCAGCAAGTGTTTTTACCTCTTCATATACCCGATCTTCTACCTTTTGCCCTTCAGCATATGCCAACAAGGCTTTTGCATAACGCATAGAAACAACTCCTGTATTCATGGTACGTTATTTTTTAGTAGATTCGATCATTTCATCAAGCATGCGGTCAATAAGTTCTTCCTGTTCCTTGGCATCAGCAAGTTTGTTTCGCATAATCTTCTCGGCAATGCCAACAGAAAGTACTGCGACCTGACGGCGGATATCGCGAATCGCACTTTCCTTTTCCGTTTCAATCTGTTTCTTGATTTCAGCCATCAAGCGATTTCCTTCGGCAATTGCACGATTCTGCGCATCTTTAACAATACGATCGCGCGTAGCAGCTGCTTCGGCAAGGATACGTGCCTGCTCTTCGTGTGCCTGAGCAAGTACCTTTTCACCCTCAGCCTTTACGTTTGCCAATTGTTCATTGGCTTCACGAGCAGCTTTCAGCGAGTTATCAATATATGCTTTCCGGTCCTCTACCATCTTAATGATTACCGGGAAGCCGTACTTTGCCAAGACAAAGAATACGACTCCAAAGACGATAATCATCCAAAACAGTAGCCCCGGATCCGGAGTTAATAATCCCATAAACTAATGTTTTATTATAAGAATAATGTCAACAAACAAACAACGATGGCAATCAAGGCAACACCTTCTACCAATGCAGCTGCAATAATCATGTTCATACGCAGATCACCAGAAGCTTCCGGCTGGCGAGCCATAGCTTCCATTGCCGATCCACCGATACGACCGATACCAATACCTGCACCCAATACTGCGATACCTGCGCCAATAGCAGCACCTAACTTACTAATACCAACTCCTGCAGCAGCCTGCAATAAAACTGACAATAACATAATCTTTTAAATTTTTAAATGGTTATACTTTTTATTTCTTATTTTTTTTGTTAAGCTTCGTGGCTCTTTACACGCGACAATCCAATAAAGACAGCCGACAACATGGTGAACACGTAAGCCTGGATGAATGCAACCAGAATTTCCAATGCATCCATAAAAATACCGAATGCAACGGCAACTACCGTCATTGAGCCATTAATAACAGGACCAGCTTTCACTGTAATGAAGATAATTGCAATCAAGCTCAATACAGCGGCATGTCCTGCCATGATATTGGCAAAAAGACGAATCATCAATGCAAACGGTTTTGTAAAGATACCAAAGAATTCTATCAACGGCATCATAGGAACCGGAGCCTTCAACCAAGTTGGAACATCCGGCCAAAATATCTCCTTCCAATATTCCTTTGTACCATAAATATTGGTGAGCAAAAATGTTATAAGCGCCAGCACCATTGTAATGGCAATGTTACCTGTCACATTCGCTCCTCCCGGAAATATAGGAATCAATCCCATCAAGTTATTTACCAGCACAAAGAAAAAAGCTGTCAGCAAATAAGGAGCATATCGTTTATAGTCCTTACCGATACAGCCTTTAATCACATCATCGTATATCATCAGGATCAGTGCTTCCATCATACCTACACCACCACGGGGAGCTCCTTGCTCAACCGGATGTTTCTTGTACCAGCGTACGCAACTCATCATGATGATAAGCAGTACTGCACTGTTGATAAACAATCCCATTACATTCTTTGTAATAGAAATATCCAACGGACGGACTTCTTCACCAGCAGCATTGCGTTCTACGATTTTACCGTCGTACGCTCCGCCACGTGCAATGTACAGTCCTTCATATTCCCCTTCTTCCAGACGAGAAGAACAAAATACATGCCAGCCTGTACTACTATGCACAATTACTGGCAAAGGAATACTTACAACAGTATTGCCCAATGTAGCTATATGCCATTCATAAGCATCGCCAATATGACCGAAGACCAATTCGTTCACATTTACATCTCCTTCCTTGTTTTCTACGGAAGAAGTAGCAGCAGCGACTGCCGTCGAATCAGCATTTTGCGCCATCAGCATTCCCGTCGTCCCCATCAACAGAAGCAGAAACAGTGCTATGTACCGTATTTTTTTCATTGTTTACTTTTTTACTATTTTTCAGTTTCGTTTCAAACCAGAGGAAAAAGCGAGTTTCAAATATCAGAAATGCAAAGAAGAAAAACACATAAGTCAGCATGAAAGCCACGACTTCGTGTCCGATAAAGAATGCATAAGCAACCAGTATCAAGGCACTTAAAATGAATTTCAATACTTTACACGACAAGTAACACATCACCAGTTTTTCCAGTCCCATACGATAGTAGAACGAAAACATTTCTATGTAAAACAAACCAAACAGATAAAAGAATATTGGAATAGCCGGGAACCACAAAAAATACCGTTCTGGTATAAATATATGATACACTACAGCCACTAAAGCTGTCAATACGACTCCGATAAGAGTCAACTCTCTGATAAACTTTTTTCTGATGGTTAACAAGAACATAGTATCATGCAGTTTTTCTCAATTGGAAAACTACCAAAAACATTTAGGTTCTACGCCCGCCGTACTTTTCTCAAAGTTCGACACAGACTGATATCTGGTTATTGTTTATGTCGGCAAAACCTCCTGCGACTTCTAAAGTCTGAGTTTCTGTTCCCGACGTATAACTCAATTTTCCCGCCACGAGTGACGAAATAATAGGTGCGTGATTCACCAGTACCTGAAACTCTCCCAGTTCTCCCGGAAGGGTCACCTGCGATACTTTCCCGTCGAATAACATACGCTCGGGGGAAACGATAACTAAATGCATTTCTTTCATAATTCGTTGAGTTTTCTTTACCCTTTGGCAGCTTCAAGCAATTTCTTTCCTTTTTCGATTGCGTCTTCTATGGTACCCACATTCAAGAAAGCCTGTTCAGGCAGATAGTCGACTTCACCGTCCAGAATCATCTTGAATCCCTTGATGGTATCTTCTATAGAAACCATAACACCCGGAACTCCCGTAAACTGTTCGGCTACGGCAAACGGCTGAGAGAGGAATCGCTGAACTCGACGAGCACGGTTTACAGTCAGACGGTCTTCGTCCGAAAGTTCATCCATACCCAAAATAGAAATAATATCCTGCAACTCCTTATTACGCTGAAGAATCTGTTTTACACGCTGAGCTGTTTCATAATGTTCCTTGCCGACAATCAGCGGATCAAGGATACGAGAAGTAGATTCCAGCGGATCTACAGCCGGATAAATACCCAATTCCGTAATCTTACGGCTCAATACAGTAGTAGCATCCAAGTGCGTGAAAGTAGTAGCCGGAGCCGGGTCGGTCAAGTCATCGGCCGGTACGTATACAGCCTGTACAGAAGTAATAGAACCATTCTTGGTAGAAGTGATTCGTTCCTGCATCTGTCCCATTTCTGTTGCCAGTGTTGGCTGATAACCTACCGCAGAAGGCATACGTCCCAGCAAAGCCGAAACTTCAGAACCTGCCTGAGTAAAACGGAATATATTATCAATAAAGAAAAGGATATCACGCGGACCATTCTCACCTGTCTGACGATCACGGAACGATTCTGCAAGAGTCAGACCAGACAATGCTACAGACTGACGTGCACCAGGAGGTTCATTCATCTGTCCAAACACCATGGCAACCTGTGATTTCTCCACTTCCGAATAATCCACCTTCGACAAGTCCCAGTTTCCTTCTTCCATACTCTTCAGGAACTCATCGCCGTAGCGGATAACTCCAGACTCAATCATTTCACGCAGCAAGTCGTTACCCTCACGAGTACGTTCTCCTACGCCGGCAAAAACAGAGAAACCGTTGTGCTTTTTGGCGATATTGTTGATCAACTCCTTGATAAGTACGGTTTTTCCAACGCCCGCACCACCAAACAATCCAATTTTACCACCTTTCAGATAAGGTTCCAAAAGGTCAATAACCTTAATACCTGTGAAAAGGACTTCCTGTGTCGTAGCCAGGTCTTCAAATTTAGGCGGTTCACGATGGATAGGGAAACCTCCCGTTTTATCCAGTTCTTTCATACCGTCTATCGTTTCACCGACAACGTTCATTACTCGTCCCTTAATTTGAGGACCAACAGGCATTGTAATAGCCTGTCCGGTAAGCATGACTTCCATTCCACGCTGCAATCCATCCGTACTGTCCATTGCTACGGTACGCACAGTATCTTCACCGATATGCTGCTGCACTTCCACTACCAGCGTACGACCATCATTTCTTTTGATCGTCATCGCATCGTGAATTTTCGGCAAAGCATGCTCCGCATCCACGCCGTCGAATTTGAATCGAACATCGACAACCGGACCGATTACCTGCGAAATGTGTCCAACGATTTTTGACATAAGCTTAATCTTTTATTTTATAATTAAAAGTTCGTTTTGTAGTCCTGAAAAATCTACTCTTTTATGTTTTTCGCAATAGTTTAATGTTTAACTATTCCGTATGGCAAATTTATACAATAATCTGCCAACAGTGTACTCCTAAGTAACATTTTTTAGCCCTAAAACCATGTTTTCTGACACAAATCAAGCTATTTTGAACAGGTCTTTTTACACTATAAGACATCTATAAACATTTGTTCACATATAATACCCTGGCTTGGTTTTCCTTCCTTTTTTCTCGACATTAGTAAACAAACGAACTATATTACACAAAAAAGATATCCCGACAAAACATAGTCTGTCGGGATATCCATAAAAACTTCATTACAAATGCAAAAACTTATTCTACGGGCGATTTTCATCCACGCCACAGATGCAACAGGATTCATCCTATCAGCGTTGCAACAATTTTACGAGGCCCGCCATAATCACGGAACTCGCAGAGATATATTCCCTGCCATGTTCCCAGATTCAGTCTTCCGTTTGTCACAGGAATCGTAAGCGAAACCCCTGTCAGGCTGCATTTGGCATGGCTTGGCATATCATCACTTCCTTCGTCTGTATGCTGATAATAACTTTCATTTTCAGGTATCAGGCGATTGTATATCCGTTCCATATCACCGCGAACTGAAGGGTCATAATTTTCATTGATGCTGAGCGCGCAACTGGTATGCTTCACAAAGAGATTCAGCAGGCCTGTTTCCGGCAAAGCAGGCAGATGCTTCAACACTTCTTCTGTTATCAAATGAAATCCTCTGGAACGAGCCTTTAGCGTAAATTCTACTTGTTGTATCATCTGTATTCCTCCCTCTTATTTTCTCAGCCAGATAGCATTTATCTTGCGACGTATGATTAAAATATTCAAAGCCGATACTCCTATAAAGATTATAACACCCGTCACGACAGCAGGAAGCACACTGCCACTTCCGGCATCAGGGTATAAATTCATGACAGTATCCAGATAAAGCGAACGAACAACCATTACCGCTACAATTCCCAACGCCAGCACAACAAGATTCAATACAATGGTCAGTAACTGATATGGGCGTGCTACACGTGCAGGGCTGTAACCTATCAACAATAAGTTTTCCAGCTTTGTAGAATTTTTCTGCAACAACAGATAGATACTCAATATCAATATGTAGAACGAAAGTACACTGATAAGCAGTCCTACCGACAATACTATGCCAATCACCACCTTCAGAAACCAACTTGCCTTACCGGCATCAAGGCTGTTTCCTTCAGTTTCATATCCCTTTTGCTGGAAGAATTTGGCAATCCGTTCATCCGTCGGATTATTCACCTCCACAATCAGGCGTGAAGGCTCAACCTTCTCCCCGGTTCCATAGGCTGCATTTGCCCAGTTAATAAACGTTTCCGGTACCAGAATTGTATTCAACCGATTGGAAAAACCCACGATATTTCCCTTCAACTGCTTTACCTGACCGTTACCCATAATACGGATATCCAAGTTCACCATTCCCATGACACCCTCCGAAAGCTGAGGAAGATTCCGGCTCTGCGCAAAGCCGAAATTATACAAGTTCAGGTAATTACGCGGAATAATGATAGGCACCACATCCGACGACGGATCAAACTTCCATTTATCCAATTTCACATCAACAAACTCATCGGGCACAGACTCGAAAAACATATCGGTAGACATGCGTATTCCCTGCATTCCCATACCGGCAGAAACCTTGAATTGCGACGGAAGAAAACGTCCTACGTTCTTGGTAAACGGCTGTTCCTCTATTTCTGCGATATCACCTGCCGAGAAAGTACTGCTCTTACCCACAATAGCTCCCAGCGTACTAACCTTCTTACTAAGGATTACAAAATCTTTTTTAATAAAGCTATCTCCCTGAGTAAACACGGGCAATACATCCCGATAGAACTGTATACCCAGCAAAACGATAATCATGCCACACAAATTGGCAAGGAAAAATCCAGCCAGTTGCGACACGCTGATATGTTGTCTTAATAATTTCCAAACCATAACTCCATGTTTATAAAGAAAGTACCCTGTCGTAGTTCAGCGGAAGATGCTTTCCGATAGATGTAACGATTATACCTGCTCCCTGCTTGCCAGCTTCTTCCTGCAAAATCTCAGCCATCACCTTTCCGTTTCCGTCATCCAAATGGCTGACAGGCTCGTCCAGAAAAATAAAATCGAAAGGCTGACACAATGCGCGGACAAAGGCAACTCGCTGCTGCTGCCCGAAAGACATTTTTCCAATCCGCTGGTTCCATTTGTCGGCTATGCCCAGGCGCGAGAACCACTCCTCCACCTGATTACGCTTACAATGCCCCGTCAGAGAATTTTTCAACTGTATATTCTCCCATGCGGTAAGTTCCGGGAAAAGGCGCAACTCCTGAAACAACATACTCAGCGAGCGCTTTCTGATTTCCACCCAACGACTGACCGGATAGTTTTTCACATTCTCCCCGTCAAAGCAAATGATACCCTGATAATCCTTTCGATACCCGTAGATAAAACTACAGAGGGAAGACTTACCCGTACCCGAAACGGCTTCCACCAGATAAGTCTTCCCCCGCTGAAATGCGACCTGACGATGCCACACATCAGAGATAATGCTATCTCTGCCGGAAAACACTTCCGGCAGAGTTTGTTGTAATTCTATTGTTTCCATTCTTCTTTAATTAAAAGCCTCCAGCAAGGACTGAAGGATATTTTTATCCTTATCGGTTGTTACAAGCTCCAGATGAGCAGACTTACAGTCGGCCGACTCTATTGTCATATAATCCAGACAACCCAATGCACCGACAGCCGAAGCATACTGATTATTGCTGCCAAGCAACTGCTTTGCCTGAGCTGTAACCGATGCGAAATTCATTCCGACAAAACATCTCTTACCAGCCACTTTCTTGCCCCACGCACAATCTCTCAGTGACAAGCCCGAAACCCGTGCATCCACCAGATTGGCATCATTGGTAAAATACAGGCGATTGTTTCTCACGCCGAACCAGAAACTTACAACACCCGGACGCATTCCCAGCATCTGACCGTCCTGCATACGGAATTCATAATCGTTGACACCACGGTTCAACAGCTGCATTTGTCCGTTGGTCATAGCCAAAAGCGGCTTCAAGTCCTCGAATGTCTGCAAGAACTCACTGTTTGTCACATCAGCATAGGCGATGAACCCGTTCTGCAAAGGATTCGTCAGAGCAACAGCCATATCACCTTTGATGGAACTGAAAATAGCCTTGAAATCAATCGGCATGATGGAGCTCTCGAACTGCTGGCGGACCGTTGCATTTTCACACAACAAATCGTATATTTTTCCACCATCCATATTCCCGGTCATCCAGAAGAATGTATTGGCAGGGAAAGCATCCAGATAAGTTCCTTTCACCGGATTGGTAGCCTGCAACTGTTTTTCCGTCATCGCATTCACCAGCTTATCCGTCGTCATGTCCTTCACATCCATTACAACCTTCCCTTTTTCAAAGTTCACAGCCGAAAGGTATTTTACATCCTTCAAATTCATGCTGGCAGAAGTTCCCATTGTAAGAGGAGCGACATACTCGCTTGGAATCCAGTCGAGGGAAGTCAACAGTACAATATCCCCCTTCGTTTCCTTCATATGCTGAAAGTCGGAAGTCGCAGCAAAACCGTCTTTTTCAGTTTGACGGAGCAACATCGAAGCCGAATGAAGCATATCTTTTGCCTGTCCTCCCTTCAGGTCGAGCATAGCAAGGAAGGCATCATCCGTATATGCAACCAGTACATTACCCATTGCCGTCCACATACAACCGTCAGCTTCCACAGGCTTTTCGCATACCTGCTGGTCGTGCAAAGCTTTCAGCAAGTCTTCCAGTTTTCCATCATCCGACACACGCATGACCAGTCCTGTAGACACACCGCCCGACCCGACAAAATAATATACCTTTTCCGTCAGGTCAAGTCCGCTTTCCGAAGGATCCTTTGTCACCTTGTCTATAAGTTCACCGGCACCTTCTGCCCCGCTTTTCAAGGCATTGCTCAACCGTGCAACCACCGGTGCTTCTTTATCACTACTCAGTCCGCTTTTATCGGCCATCGACACCAGGTCGACCGACACCACTACTGCTGCATCCTTCGGAAGAACATTTTCATAAACATTTTTCTTGCTGCACGATGCCAGCAGCATAACCGTCGCCAGCAGGCAGCCAATTAATACGTTCCGATTCATAATCTTCGTATGTTAACTATTAAACAAATTCATAGTATGTACCGCCACCAGTGCCGCCGTTTCCGTCCGCAGGCGCGATTTACCCAGACTGACGGGCTGGAATCCCAGCGATTCTGCCTTTTCTACTTCCTCACGGCTGAAATCTCCTTCGGGACCAATCAGCACGACAGCATCCTCACCCGGCTTCAGCACATCCTTCAGCAAGGGCTTTTCTCCCTCGTAACAGTGAGCGATAAACTTCTGCCCGCTGAATTCCCGCTGCATGAAACGCCCGAAATCTTCCATTTCGTTGACAATCGGTTTCCGTGCCTTGAGCGACTGCTTTACTGCCGAAACTACAATTTTCTCTATACGTTCAGTTTTTATGACCTTGCGTTCCGAGTACCGGCAGTTCAAGAAACTAAGCTCGTCAAATCCGATTTCGGTAGCTTTCTCCACGAACCACTCTATACGATCCATATTCTTCGTAGGCGCCATAGCCAGATGAAGATGCCCCTTCCAGAAAGGTTCCTGAGGAATGGTTTCCGTCACTTTCACCTGACAGCGTTTGCCGGTTGCCGCACTGATAACAGCCCGGTAGAAATATCCCTTACCATCGGTCAGCATCACCTCGTCGCCTACCGTCAGGCGCAATACACGCAGGCAATGTCCGGCTTCCTCTTCAGGAAGTTCCGGATTTACAGCGATGTCCGGAGTATAAAAAACATGCATATCTTTCTATTATTATGGTTGATTTGTATTCTTTCCTTTGCCCTCACGTTTTCTGATTTCATCGCGCAATTGCGATGCACGTTCATAGTCCTCTTGCTCTACCGCCTCTGCCATCGCCTTTTTCAGCGATTCCAAATCGATGGTATTGACCGAAACCGTATATGTTGAGCCGTCGGGAGAAATATTGCGCAACTGCTCTTTTTCCAGAATATCTTCATAGACATACAGCGGAAACTTCTTTCGGAGTGCCAGAGATATGACATCCGTAGTCCGGGCATCCACCTGAAATTCCGTTCCGTCTTCGCGTTGCACATACAAGTACGAGCTATAGATACCGTCTTTCACCTCATAAATCAGCCCTTTGACCGGCGTCAGTCCGCCTTCCTTCATTACAGCCAGCATCAAATCGTGCGTAAACGGACGCGGAGGAGTGTACGACATCTGCCCCATCTTGATAGCCTGCGCTTCCTGCTTCCCTATAATCAGAGCCAGCTTGCGGAAGTGTCCGCCAAGTTCTTCGAGCACCAGTGCAAAGGAGTCCGAAGGCTTGAGTACCGCAGACATATCCAAAACTTTTATTTCTATCTCATTCATTTTTCAGGAACTTCATGTTTATATTTAAAAACAATGCTGAACATAATAGCCACTACCAGCGCATAGGCTGCAAAGATAAACCACGCATGGCTCCATCCGGCAACTTGTGGCTCGGTACTGCCGAAGTCGACAAACTGATTGACCACCCACTGAGCACTCAAAGTACCAATTGTAGCTCCCAGTCCGTTAGTCATTATGATAAACAATCCCTGCGCGCTGGAACGTACGGTTATGTCCGTTTCCTTATCAACATACAGCGAACCCGAAACATTGAAGAAGTCGAATGCCACACCATATACAATCATGGAAAGAATAAACATCCATACTCCCGATCCCGGATTGCCAAGTCCGAAGAGTCCGAAGCGCAATACCCATGCAATCATGGCAATCAGCATAACCTTTTTAATGCCGAAACGTCCCAGGAAGAAAGGAATCAGCAAGATACAGCACGTTTCGCTTATCTGAGAAAGCGAAATCAGCAGATTGGCATGCTGCACGCCAAAAGTATCGGCATATTCAGGTATCGAACCGAAACTGGTGATAAACGGATTGGCAAAGCCGTTGGTTATCTGCAAAGAAACGCCCAGCAGCATCGAAAAAATAAAGAAAATAGCCATCTTACGCTCACGGAACAGCAAGAAAGCCTTCAGTCCCAAAGCCTCAACCAGCGATTTCCGCTGTCCGTCTCCGCCACGGCTGACCGGACACTGAGGCAAGGTATTGGCATATATTGCCAGAATAACACCCCAAGCAGCACATGTAAAGAACTGCATGTAGTTATCCTGAAATTTAAACAAGTCGACCAGCCACATGGAACAGATAAATCCGATTGTTCCACATGTACGAATCGGAGGAAATGCCTTGATGGTATCCAGTCCTGCCTTGTCGAGCGCTGTATATGCCACAGAGTTTGACAGCGCAAGCGTAGGCATATAAAATGCAACACTCATGGAATAAAACGCAAACAGTACCGGAAACGAAACAGCATCGCCTGCCGTCATTCCGTAATATCCCGCTCCTACCATAAACAGGGCGGCAAGCAGATGGCTCAACCCCAGCAGACGCTGCGCCGGGACCCAGCGGTCGGCAATGATACCCAGTATGGCCGGCATAAACAGCGAAACGATACCCTGCATGGCATAAAATATTCCAATATGGCTACCCAGACCAATTTTGGTCAGATAAGTACCCATAGACGTAAGATAAGCTCCCCATACAGCAAACTGCAGGAAGTTCATAATGATCAGTCGAATCTTGATATTCATAGTTTTCATATATTAGTTGCATACAAAGGGTTTATGCACCCTCTATCAAAAATTAAACAAATATAGGAAAAGAAACGAAAAGCCAAAAACATTTTTCAGCAGATTTTACCTTCATTTGCTTTTACAAAGCTGACAAACGATGTACAGAGGTATATCCAGCTATCGGTTTATTCGTACCAGTTTGTCAAGAGAAAGTAAAAGAAACAACAGCGTGCTGACGAAAAAAGGCGGGCAGGTTTTCTGATGTTTTTGTACAAAAAACAATAAAGTTTGTACAAAACAAGAAAAGAATTTGTACAAAAGACAAGGGGAACGTCTTCGGAAAATTTTAAAGGGCGGGCAGGCATCGTGGAACAGATGCAGACAAAGTCGGGCAGGCCACTGCATACGCCCTCCCCGACGACTCTGTCGTTTGACCGAGAGAGAAGGGCGTATGAGGCCATGACCATTAATGATTTCGCACCAGATACAAGCTATGGTCAATACATGCTGGAAGCTCTTCCTTATAGTGTGTGACCATGATCAAGGTTTTGTCCTTACGCTTGCAGAAGGCTTCGATGACATCCTTCACCATACGGCGGTTGTGCATGTCCAGTCCGTGCAGCGGCTCGTCCAGAATGAGCAGTTCGGGATCCTTCACAAAGGCTCTTGCAAGCAGTACCATGCGTTGTTCGCCGCTGGAAAGTTGCAGGAAATTCCGGTCTTTCAATTCCTTTACGCCAAAGATATCCATCCACCATTCGCATACGGCACGGTCTTCTTCACGCGTTTTCTTATACAGCCCGATGGAGTCATGCAACCCGCTTGCTACAATATCAATGGCAGGCAGGTTCTTCAGATAGGCACGGTGCATTTCCGGACTTACGTATCCGATGTGTTTCTTTATCTCCCAGATACTTTCTCCGCTGCCTCGTTTGCGCCCGAACAGGGATATATCGCAGGCATAACTCTGCGGATTGTCTGCGCAGACCAGACTGAGCAATGTCGACTTTCCGGCACCGTTATCGCCACTCAGTGCCCATTTTTCGCCGCAAAGTACCGTCCAGTCGAGATCTTTCAAGATGGTACGTTCTCCGTAACGGATGCTTACTTTGTTCAAATCGACAATGTGTTCGGCGTGATACAAGTTATCGGAATAAGGTAAATCGAGGATACGCTGATATTTTTCTTCGGGCAGTACATGGGCAGGCACCGTTTCGCGTACGGACAAATACTCCTGAAGCGTCATCTTCTTTCCGCAAGTGCGGTCGGCTACAGGAATAACATGGGTAATAAACGTCGGGATGTCGTCTGTTTTCGACAAGACCAGTATGACCTGCAAAGGCGTTACTTCCGTCAGTTTACGCAACAAAGTATGCAGCAGGTCGCGTGTCTTGGCATCAAGCCCGATAAACGGATTATCCATAATCAGCACACGCGGATTGGTCAGCAGCGTTTTGGTAAGCTGGAACTTGCGCAGCTCCCCGCTGGACAAAAGGATGATGTGCTTGTCGAGCATGGCTTCTACGCCAAACAGATCGTAAAGCACCTTCCGCAGTTCTTCATTCTTACATGCAGGCAACAGGTCGCGCACCACGGGAGTTTCGTCCAAATCCTGCGAATTCCAGCGCTGTTGGTAATAATATGTCCCGTCGGCATCGCCATACGAATCGCGGAAAGTAATGTACTTGATATTGTCGCATACCAGATTCGAGTCGGAAGGAGAAAAATCATACTCCACTTCGTTCATCAAGAGCGGATAACGTCCGATTATGGTATCGACCAGCAAACTTTTGCCGGCCCCGTTCGCTCCTACGATAGCCACATGTTCTCCCTTGGCTATTTGCAGGTTGATCGGTTCTTTCAACCGATACAGAGGGTGTCTGGTCACCCCGTCTTTAATTGTAATGATATTTTGCATTGTTGTATATTACTGATGGATAATCATGGCCGACCGCGGGCTGACCGTAATCTGGTTTCCGGCAATGATTCCCAGTCCCAGCACCAGATCAATCTTTCCGTCTCGGCATGCTATCCAATATTTACCTTCGGGAATGTTAACCTTTATCGGTTCTGTACGTGCATTCAGCACTACTATTGTATTCAGCCACTTATCTCCGCAGGGACTTCCCTTGATACGGAAAGCCACGACATTGGTAGCCGGTACATAAATAAACTCAAGATGCTTGCGAATCAGCTCAGGACTTCCCATACGGAAAGCCGGATGTGCCTTACGCATACTGATCAATCCTCTGACATAATCGAACACTTCACGGTACGTCGTCTTGTTCCGCCAGTCGATTGCATTGATTTTGTCCGGCTGATTATAGGAATTGGCAACTCCTTTTTTGTCGCGCAACAGTTCGTCGCCAGCAAAAATGAAAGGAACGCCCTGTGAAGTGAACACAGCCGTTTCCGCCAGTTTCTGTAACGCCTTCAGTTCCGGTATAGAAGCTCCGGGAAGTGTCACCTTCAACCGGTCGGTCAGGCACAAATCGTCGTGGCAACTTACATAACTGATGAACTGAGAAGGAGTATTTGCCCATATCTTGGGTACACGGCGTACCGAATCGTTATTAATCTGCGGATGAGCGATTCCTCCTACAATACCGAACTTCACTCCTATTTCATGTCCCGGACGTCCGATTATGAAGGCACCCTTGTCGTCATTTCCGAACGGGCCGCGCAGACTGTCGCGGAACTCATCGCTGAAAGCTGCAATACCGGGCATCTGATAGATATTGTTTTTCATGGCAAGTTCGGCTTCAGGCAACTTTGGAGACTTCGATGCCCATCCTTCTCCATATATAAATATGGTAGGATCTATCGCATCGAGTGCCTTACGGATTTCCTTCATGGTAACAATATCGTGTATCCCCATCAGGTCGAAGCGGAAGCCGTCAACATGATATTCCTGCGCCCAGTAGCATACCGACTCAATCATAAACTTACGCATCATAGCACGTTCGCTTGCCGTTTCGTTGCCGCATCCGGAAGCATCGGCAAACTTTCCGTCGTCTTCGTGGCGGTAAAAATATCCGGGTACAGTACGTTCAAAATTACTTCCCCTCGTCAGTGCCGTATGATTATACACGACATCCATAATCACCCGGATGCCCGCCCGATGCAACGCCATTACCATCTGTTTAAACTCGCGGATGCGCACATCGGGTTTATACGGGTCGGTGGAATACGAACCTTCGGGAACATTATAATTCTTCGGATCATATCCCCAGTTATACTGCGGCTTGTTGAGCTTGGTCTCATCGACCGACGAGAAATCGAACGAAGGCAACAAGTGCACATGCGTTATCCCCAGTTCTTTCAGATGGTCGATACCAGTTTTCTCTCCCAGATAAGTATGTGTACTGTCTTCTGTCAGAGCCAGAAACTTTCCACGATTCTTGATACCCGATATCGTATCGATAGAAAAGTCACGATGGTGCATTTCATAAATAATGATATCGGAGAAACTCTTCAGAGGCGGACGGGTATCCTTTTCCCATCCTTGTGGATTGGTTTCTTTCATGTCGACAATGGCAGCACGGTCGCCGTTCACACCTACAGCCTTCGCCATGAGACCGGGAGTATCTCCCTGCCACACATCGTCTATCTTTACATTGAATGTATAGAAGCGTCCTTTCAAGTCGCCGCTCACCACAGCCTGCCACATTCCGTCGGACGCCTGTTGCATGCCGATCATCCGGTAAGCTGCCCCTCCTTGTCCCTGTTCATATAACAGGACACGTACTTCCTGAGCCGTAGGAGCCCACAGAGAAAAGCGGGTTTCGGCCGATGAATATACCATTTCCTCCCATTTTCCCTCGTATACGGGGTAGTCGTCGAAGGAATCGTATGAACTTCGTTGGATAGGATTGCAGCCAACTGTCGTTGCAATGGTCAACATAGCTATAAGGTGTTTTACATTCATTGTTCTTTTATTTTTTCACTTTATCGGGGTTTTTCTGTATATAGTCTTTCCAACTGGAATAAGCTTTTGGCATAGACGGCCGCCCCATTTGCAGGTAATGACAATACGCAGCTCCCAACGCATCGGTAGCATCCATAAAAGGTCCCATCTCCGAATCGGGAATATGCAGCATGCGTTTCAACATATCTGCAACCTGTTCCTTGCTGGCCTGACCGTTTCCGGTTATCGCCATCTTTATCTTCAGTGGAGCATACTCCGTAACGGGAATATCTCTGCACAAGGCTGCTACAATGGCAACACCCTGTGCTCGTCCCAGCTTCAGCATCGACTGAACGTTTTTCCCAAAGAAAGGAGCCTCGATGGCCAGTTCGTCGGGCAGATAAGAACTGATGATACCTTGCACCCGCTCGTAAATATGCTTCAGCTTCAGGTAGGGGTCACTGCATTTTCTCAGGTCGATTACTCCCAGCGTCATCACCTGTGGCTTTACTCCCGTTACTTTCAATACCCCATATCCCATGATGTTTGTACCGGGATCTATGCCCAGAATAATCTTTTCCTTTACGGGTTGTATCACCTGATTACCTCCATCAATGTAGGGAAACCAACAATTTTATCCTTGAACACTTTCATCATTTCTTCGTTCAGATGCGCTCCTTGCTTGGTATGCCAGTGATGAAGGGCAGCACTGTCTTCCACTTCCCACTGCAAGGAAAAGCATTCGCTGTCTTGTTCCTTATGACTCAATATTCGCAAGATACGGGGATTACGCAGTTCGCCCGACTTCTCTACCTCGGGAATATAATATTCATTCAACCAAATAACGAAGTTTCTCGCATCGTTTATCTCTACATGAAAAGTTGTATTATAAATCAACATACTTAATATATTAATGGTGTTTTTATCCGCAAAGTTAGTAATTATCGCCTATTATCGTTCCCGGCGGGGAAAATAATTCCGCGATTATACCAGTTGTTCGGGCAACTTTTATTACTTTTGCGCACATTAACACGATTAGTGTGCAATGAAACAATGGAAACAACAAACAGTTTAATACAACTTATAGAAGAAAGCATCCGTAAAAACTGGAATCTGGATGCAATGACAGACTACAAGGGAGCCACTCTACAATACAAAGATGTGGCACGCAAAATAGAAAAAATGCATATTCTGCTGGAACATGCAGGCATAAAGAGAGGAGATAAAATAGCACTTTGCGGCAGAAACAGTGCCAACTGGACTGCAACCTTTCTCGGTGTCATTACCTACGGAGCAGTGGCTGTACCCATCCTTCACGAATTTAAAGCAGATAACGTACATAATATAGTAAATCATTCAGAAGCCCGCATGCTGTTTGTGGGCGATCAGGTATGGGAGAACTTCAATGAAGCTGCTATGCCTCATCTGGAAGGTATCATCGAACTGAAGAATTTTGATCTGGTAGTTTCACGTTCGGAACAACTGACTTATGCGCGTGAGCACTTGAATGAAGAGTTCGGCAAGCGCTATCCGTGCCGTTTCCGTGCGGAAAATGTTTCGTACCGCCGCGAAGGGGCTGAAGAACTGGCCGTCATCAATTATACTTCGGGCACGACAGGATATTCCAAAGGAGTAATGCTTCCTTATCGCAGTATTATATCAAACATCGAACATATCCATAAAAAAGTCAATCTGCATCCCGGCGACAATGTTGTATCAATGTTACCGTTGGGACATATTTTCGGTCTGGTTTTCGATTTTCTGTATGGCGTTACCGTAGGAGCACATCTGTGGTTCCTTACACGCATGCCTTCACCCAAAATCATCGCTGAGTCGTTTGCCGAAATCCGTCCGCGTGTCATTGCCTGCGTTCCGCTTATCGTCGAGAAGATTTTCAAGAAAAACATTCTGCCGAAAGTAGACAACAAGCTGGGTAAGCTGTTACTGAACCTGCCTATCATCAGCGACAAGATAAAGGAACAAATACGCATCCATGCAATGGAAGTATTCGGAGGAAACTTTATTGAGATTGTAATTGGCGGCGCACCCTTCAATCCGGAAGTGGAAGCCTTCTTACGAAAAATCAACTTTCCGTACACCATTGCTTATGGTATGACGGAAGCTGCTCCGCTTATCTGCCACAGCCGCTGGGATGAAATCACCCGCATCAAGCTCTACCCCGAAGAGTTTGAAAAGACGGCTAAGAAAAGCATCAAACGTTTCCTGTATCAGGACATCAAGGAATAATCATTCAAACGTGCCGACGTTTTCCTTTAAATCCGCCCGGATTTTACTTAAAACGTCGGCACGTTTTTTTTTACTTTCACTTGCTCTTTTCTCCATCTGTTATTTCTTTTTCCTATCTTTGTTTCTACGAACAGGAAACAATGTAAAAAAATGACAGACTATCCACAATTACTTGTCTACAAAGCTTCGGCAGGTTCAGGAAAAACATTCACCCTTGCCGTACAATATATCAAACAACTTATTGAAGACACGCATGCGTACCGGCGTATTCTTGCCGTAACATTTACCAACAAAGCTACGGCCGAGATGAAGAAACGTATTCTGGAACAGCTCTTCGGACTTGCCTGCGGACTGAAAAGTTCGGACAGTTATCTGGCAGAGTTGTTGAAAGCGACGTCAAAAAGCGAAGCCGAGATACGCCGTGCAGCACGTGAAGCTCTGACAAACATCATCCACGACTATAGCCGATTCCGGATAGAAACCATCGACTCATTCTTTCAGTCGGTCATGCGTAACCTCGCCCGCGAACTGGAGCTGGGTGCCAATATGTCCATCGAACTGAACAATGCGGACGTACTTTCCGACGCGGTAGATGCCATGATTGAGAAGTTGGACCGACGCTCGCCAGTACTTTACTGGTTATTGGAATACATAGAAGAACGTATTGCCGATGATAAACGATGGAATGTATCGAACGAAATCAAAGGATTCGGGCGAAACATTTTCGATGAAGGTTACGTGGAAAAAGGTGCCGGACTGAGGAAAAAGCTGGCCGACCCTTCTTTTATCCCGACATACCGTAAGCAATTACAAGATATCCGTACAGAGGCACTGGAAGAAATGAAAGGATTCAACGAGCAGTTCCTCGGCGTACTGGATGTAAACGGACTGACACCTACCGACCTGAAGAACGGTGCCCGAGGCATCGGAAGCTATTTCAATAAGATAGGCAACGGCTCTTTAGGAAGCGAAGTGCGCAACGCAACCGTAGAGAAATGTCTGGAAAGTGAAGACAACTGGACTACAAGAACTTCTGTTTACCGTGATACAATCCGTTCGCTGGCAGCCAGTGAGCTGATTCCCCTGCTGAAAACAGCAGAAGATTTCCGCCCCAAGAATAATATGCTGGTAAATTCCTGTGACCTTTCTCTGCGCTATCTGAACAACCTTCGTCTGCTTGCCAACATCGACGAAGAAGTACGTTTGCAAAATCAGATGCACAACCGTTTCCTGCTTTCGGACACCAATGCCCTGCTTCACGGACTGATTCGCGAAGGAGATGCTTCGTTTGTATACGAAAAGATCGGCACAACCATTGATACGGTTATGATTGACGAATTTCAGGACACCTCACGCATGCAGTGGGAAAACTTCCATTTGTTGCTCGAAGAAAGCCTTGCCCAGAAGGAAGGCAGCCTCATCGTAGGCGATATCAAGCAGAGCATCTACCGCTGGAGAAACGGCGACTGGAAAATTCTTGCGGGACTGAACGAGGATAAGACCTTGCGCGTACGTGAATGTACGCTCGGAACCAACTGGCGAAGTGAAGCACGTATCATTCACTTCAACAACGAAATATTTACAGCAGCTTGCGAAGTGCTGAACAAGCGGTACGAAGAAGAAATGGAAGAGCCTTGCATCCAGCTCCAGCATGCCTACAGCGACGTGTGTCAGCAAACTGCAAAAAAGGAAGAAAAGGGCTACGTAAAACTATCCTTCCTCACCGACGAAAAAGAGCATCCGTATGCCGACACCATGCTGGAGGAACTGGCATCCGAAGTAGATTCTCTGATAACTCAGGGAGTACGCACAAACGATATTGCTATTTTGGTTCGTAAAAACAAAACCATTCCTGCCATTGCCGACTATTTCGACAAGCATACGCCTTACCGGATTGTATCGGACGAGGCTTTCCGTCTGGACGCTTCGCTTGCCATCTGCATGATGATAGATGGCTTGCGTTACCTTACTTCGCCCGACGACCGCATTGCTCAGGCAAGGCTTGCCGTAGCCTATCAACGTGAAGTACTGCAACAGAATATCGACTTAAATACAGTTTTACTGAATCAAATAGAGCATTATCTTCCGGCAGGCTTTGTCCTTCAGCAGGAAGAATTGAGATTAATGCCCTTGTACGAGCTGCTGGAGAAACTATTTGTTCTGTTCGATATGCAACGTATCGAGAAACAAGATGCTTATATCTGCGCTTTCTACGATGCAGTGACAGAGTATATGCAAAATAACTCATCGGAACTGACGGCCTTTATCTCGTTCTGGGACGAGCGACTTCACGAAAAGACTATCCCTTCCGGAGAGATAGAAGGTATCCGGATTCTGTCTATCCATAAATCGAAAGGGCTGGAGTATCATACGGTTCTGATACCTTTCTGCGACTGGAAAATGGAGAACGAAACAAACAGTCACCTGATTTGGTGTTCGGTAGCAGGTACGGGAAAGAATACAGACCTCCCACCCTTCAACGAACTGGATATTGTTCCGGTCAACTATTCGGGAGCAATGGCCGAGTCGGTCTACCGCGACAGTTACCTGGAAGAGCGTCTTCAACTTTGGGTAGACAATCTGAATCTGCTGTATGTTGCCTTTACCCGTGCCTGCAAAAACCTCATTGTATGGGGAAAGGCCAAGCAGAAAGGAACCGTTTCCGAACTGCTTCTGGAAGCGTTGCCGCACATTAAGTTAACGATGAACGCTACTTCCAGCCGTGACATCGAGGCTCAGGAAGGTACCGATGAAGACGCTACCGATATATATGAATACGGAGAACTCTGCTTGTCGGAGGAAACAAAGAAAAAAACAAAGGAAAACCCGCTTGCCGTACAGCCTGAAAATATTCCGATACATATCGAATCGATAGAAACGGAAATAGAATTCAAACAGTCCAACCGCTCTGCCGACTTTATCCGAGGAGAGGAAGATGATGACGAAACGGGACGTTACATCCGTCAGGGACAACTTTTGCATAATCTTTTCGCCTCCATCCGGCAGGAAGGAGATTTGCCCCAAGCTATCGAACGACTGCGTTTCGAAGGAATACTGGAGTCGTCCGAACAGGAAAAACAAATTCAGAAGCTGGCTCAATGGGCACTGGGCAATCCGAAAGTGAAAGACTGGTATAGTGGAGAATGGGAACTGTACAATGAATGCAGCATTATCTATACCGATGAAGAGGGCGTCATGCAAACCCGTCGTCCGGACCGCGTCATGATGAAAGACGGACAAGTAGTGGTAGTAGACTTCAAGTTTGGCAAGCCCAAAGACGGTTACCGCCAGCAAGTCCGCGAATATATGAATCTTTTGTCCGCTATGGGATATGAACAGATAAGCGGATATTTGTGGTATGTATTCGCCAACGAACTGGAAGAGGTTAAATAAACGATAAAAGCCATCTGGATATATGGAAACATTTTTGAAACAAGTAGCACACGATTTATATAAAAAGACCGAAGGCGACTTCACAAAAGTAGCAATCGTATTCCCGAACAAGCGTGCAAGCCTGTTCTTCAATGAATATCTGGCTCAGGAAAGCGACCGTCCTATCTGGTCGCCCACCTACGTCAGCATCAGCGAATTGTTCCGTCAGTCGTCCGACTTAACTATTGCCGACCCGATAAAACTGGTCTGCGACCTTTACAAAGTTTTTCAGAAGGCCACCGGAAGCAAAGAAACACTCGATGATTTCTACTTCTGGGGAGAGATGCTTATCGCTGATTTCGACGACGCAGACAAGAACATGGCCGATACAAAAGCGCTCTTCAGCAACCTGAAAGACTTGAATGAACTGATGGATAACTACGATTTTCTGGAGGAAGGACAAAAGGAAGCGCTGAGTCAGTTCTTCCACAATTTCTCCATCGACCAGGTAACAGAACTGAAGCAACGTTTCATCTCTCTATGGGATGTGCTGGGCGACATCTATACGGAATACAAGACACTGCTGGAAAGCCAGTCGGTTGCATACGAAGGAATGCTGTACCGACAGGTAATAGAACAACTGGATGTGGAAACTCTCCCCTACAACAAATATATATTTGTAGGATTTAATGTACTGAATAAGGTAGAACATACTCTGTTCAAAAAACTGAATGAAGCCGGAAAGGCTCTGTTTTACTGGGATTACGATACATTTTACCTCAACAAGATACCTCACGAAGCCGGAGAATTTATCCGCCGCAACCTGCGGGATTTCCCGTCGGAACTGCCAGTTTCCTGCTTCAACAACCTGAGCCAGCCTAAAGATATAACCTTCATTGAATCGCCGACCGAGAACGGACAAGTACGATACTTGCCCCAATGGATTCGAGAAAACCTTACCCCAGAGGAGAAAGAAACGGCCGTTGTACTATGCAACGAAGCACTGCTTCAGCCCGTGCTGCATTCTTTGCCGGACAATGTGAAGCATATCAATATCACAATGGGCTTTCCGCTTTCGCAGACTCCCGCATACAGTTTCGTCAATGCCTTGTTGGAACTTCATACTTCGGGTTATAATCCAAACAACGGACGCTATTTGTTTGCGGAAGTTATCAGTGTACTGAAGCATCCGTATACCCGCCAGTTGTCACCCGAAGCCGAGAAACTGGAACAAATTCTCACCCGCGACAACCGTTTCTACCCGCTCCCTTCGGAGCTGAAACAAGACGAAGTACTGGAACTGTTGTTTACTCCGCGTAGAAACAACCTCGACCTATGCTGCATGCTGTCGGAAGCTTTGAAGGAAGTAGCCGTAATTTACCAGCAACAGGCAGCCTCACATTCCGATGCATTCGACCAACTGTACCGTGAATCATTATTCAAAACCTATACATTGGTCAACCGCTTCCACACACTGATTGAGAGCAAGGAACTGAATGTACAGGCAGGTACCTTCCAGCGCTTGCTCACCCGTGTCATGTCTTCATCGAGCATTCCTTTTCACGGAGAGCCAGCTATCGGTATGCAAGTCATGGGTGTACTGGAAACACGTAACCTCGACTTCCGTCATCTCATCCTGCTTTCCGTCAACGAAGGGCAGTTGCCTAAAGCAGGAGGTGATTCCTCTTTCATCCCTTACAACTTACGAAAGGCTTTTGGCATGACGACCATCGACCATAAAATAGCCGTTTATGCTTATTATTTCTATCGTTTGCTGCAACGAGCCGAGAAGGTAACGCTGGTATACAATACCGCTACCGACGGTATCAACCGCGGAGAGCTATCACGCTTCATGCTCCAGTTCCTGATAGAATGGGGACATCCCATACAGCGTAAGCAACTGGAAGCTGAGCAGTCCCCGCAGGGTTCTACCCCTATAACCATCGAAAAAACGCCCGATATCATGGAGCGAATGAAGAAGGTATTCGACCTTCAGAGTAACCCGAAGGCTATCATTTCGCCATCGGCCCTGAACTGTTACCTCGACTGCCCGCTGAAATTCTACTATAAATATGTAGCACAACTCAGCGCCCCCGACGAAGTTACCGCCGACATCGACTCAGCCAAGTTCGGTAGTATCTTCCATTATGCAGCAGAACATATCTACAAAGACCTTACAGCACACGGAAAACTGATAACCGAAGAGGACCTTAATGCACTGCTGAAAGATGAAGTCCGCCTGCAAACCTATGTAGACAATGGATTCAAGGAGCTGTTCTTCAATCTGCCACTGGATGAACAACCCGAATATAACGGCATTCAACTTATCAATTCAGCCGTTATCCTGAAGTATATCCAGCAGCTTCTCCGGAACGATTTGGGACATACTCCATTCACCTTCGTGGGGTCCGAACGCCCCGTTTTCGAGCAGGTCAGCATACAATGTCCGAATGGAACAATCCAGTCGCGCATAGGAGGTATCATCGACCGTATAGATACAAAAGACGGAACCCTGCGGATTGTGGACTATAAGACAGGAGGAGATGCTGATATTCCTGCTAACATCGCTTCGCTCTTTATCCCAGATAAAAAGCGCTCGAACTATGTTTTCCAAACTTTCCTTTATGCATCTATTGTCTGCAAGATATTGAGAGAGAAAAACGACGACCGACGGGTAGCCCCCGCCTTGCTATATATTCATCGGGCTGCTTCGGAAAATTATTCTCCGATTATCCAGATAGGAGAACCCCGCAAGCCGAAAGAATCTGTAGAAGATTTTGCGAAATACGAAGAAGAGTTCCGGAAACACCTGAATGAATTACTGGAAACAATCTTCAATCCCCATATCTCTTTCACCCAAACCGATATAGAAGACAAATGCGCCTATTGTGATTTCAAGGCACTTTGTAAGAAATAAAGACAGATTCAGTGGCAGGGAATTTTGGCATTCCCTATAGGACGCCGAAATTCCCTGCCGCTATTTAAAAGTCTAAATTATCATAGAAAAAAATAAAACCTGCATGAATTAGATTTTATTCTATTTATCTTCACCGCGCTAAACTAATACTACAATGAACAAACTATTATTCATCCCTATTGCCGTATGCGGCGTCAGTCAATATGTCAACGCCCAGTCCCCTCAATCTCCCAACATTGTTCTTATTCTTTGCGATGACATGGGCTTTTCCGACTTAGGATGTTACGGAAGTGAAATCCAGACACCGAATATAGATAAGCTTGCTCAGGAAGGAGTACGCTTCAGTCAATTTAAAAACACTGGACGAAGCTGTCCAAGCCGGGCTGCTCTGCTGACAGGCAGATACCAGCATGAAGTGGGAATGGGCTGGATGGCTGAAGTGGACGAACACCGTCCCGGTTACAGAGGACAATTAGATAAAGCATATCCGACCATCGCCGAAGTGATGAAAGCCGGCGGATACTCCACATACATGAGCGGAAAATGGCACGTAACGACAACTGGCGGCTACGATGCTCCTAACGGAAGTTATCCTGTACAACGAGGTTTCGACAAATACTATGGCTACCTGCATGGAGGAGGAAGTTACTACAAACCCAATCCGGTCTACAATAATTTGGAAAGAATCACCGATTTTCCCGATGACTATTATTACACCAAAGCCATCACCGACTCGGCCGTTAGCTTTGTACATGCGCACGATAGTCGGAAACCGATGTTCTTATACGTAGCCCATTATGCGCCTCACCTGCCACTGCAAGCACCAGCCGAATATGTAAAAAAGTGCGTCGACCGTTATAAAGCAGGATATGATGTCTTACGCAAGCAACGATTCGAAAAGCAAAAGAGCATCGGACTGATACCCGATAGTCTGGAACTTCCGATATTCAACAAAGAATTTGGCGGCAAACGTCCGGCATGGGAAGACCTGACGCCTCAGCAACAGGAGAAATGGATAAACGATATGGCCACCTATGCTGCCATGATTGAAATCATGGACGAAGGCATCGGCAAGCTGGTCGATGAGATCAAGAAGAAAGGTATGTACGAAAATACCGTCTTTCTCTTCCTGAGCGACAATGGTGCTACCGATGAAGGCGGATTCATCGGACAATTAATGTCTGACCTATCGAATACGCCTTATCGGAGTTATAAGAAGTGGGTTTTCCAAGGAGGTACCAGTACTCCGTTCATCCTTACCTATGGCGACAAGAAGAAAAATAAGATGAAAGGGGAAATCTGTCACCAGCCTGCACATATCATCGATGTCATGCCAACATGCATGGCTTTGGGAAAGGTAACATACCCCAAGACGTTTGCTCATGCTGACCTGCCGGGAACCAGCCTGCTTCCAGCTTCACAAGGAAAAACTCTTGAGCCAAGAACTTTATATTTCGAACATCAAAGTTCCTGCGCCATTATAGATGGCAACTGGAAATTGGTAAAAGCCGACAGAGACAGCCAATGGGAACTGATCAATCTAGCTACTGATCCATTCGAAACCAATGATCTTGCAGAAAAATACCCCGAAAAAGTAGAAGAGCTGGAGGCCAAATGGATCGACTGGGCCAACACCCATAAAGTCTTTCCTCTGGAAAACCGGAAATGGACAGAACGAATCAATTTCTATCACAAGAAGAACCCTTATCAGAAAGGAGATCAGTAACAACTTAAATCATACTGCATGAAGAAATCAATCCCCTACATTTATTTCGTTCTTTGCTGCCTGATGACATGCATCACACAGCAAAGTTTTGCTTATCAACCGGAATATTCTACTGCCGGTTTTTTCGAACTTCCCCATACGGGACGAACGGTGTATAGTATGAATCCTGCCTGGCGTATGTACAAAGGAAGTCTGAAAGGAGCTGAACAGCCCGGATTCAATGATAAAGAATGGAATCTTGTTTCCCTGCCCGACGGCATAGAATATGTTCCTACAGAAGCCAGCGGATGCGTCAACTATCAGGGAGAAGTATGGTACCGGAAACATTTTACACCGGAGGTTTCGTGGAAAGGGAAACAACTTTTCCTGCACTTTGAAGCCATCATGGGGAAATCCAAGGTATGGATTAACGGGACGCTGGTCAACGAGCACTTCGGCGGATTCCTGCCTGTCATTGCCAATGTAACCAAATACATCAAGTATGGAGAAGATAATGTGATTGCCGTATGGGCAGACAACAGCAATGATCCGTCCTACCCTCCCGGAAAACCACAAGACCAACTCGACTTTACGTATTGTGGAGGTATCTACAGAGATTGCTGGATGATTGTACATAACAACGTATTTATTACCGATCCTAATTATGAGAACGAAACAGCCGGCGGAGGACTCTTCGTTTCATTCGGACAGATTTCTGAAAAATCGGCAGAAGTAAGATTAGATGCCCACATCCGTAACCTGTCGGACAAGTCGTTCTCCGGAAAAGTTGCCTACCAGTTGTTCGATAAAGACAACCGACTTGTATGTCAGGCTGATAAATCTTTCTCGGTAAGCAAGGGAAAGGCACGTAAAACCTCTCTCAACCTTACGGTAGAGAATCCTGAATTATGGGAACCGGACAGTCCGTATTTATATCAGCTTCATGTCCTGATCAAGGATAAATCAGGACAGACCGTCGACGGGTATCGCCGACGCATCGGCATCCGAAGCATTGAATTCAAGGGAAAAGATGGTTTCTGGCTCAACGGAAAGCCTTACCCTTATCCGCTGATAGGAGCCAACAGACACCAGGATTTTGCCGTAATAGGCAACGCACTTTCCAATAGTCTCCACTGGAGAGATGCCAAGAAGCTGCGTGATGCAGGACTCCGGGTGATTCGTAACGCCCACTATCCGCAAGATCCTGCATTTATGGATGCCTGCGACGAACTGGGCCTCTTCGTGATAGTCAATACGCCGGGCTGGCAATTCTGGAACAACGAACCGGTATTTGCACAAAGAGTTTACAGTGATATTCGCAACATGGTAAGACGCGACAGAAACCATCCTTCTGTCTGGATGTGGGAACCCATCCTGAACGAAACATGGTATCCGGAAGATTTTGCCAAAAACGTTGTCGATATTCTTCACGAAGAGTATCCTTACCCTTATTGCTACGCAGGATGTGATGTCACCGCCAAAGGACATGAATACTTTCCCATCCACTTTACTCATCCGTTGAACGGAGCGGGAGGAGCCTTCAACACAGCAACCATGGATCCTAAGATTTCATATTTCACCCGCGAATGGGGAGATAACGTAGACGACTGGAATTCGCATAATTCTCCAAGCCGGGTGAACCGTGCATGGGGGGAAGTACCTATGCTGATTCAAGCTCAGGGATATGCCAAAACAGATTATAAATATACCTGCTACGATGCTTTATACCGCAATACACGGCAGCACATGGGTGGATGCCTCTGGCATTCTTTCGACCATCAGCGCGGCTATCATCCCGATCCGTTCTACGGAGGTATCATGGATGCATTCCGTCAGCCTAAATTGTCTTACTATATGTTCTGCTCACAGCGCCCTGCCGAAACGAACGACAAGCTGATAGCAGAAAACGGTCCGATGGTATTCATCGCCAACGCCATGACACCTTTCTCACCGAAAGATGTTACAGTATACAGCAACTGCGACGAGGTACGTCTAACTTACTGCAAGGACGGGAAACAGTTGGTCTATAAGAAAGAGAAAACAAACGAAGGCATGCCCTCACCGGTTATTACGTTCAAGGACGTATGGGACGTAATGTACGACAAGCAGCTGGCCAGAGCACGTAAGCATGCAGACTCTTACCTGCTGGCAGAAGGACTCGTAGATGGGAAAGTGGTAGCTACTCATAAAGTAATGCCCGCCCGACGTCCTTCCCAAATCAAGTTATGGGCCGACAATGAGGGTATGCAGACAACAGCCGACGGCTCCGACCTGATTACGGTCGTTGCAGCCATCACCGATGACAACGGAAATATCAAACGATTGAACAACTGTCACATCAAGTTTGAGATAGAAGGCCCGGGAGAACTTGTCGCAAGCGAAGAAACATTTACCAACCCCCGTGCCGTACAATGGGGAACGGCTCCGATTCTGGTACGTGCCAAAGCTCAGGAAGGTAGCATCAAAATAAAAGCATCGGTCGTACCCAGCGGAATACACACTCCGGTTTCTGCCGAACTCGTCATCCCGACGGCAAAGACGGCACACCCGTTCATTGCCGACAAGAATGAACTGAATCTTCTATTGAACGGCCCCGGAAAACGAGAGAACCAGTCTTCAGCCAATCAGGCAGACGAAGAAATGCGCAAGCAACAACAGGAACAAAGCCGGATGAAACTGAAAGAGGTGGAACAACAGCAAAGCGACTTTGAATAAGTCATTTCCCTATAAAAAAACAAATCGTGCAGACCTGAAAGCCTGCACGATTTGTTTTTTTCTGATACCTCTTTCCGTATCTTATGATGTAGAAAAAGAAAAACTGTCTTTAAGACAAGCCTTCTATTTCACCATTTACTATATCAATATGCAATGCCTGCGGTTCTTTCGGCAGTCCCGGCATACGCATTATTTCACCGGCAATAATAACCAGCATCTCAGCTCCAGCATTCAATACAATATCACGCACATGGAATTCAAAATCTTTCACTACTCCATACAGTTTCGGATCGGTAGAGAATGAATATTGTGTCTTAGCGATACAGATAGGGAAATGTCCGTAACCAAGCTCTTGAATGCGTTTCAGTTTCTTTCTGGCTGCTGCACTATAAGTAATCATATTGGCACCATACAAGTTGCATGCTACCTTCGAAATCTTTTCTTCTACAGAATCATCGTCATTGTATGCCAGACGTAACGGTTCTGAAGGCTGTTTTTCGATGGTATCTACTACCAAGTTAGCCAGTTCTACTGCTCCAGCACCACCTTCTACAAAGGCATTGTTCACCGCAAAACCTACTCCCAGTTCCGCACAATGCTGACGAACCAGATCAATTTCTTCTTCCGTATCGTTTGCATAACGGTTGAAAGCAACAACTACCGTCTGACCGAAAGAACGAAGGTTCTCGATATGCTTGTCGAGATTTGCCAGTCCCTTTACCAGTCCCTCTGCATTCGGTTCCTTTATCTGGTCAAGACTTACACCGCCATGCATTTTCAGTCCCTGTGCAGTTGCTACGATAACAGTCAGTTTAGGCTGCAATCCCGACTTGCGGCATTTGATATCATAGAATTTTTCAGCACCCAGATCAGCACCGAATCCAGCTTCCGTAATCACATAGTCACCGAAAGTCATGGCCAGTTTGGTAGCCATTACCGAATTACATCCATGAGCAATGTTAGCAAACGGACCACCATGTACGAAAGCAGCCGTATGTTCCGTAGTTTGAACCAAGTTCGGAGCAATCGCATCCTTCAGCAATACAGTAATCGCCCCTGCTACACCCAGATCTTTTACGGTAAAAGGTTTGTTGTCGATTGTGAAGCCCAGCAAAATATTCTCGATACGGCGACGCAGATCGTCTTCATCCTTTGCCAGACAGAGAATAGCCATAATTTCCGAAGCCGGTGTAATATCGAAGCTCGACTCACGAGTGATACCGTTCGATTTGCCGCCCAGTCCGGTAATGATATAACGCAGGCCGCGGTCGTTCACATCAAGCACACGGTTCCACAACACCTCTTTCAGTGCAAAACCGTTATCCTGATTCTGATACATATAGTTGTCCAGCAAAGCAGCAATCATGTTGTGTGCCGAAGTGATCGCATGAAAATCGCCTGTAAAATGCAGGTTAATCTTATCCATCGGCAATACCTGAGCATATCCGCCTCCGGCAGCTCCACCCTTCATACCAAAGCAAGGGCCCAGTGAAGGCTCGCGAAGAGCACAAATCGCCTTCTTTCCGATACGAGTCAGCCCCAGTGCCAGACCGATTGATACGGTAGTTTTTCCGATACCCGCCTTGGTCGGTGTAATAGCCGTCACCAGAATAAGGTTACTATTCTTTACTTTTTCCTCATCGATCAAAGTTTCTGGAACTTTTGCGATATAACGTCCATAATTATGGATTTCTTCTACAGGTATATCATAATCACGTGCTACCTGCTTAATCTTTGTCAGTTCAATACTGCGCGCTATTTCGATATCTGATTTCATAGTGATTTTGAAAATGAGAGCGCAAAGATAAGAAAAATTCCATAACTTTGCGGTATCACGTTCCACTATTAGGAATACTCTTATCTAACTTAGAATCAAATTAAAGAAAAAGGAGCTCAATTATGAACAATTTCACCTTTTACAGCCCGACTGAATTTGTATTCGGAAGAGCAACAGAAACACAAACAGGAACATTGGTCAGAAAATATCACGGCACAAAGGCTTTGATTGTATATGGAGGCGGCTCGGTAGTACGAAGCGGACTGCTGGACAAGGTAAAGCACTCGCTGGATGAGGCAAAAGTCGCTTATGCCGAACTGGGAGGTGTACAGCCTAATCCTACCGACCCGAAAGTATACGAAGGCATCGAGCTGGGACGCAAGGAACAAGTTGACTTCATACTGCCGGTAGGTGGAGGTTCTGTTATCGATACAGCAAAGGCTATTGCCATAGGTATTCCTTACGAAGGCGACTTCTGGGACTTTTTCATCGGCAAATCCGTGCCTCAGGCGGGACTGCCCATCGGGGTGGTACTGACAATTCCCGCAGCGGGAAGTGAAGGCTCCGGCAATGCCGTTATTACCAAACTCGACGGCTTGAGAAAACTGGGTCTACACACTCCCGCTATCCTCCGTCCGGCTTTTGCCGTCATGAATCCGGAACTTACTTATACTCTGCCCGCCTGGCAGACAGCCAGCGGTATCACCGATATGATGGCACACATCATGGAACGTTACTTCAGCAATACTCCGGGAGTAGAAATAGCCGACCGCATGTGTGAAGGTGTACTGAAAGCAATCATTACCGAAGCACCTCGCGTAATGGCAGAACCGGAGAATTACGATGCACGCGCCAACATCATGTGGGCGGGAACCGTAGCACACAACGGTACCTGCGGAGTAGGCTGTGAAGAAGACTGGGCCTCACACGGTCTGGAACACGAAATCAGTGCCATTTACAATGTAACCCACGGTGCCGGACTGGCTGTCATTTTCCCGGCATGGCTGACTTATGCAGCGAAACACAATGCGGGGAAGGTGGCTCAATTTGCAACTCGTGTATGGGACGTGCCGGCATCGGATGACTTACAAGCAGTTGCACTGGAAGGTATTTCACGTTTCAAGGCTTTCCTGCATAGCATCGGTATGCCTGTTTCCTTCAAGGAACTGGGTATAGAACATCCCGACATCGACTTGCTGGTAAGAAAATTCCACGAAGACAAAGGTCAGATAGCCGGCAATTATGTACGTCTTGACAGTCGGGCAAGCCGCGAGATCTATGAGATAGCCAATCAATAAATTTTATCAGCGGTTTGATCTACCGTATACTCAGACGGATTATTCATTGCTTCACGTAGCGGTGCAATGTTAATCCGCCTGTTTTTTGATTTTATTTATCGTACAACAGATTATTACATCCACTCAAATATCAACATTATGGAATTCAACAATACTCAAGTCCGCCGTCAGGACAGACTGCTGGACGAAACACGTTCGTTCGAAATACTGAAAGAAGGAGAATACGGAATACTTTCCATGCGCACCGAAAACGGCGACGGCGCTTATGGAATCCCCCTCAGCTATGTATGGGACAGAGGAAACTCCATCTACATACACTGTGCCCCGATAGGCAGAAAGCTGACCTGCATTGACGCCTGTCCCAACGTATCGTTCTGCGTGATAGGACGTACCAAAGTCATCCCCGGAGAATTTACGACAGCCTACGAAAGTATCGTACTCCGCTGTACGGCACACCACGGCCTTCACGAAGCCGAACGCATGTCGGCTCTTTCCCTGTTCCTGAGCAAATACTGCCCCGATGACAAGATAAAAGGAATGAAATATGCCGAGAAATCATTCCACCGTACAGAGATTATCCGCCTCGACATTGAAGAAATCAGCGGCAAAAGCAAGAACCGTTTCTAACACCATCCAAGCCAAGCATGAAGTCAACAACAAGCTATACCTATAAAGAAATATGGCTGATAGCCTATCCCATTCTGATCAGCCTGCTCATGGAACAAATGATCGGCATCACCGATACAGCCTTTCTCGGACGCGTAGGCGAAATCGAGCTGGGAGCTTCTGCCATAGCAGGCGTATACTATCTGGCTATTTTTATGATCGGATTCGGATTTACCATCGGTTCTCAGATACTGATAGCCCGCCGCAACGGAGAAGGCAACTACCGTGCCATCGGAAACATTTTCTATCAGGGCATTTACTTCCTCATGCTGATGAGTCTGGTGATATTTACACTCTCCCAACTCTTTTCAGAGCAAATACTGGGTGTGCTGGTAGCTTCCGACCACATTGTCGGAGCAGCCACCGACTATATCCGCTGGCGAGTATACGGATTTTTCTTTTCCTTTATAGGTGCCATGTTCAGAGCTTTCTTTGTCGGAACCACACAAACCCGCACACTCACGCTGAACTCTGTTGTCATGGTACTGGCAAACATAGTATTCAACTACACGTTGATATTCGGCAAGTTTGGCTTTCCTGCCATGGGAATTGCCGGAGCTGCTATCGGTTCATCACTTGCCGAACTGGTATCGGTGCTGTTCTTCATCGGATATACATACAAAAAGATCGACTTCCGCAAGTACGGGCTGAACCATATTCCGGGTTTTCGCACCCGTGAACTGTCGCAAATCATGCACATTTCACTATGGACCATGGTACAGAACTTTATTTCACTTTCCACCTGGTTCCTGTTCTTTATCTTTATCGAACACCTTGGAGAACGTCCGCTTGCCATATCCAATATCATACGCAGCGTATCGAGTGTTCCGTTTATGACGGTCACCGCCTTCGCCTCGACTTGCAGTTCCCTGGTCAGCAACCAGATAGGAGCCGGACACAGCCGTCAGGTTCCCGCCCTGATCAGTCAGCACATCCGGCTGTGTGCCTGCATCGTGATTCCGATGGTCGGGCTTATCTCCCTGTTCCCTTCACCGGTACTGCGCATTTATACCGATATCCCCGACCTGATAAATGCCAGCATTCCCACCCTGTGGGTACTGTGTTCCACTTATCTGGTCAGCATCCCCGGCTTCATTTATTTCCAGTCGGTATCCGGAACAGGCAATACCCGTGCAGCCTTCATCCTCGAAATGATAGCACTTGCCCTGTACATCATCTACATTCTGATTGTCATCATGGGCATGAAAGCCGATGTAGCCGTATGCTGGACTGCCGAGCATCTGTATGCCGTGTGCATAGGAGTAGCCAGTTATCTGTATATCAAAAAGTTCAACTGGCAGCATAAACGTATCTAAGGAATTCCCCTATTGCAAATAGGAATATTCCTCTTTACGATTAGGAAAAAACAATTGTACATATCACATTCCCGGATTATCTTTGTCATATCAAAACAAAAGGAGGAAGTTATGAAAACAATAAAACGTAAACTTTACTATATAGCAGCAATGCTGTCTTTAATATTTACATTAAACTCGTGCGACTATGTAGGATTAGGCATTGAATTCGGAAATGGGACAAATGATTATCGTGAAACTACCGACTATTTATGCAGCCGTATCTGGACGGACGAGTGGACCGACGAATACGACGTCTATTACTATCAGGAACTTCGTTTCTATCCGGATAATACAGGAATAGATTATCTGTACTCGCAAGACCGCTACGGAAACCGTCAGGAATCTACGCTGAACTTCGCATGGGACTGGTGGAACAGCAGTTATACAAGCATCCGCCTCAACTATGGCAACCGATATTCATACATGGACAATATCCAGATGGGAGGCAATCAACTGAACTGCCTGCTGGATAACTACCCGGCCTATTTCATCGGGAAATAAAAACTACTTATGTTTCTCTCTCTCTAATTCTCCCCGTCTGTTTTACTGAAACTGCCGAAAGTTTGGAAAACGGAACGGGGAGTTCCTTTATTTTTTGTACAAATCATATTGTATTTTTGTACAGAACTTTTTATTTTTTGTACAAAAACAATCAGTATATCCGGCAGGTCTTTCAGAAAATGTGCTGAGGCGTCTTTACATCTCTGAGGATATTCAACAAAGAAGAATTTCTTTCACTCCGAACTTTATCTATTGCGTCTGCCGTATGTAGCAGAGAAAATGAGTATCTTTGTTTCCCGAAAAAAATTAAATTCAATAATCATGAAGAAAACAGACCTTATGACAATGACGGCAGCCATGATGTTTGCAGCATCGGGCTATGTCAATGCCGCCACTCCGGCTGATGCCGACAAGCCTGTCATCGGCAAACAAGAAATCAGAATCAAGGACAAGAAACTGACTCCCGAGGCACTATGGGCTATGGGACGTATCGGAAGTTCAAGCGTATCGCCCGACGGAAAGCAGATTGCATATACCGTTTCTTACTATAGTGTAAAGGAAAATAAAAGTCACACCGTTATCTACGTAATGAATGCCGACGGCACGAATAACCTGTTGCTGACTACTACTGCCGACAGTGAGGTGGAACCGGCATGGATCAAGGGCGGCAGCAAGATTGCCTTTCTGAGTGCTGCCAGCGGAAGCATGCAGTTGTGGGAAATGAACCCCGACGGCAGTGAACGCAAGCAACTTTCATCTTACGAAGGAGGTATCGATGGCTTCAAGTTCTCACCCGACGAAAGCAAGGTGCTGTTTATCGCGCAAGTGAAATACGGCGAACGTACATCCGACCTGTATCCCGACCTGGACAAGGCAAGCGGAAAGGTTATCAACGACCTGATGTACAAGCATTGGGACGAATGGGTGGAAAGCATTCCGCATCCTTTTGTGGCTGCATTCGACGGCAATCAGGTAGGAACTGCCACAGATATCCTGAAAAATGAGCCTTATGAATCGCCGATGAAACCGTTCGGCGGCATCGAACAACTGGCGTGGAGCAACGATTCCAAGCAGATTGCCTATACCTGCCGTAAGAAAACCGGTCTGGAATATTCCGTATCGACCGACTCGGATATCTACCTTTATAATACAGAAAACGGTGAAACCCGTAACCTGTGCAAGGAAGATGCTACTGACAAGAACCTGGGTTACGATACCAATCCGAAATTCTCTCCCGACGGAAAGAGCATTGCCTGGCAGAGCATGGAGCGCGACGGCTATGAAAGCGACCGCAACCGTCTGTGTGTGATGAACCTGAAAAGCGGAGAAAAGACATACGTAACCGAAGCCTTCCAGTCGGGTGTAGACGACTATTGCTGGGCTCCCGACGGAAAGACATTGTATTTCGTGGGTGTATGGCATGCTACCAGCATGATTCACAGTACCAACCTGAAGGGAGAAGTTAAGCAGCTCACCGACGGCATGTACGATTATACCTCGGTTGCCATGCTGAACAACAAGCAGTTGCTTACCAAACGTCACTCCATCAGCGAAGCAGACGAGCTGTTTGCAGTCGATCTGAAAAAGAAAAACACCGTAACCCGCATCACGAAAGAAAACGATCATATCTTCAGCCAGTTGAAGATGGGTAAGGTGGAAGCACGCTGGACCAAGACCGTCGACGGAAAAGACATGCTTTCGTGGGTAGTTTATCCTGCCAACTTCGACCCGAACAAGAAATATCCTACCCTGCTGTTCTGCGAGGGCGGTCCTCAAAGTCCGGTAAGCCAGTTCTGGAGCTACCGCTGGAACCTGCAAATTATGGCAGCCAACGATTACATTGTCATTGCTCCTAACCGCCGCGGTCTGCCGGGATTCGGTATGGAATGGCTGGAAGAAATCAGTACCAACTACGGAGGTCACTGCATGGACGACTACCTGAGTGCCATCGATGACATCGCCAAAGAACCGTATGTTGACAAGGATCGTCTGGGATGTGTGGGAGCCAGCTTTGGAGGTTATTCGGTATACTGGTTGGCAGGTCATCACAACAAACGCTTCAAAGCCTTTATCGCTCACGATGGTTTCTTCAACATGGAACAACAATATCTGGAAACAGAAGAACTTTGGTTCACAAATTGGGATCTGGGAGGCGCATACTGGGAGAAAAACAACCCGGCGGTACAGCGCAGCTATGCCAACTCTCCTCACCTGTTTGTTGACAAATGGGATACTCCAATCCTCTGCATTCACGGAGAAAAAGATTACCGCATCTTAGCTTCACAGGGAATGGCTGCCTTCAACGCCGCCAAACTGAGAGGAGTTCCGGCACAGTTACTTATCTTCCCCGACGAGAATCACTGGGTACTGAAACCGCAGAACGGTATTTTGTGGCAGCGTACCTTCTTTGCATGGCTGGATAAATGGCTGAAACCGGCAAACAAGTAATTTATGGTAAAACAAACCGAAATGATTAAAAATATTGTATTCGACTTCGGAGGGGTAATTGCCGATATCGACCGCGAGCAGGCCGTAAAGGCTTTTATCCGTCTGGGAGTGACAGATGCCGACCGCATCCTCGACAAATATCACCAAACCGGTATTTTTCAGGAACTGGAAGAAGGTACACTTACTGAAGAAGCCTACCGCAATGAGCTGGGCAAATTGTGCGGACGGACGTTAACGTGGGAGGAAGTACAGCAGGCATGGTTAGGGTTCTTTACCGGTGTAGATCTACGGAAACTGCACTGTCTGGAAGAATTAAGACAGAAAGGCTACAAACTATATGTACTCAGCAATACGAATCCGTACGTCATGGGATGGGCATGCAGCGAACGTTTTTCATCAGAAAAAAAGCCGCTGACAGCGTATTTCGAAAAGTTATATCTTTCCTATCAGATAGGCTGTACGAAGCCCGACCGACGCATATTTGAATTCATGCTAACCGATAGTAAAATACAGCCGCAGGAAACCCTGTTTGTCGACGACGGAGCGTCGAACGTTGCAGCCGGACGCGACTTAGGCATGCATACCTTTCAGCCTCAAAACGGGAGCGACTGGCGGGATGAGTTAAACCAGTTACTTGCTGAATTGAAATAATACATATTACAGAAAAGCAGAGATTCTGCCTCTCCGGGGTAGAATCTCTGTTTTTTTATACCTCCAAGAACAAGAAATGATGCCCACAATAAAAATAAATAAAGCATCAGAACCGGTAATAGCGGCTGCACCTTTCGAAAACAAGGGAAAAGAAATATACAAAACGGTAATTTCCGATACCCTAAAAGACACCGTCAGTTCCCAACGTATCAGTCGGATATAAAGGATGTTACCCCAAAAAGCAATGCCACAAAGGCTCAAAAGCAGATTTGAATTTTCAAAAAAAGATATCAAAACACTTGCATATTACATTTCAAAGCACTACCTTTGCATCGCTTTTGAGGAAAAGCACTTCTTCGGGGTGTAGCGCAGTCCGGTTAGCGCACCTGCTTTGGGAGCAGGGGGTCGTGGGTTCGAATCCCGCTACCCCGACGAAGAAAAGAAAAAGATCTTTAATAACTGTTTAAAGAAAACAAGTTCGGGGTGTAGCGCAGTCCGGTTAGCGCACCTGCTTTGGGAGCAGGGGGTCGTGGGTTCGAATCCCGCTACCCCGACGAAGAAAAGAAAGATCTTTAATAACTGTTTTGAGAAAATAAGTTCGGGGTGTAGCGCAGTCCGGTTAGCGCACCTGCTTTGGGAGCAGGGGGTCGTGGGTTCGAATCCCGCTACCCCGACAAATAAATGTTGGTAATTAAACAACTTAAAGGTTTTAATTATCAGCATTTATTTTTTTATTACTAACATCTATCTCTTATCCCATTATGAAAACACTATCCGTAAAGAAAATCAGCTTTCCTGCCACTGAATCAGCAGCACAGATTCCTTCAATCTTCGATGCAGAACAGATTCCATTCCAGCAAATAAACTGTGTAAACTGGAAGGATTATCCTTATATGCCGGAGGCAAAGTTCAGAATCGCACACACAGGAGATGCCGTATTGATACACTACTGTATAACAGAAAAAAGTGTACGCGCCGTCGCACCGGCAGACAACGGAAGAGTATGGGAAGATTCATGTGCAGAGTTCTTCGTACAACCTACAGATGAAAACAAATATTACAACTTTGAATGCAACTGTGCCGGTACGCTACTGATAGAATACGGAATACCGGGAAACCGGGAACATGCGCCGCTGGAAACGGTCGGACAAGTTGCACGCTGGGCATCATTAGGAAGAACACCATTCGAAGAGCGCATGGGAGAATGCACCTGGCAACTTGCTCTCCGGATTCCTGTCTCAGCTTTTTTCCACGACAAAGTAACGTTACTCGACGGAAAAAAGATGAGAGCCAACTTCTATAAATGTGGCGATAAACTTCAAACTCCTCATTTCCTGTCGTGGAGCCCGATTGCTCTCCCCTCGCCTTGCTTCCACTGCCCGGATTTCTTTGGAGAAATTATTTTCGAATCAAAATAAAAGAATAATGCTTTTAAGTTGTTTCTTAGCAGCAGTTGCAGTCATGCTAACCATCAAGCTATGGATCATGACAGGGGATGTGCGTAAAATACGGCAGCAACTGACCGAACCTCAGGCAGAAAACATGGAAACGTACGCTCAGATCAGTGCACGAATCGGAAAACTTTAAAAGCAAAAGATTTTTATGGAGAACTTTGCAGCAATCGACTTTGAAACGGCCAATAGAGAACGTTCCAGCGTGTGCAGTGTAGGAATCGTCATCGTAAAGAACGGAAAAAATCGTCGACAAGATTTATCGGCTAATCCGCCCCTGCCCGAATTATTACAGCTACTGGAACACCCAAGTACATGGTCTGGTATTTGATGATACGGCACATGCTCCGGCATTCCCTGAAGTATGGAAAGAAATTGCGCCAAAGATAGACGGACTTCCTCTTGTAGCCCACAACAGTCCTTTCGATGAAGGTTGCCTGAAAGCAGCATTTCAAATCTACCACATGGAATACCCTGGCTATACATTTCATTGCACCTGCAGGGCCTCCAGACGTACCTTTGGCAAAAAACTTCCCAATCACCAGTTACAGACGGTAGCCCTCCAATGCGGTTACGACCTGCAACAGCATCATCATGCACTTTGTGATGCAGAGGCATGCGCACAAATAGCCCTTGCAATCTTATAAAAAAATCCGCTTTAAGTCATGGTATCATTCAGTACCAGGCGACTTAAAGCGGACTTTCTTTATCAGGTTCGTATTTATTTCTTCAACATCAAGTTCTTAAAAGGTGCGGGATACAATGTTTCAAACTCCATCCGTTCTCCTGTTACCGGATGATAGAAACATAACTTGAACGCATGCAACGCCAGACGCCCCAACGGATCAACTTCACAGCCATAACGTTCATCTCCTACAACCGGATGTCCTAACGACTGCATGTGCACACGAATCTGATTCTTACGACCGGTTTCCAGTTGAAGCTCGACCAACGAGTAACCGTTGGCACGCTTTATGGTACGGTAATGTGTAACCGAATATTTACCACCATCATCGACAGGAGAAGAACTTACATACAGTTTGCGATCCGTCAGCCACGATGCAACAGTACCCTGATCCTTTTCCATATCTCCCGTTACGATAGCAACATAACGGCGGTCGTATACAATATCGTGCCAGTTATCGCGCAACGTATGCTGCGTCTTCTCATCCTTGGCATACATCATAATGCCCGACGTTTCACGATCCAGACGATGCACTACAAAAATACGATTATTGCGGTGCTCACGCTTTACGTATTCGTTCAGGATATGTTGTGCCGTTCTTTCCTTCTGATGCTCAGTTGCTACAGAAAGAAGCCCCTCTTTCTTTTCCACCACAATAAGATAGGCATCTTCATACAATATCTTCAGCATCGGATGGCGGAATTCGTGGTTGTGCTTCTCGCGACTTATCTGCACCTTCATACCCGGCTTAAGCGGATAATTGTATTGCGTCTGGATATTATTGTCGACCAGCACCACACGATTAGTAAGCAAAGCCTTTACACGAGTACGGCTGATTCCTGCCATTTTCTTCATCAGAAATTCCATCAGCTCAGCGGGTTCCGTCACATTATATATAGTATATTTCGCAGCAGCACGCGCTACAGGACGGCCACCAGCATTTCTGTTTCTTCTCGACATAACTATTTTCTATTGATGTAATTTATCTTTTCTCCAGTAATACGACATTCTCTACATGATGTGTATGCGGGAACATATCTACAGGCTGCACAGCCGTTACCTTGTACTTGGCATCGAGCAACTGAAGGTCGCGTGCCTGGGTAGCCGGATTACAACTGACATATACAATACGCTTAGGCTCGGCAAACAAAATCACATCAATAACATCATTGTGCATGCCCGCACGTGGAGGATCGGTTATAATCACATCCGGACGACCGTGCTCATTGATGAAATCCTGTGTCAGGATATCTTTCATATCACCAGCATAGAATAAAGTATTGTCGATGCCGTTTATCTGAGAGTTCACCTTTGCATCTTCGATAGCTTCGGGTACATATTCTATACCAATCACTTTACGTGCCTGACGGGAAACGAAGTTCGCAATGGTACCCGTACCGGTATAAAGGTCGTACACCAGCTCATTACCGGTCAGTCCTGCAAAATTACGAGCGACCTTATAAAGATTGTATGCCTGTTCCGAATTGGTCTGATAGAATGATTTCGGTCCTACTTTGAAGCGAAGCCCTTCCATTTCTTCGAAAATATGATCGTTTCCCTTGAAAACTTCTACATCCAGATCGCCGATAGTATCGTTGCATTTATTGTTGATGACGTACAACAAAGAAGTAATCTGAGGGAACTTGTCCGCAACGAACTGCAACAGTGTTTTCATTTTCTCCAGTTCCGCATCCGAAGTAATCTTACATTGCAACAGCACCATAAGCTCTCCTGTAGATGAAGTACGGACCATCATATTACGAAGCATTCCTTCCTGACTGCGCAAATCGAAGAACTCATAATTATGCTCATAAGCGTAATCGCGGATTGCATTACGAATCTGGTTTGAGATATCATCCTGCAACCAGCATTTTTCAATGGCAAGTACCTTGTCGAAAGCTCCCGGAATGTGAAATCCCACAGCATTCATCTGATCGTACTTCACATCCTGCTTTACTTCCTCTTCGGTGAGCCAACGCTTGTTAGAGAAGGTAAATTCCAGTTTGTTACGGTAAAACATTGTTTTTTCCGAACCCAGAATAGGCATAAACTCAGGCAATTCCACCTTGCCAATACGAGTCAGGTTATCGTATACCTGCTTCTGCTTATAGCGAATCTGGTCTTCATACGCAAGACACTGCCATTTACAACCGCCACAAACGCCATAATGCTGGCAGAACGGCTCGACACGCATCGGCGATTTTTCATAAAATTTTACTGCAACCGCTTCTGCATAGTGGTTTTTCTTACGTTTCACCTGCAAATCGACTACGTCACCGGGAACTACATATGGTACGAATACTACCAAATCATTTACTTTCGCCACTGCCTTACCCTCGGCAGCTACATCTGTTATCGTTACTTTTTCCAGTAAAGGAAGTTCTTTTTTCTTTCTTGCCACGTCTGTTTTATATAAATCCAATTTGGGGGCAAAGTTACAAAATAATCCCGACAATCTGTCACGATTTCGGAAGAAGTTAATTTTGCAATGTCTATATTGCAAAACATGCAATAAAAAGTTTCTTTTTCATTTGGATATTCATAAAATATGTATAGTTTTGCCAGCGTTAAATTCTTTTACAAAGAACCATTACAACTAGAAAAACATACATAAACCTTAATAAACCTTTTATAAAAATGGAAAAGAAAAGAATCTACACTTTCGGAAACGGCCATGCTGAAGGTAAAGCAGATATGAGAAATCTTTTAGGTGGTAAAGGAGCCAACCTTGCAGAAATGAACTTGATCGGCGTTCCCGTTCCTCCCGGATTTACAATCACGACAGAAGTTTGCAACGAATATTTCGAAAAAGGAAAAGACGACGTAGTCAATCTGTTAAAAGATGATGTAGAGATATCTATAAAAGGAGTGGAAGCACTTATGAAATCTAAATTTGGCGATGTAGAAAATCCGCTGCTGGTTTCTGTTCGCTCGGGTGCAAGAGCCTCCATGCCTGGTATGATGGATACCATATTGAACTTAGGACTTAACGACGAAGTAGTTGTCGGTCTGGCACGCAAAACAGGTAATGAACGCTTTGCGTGGGACTCATACCGTCGATTTATACAGATGTATGGCGACGTGGTGCTGGGTATGAAACCTACAAATAAAGAAGATATCGATCCGTTTGAAGCCATCATAGAGGATGTTAAGAAAACAAAAGGCGTACATCTGGACAATGAGCTGGGAGTAGCCGAACTGAAAGAACTGGTAGTCCGTTTCAAAGCTGCCGTCAAAGCTCAGACCGGACAGGATTTTCCAGAAAATGCTTACGAACAACTTTGGGGAGCCATTTGTGCCGTGTTCGATTCATGGATGAACGAACGTGCTATTCTTTACCGCAAGATGGAAGGTATACCTGCTGAATGGGGTACTGCCGTTAACGTACAGGCAATGGTCTTCGGTAACATGGGTGACACTTCTGCCACAGGCGTTTGCTTCTCTCGTGACGCTGCTACGGGTGAAGATTTATTCAATGGCGAATACTTGATCAATGCACAAGGTGAAGATGTGGTAGCCGGAATCCGTACGCCTCAGCAGATTACGAAAATCGGATCTCAGCGCTGGGCTGCCTTGCAAGGAATTTCGGAAGAGGAACGTGCCAGCAAATATCCTTCTATGGAAGAGGCTATGCCGGAAATATATAAAGAATTGGATGCACTGCAGACAAAACTGGAAAATCATTACCACGATATGCAGGATATGGAATTTACCGTTCAGGAAGGTAAACTCTGGTTCCTTCAGACAAGAAATGGTAAACGTACAGGTGCTGCCATGGTACGCATCGCTATGGAAATGCTGCAGCAAGGTCTGATTGACGAAAAGACTGCAATTTTACGCTGCGAGCCCAACAAGCTGGACGAACTGCTTCATCCGATATTTGACAAAGAAGCTCTGCGTAAGGCAAGAGTACTGACTCGCGGTCTTCCTGCTTCTCCGGGTGCTGCCTGCGGTCAGATTGTATTCTTTGCCGACGACGCAGCTCAGTGGCGTGCCGACGGACACCGGGTAGTTTTAGTACGTATCGAAACTTCTCCTGAAGACCTTGCCGGTATGACTGCTGCCGAAGGTATTCTGACAGCACGAGGCGGAATGACATCGCATGCAGCTGTTGTGGCACGAGGCATGGGTAAATGTTGTGTATCAGGTGCAGGCGCTATCAATGTCGACTACAAAGCACGCACGGTAGAAATAGATGGAACTGTCTTGAAAGAAGGTGATTTCATTTCATTGAACGGTAGCACCGGTGAAGTGTATGCTGGAGAAGTTCCTACCCGCGCAGCTGAATTATCCGGTGACTTTGCGAAACTGATGAAACTTTGCGATAAATATACTCGCCTGAAAGTACGTACCAATGCTGATACGCCGCACGATGCTGAGGTGGCTCGCAGCTTCGGTGCTACCGGTATCGGACTTTGCCGTACGGAACATATGTTCTTCGATAACCAGAAGATCATCGCAATGCGTGAAATGATCCTGGCTCCTGATGTAGAAGGACGTAAGAAAGCACTCGACAAACTGCTTCCATACCAGAAAGCTGACTTCAAGGGTATCTTCAAGGCAATGGACGGCTGTCCGGTGAACGTACGTCTACTCGACCCTCCTTTGCATGAATTTGTTCCGCACGATTTGAAAGGACAGGAAGAAATGGCTAAAGCTATGGGCGTAACAGTTGATTACATCCGTCAGCGCGTAGAAAGTCTGTGTGAACACAACCCGATGTTGGGTCACCGTGGATGTCGTTTGGGAAACACTTATCCTGAAATCACTGAAATGCAGACCCGCGCCATTCTGGGTGCTGCCTGCGAATTGAAGAAAGAAGGTTACGACCCGCATCCGGAAATTATGGTACCGCTTATCGGTATCCTCTATGAATTCGAGGCGCAAGAAAAAGTGATTCGTGAAACTGCTGCACGCTTATTTAAAGAAGAAGGCGTAGAAATTCCATTCAAGGTAGGTACAATGATTGAAGTACCGCGTGCTGCCCTGACTGCCGACCGCATCGCTTCTCACGCCGAATACTTCTCATTCGGAACCAATGACTTGACTCAGATGACCTTCGGTTACTCGCGTGACGATATTGCTTCCTTCCTGCCTGTATATCTGGAAAAGAAGATTTTGAAGGTAGACCCGTTCCAAGTTCTCGACCAGAACGGCGTTGGTCAATTGGTAGAAATGGCTGTCCAGAAAGGACGTTCTGTCCGTCCGGATTTGAAATGCGGTATCTGTGGCGAGCATGGTGGTGAACCTTCTTCTGTTAAGTTCTGCCACAAAGTTGGCTTGGACTACGTAAGTTGTTCTCCATTCCGCGTTCCTATCGCCAGACTGGCTGCGGCGCAGGCTGCAATTGAGGAATAATCTCTAAAGAAGAAAAGCAGATATTTACTAATAATCAATAAGTTAAGGGGCTTGTTTATAGTAGCAAGTCCCTTTTTCTATGTTATATTACTTTGTTTTTCTGATTTTCATGTAGTAGTGTTTACTTCATGTTTACACTAAATTAAGAGAATGTTTACACTGAAATAATATTCGTATAATATTGATTATTAGTTATATATGGTAAGTTTTAAAATCTGTGTTAGACAACAGAGAAATGATAAATTATTTCCTGTTTACATTAGAATCACTCATAGTAGAAAAGTAGGATATATCAAAACAGATAAAGTGATAATTGCTTCTAAGTTAAGAAAAGGAGAAATTAAAGACCCTGAGATTCTTTCCTATGGCTCCAATTTGATTAAGAACTATAGTGAAAGATTGAATGCAGTAGATATTTCATTTTGGGATATACATGATATAATCTCTTATTTGCAGAATATTGATAAGGACATCTCTTTTTCAAAATATGCGAGGAAATATGTTTTAGAAATGGCTACACTCAGAAAGATGGAAAGAAATGCCAAAAACTATAAATGGGCATATATGTCTTTGGAAAAGTACGCAGGTACAGATAATATTATGTTCTCCAAATTGACAACTCAATTTATTCAAGGTTGGATTAATTCTTTATCTGGAACAAACAGGGCTAAAGAAATGTACCCCATTTGTATAAGGATGGTTTATAATGCTGCTCTTGAAGAGTATAATGATTACGACAAGAATATCATTAGAATTAAATTACACCCATTTAGAAAGATTACAATTCCTAAGGCAGATGTCCCTGAAAAGAGAGCATTGGATATTTCCATACTTCGCAAATTCTTTCAAGGTATTGTTCCTGAAACTAAGTTAAAAGCATCTTTGTCCGAACTAAGTAGGGATGTAGCAGAAATGGTATTTTGTTTGGCTGGTATAAATACAGTAGATTTATTTGAGCTAAAGAAAGAGAACTTGAAGGGAGATTTGCTGTGTTATCATAGGCAAAAGACAAAGAAGTTCAGGAAAGATGGTGCTTATATGGAAATTAAGATACCCGCAAGACTATTCCCTTTATTTGAGAAGTACAAATCTAAAACAGGGTATTTATTGAATTTTTCAGAAAGGTATCAGGATAGTAACTGCTTTAATATCAATGTAAACAGTGGCTTAAAACCATATTGTAGATTCAATGGTTTACCCAATATCTGTATCTATAATTTTCGCCATTCATGGGCTACAATAGCTCAAAATAATTGTGGGGCAAGTATAGCAGAGGTAGGTTTTGCTTTGAATCATTCTTCTGCTCATAGGGTTACTGAAGGATATATTAAGAAAGATTACTCTCAAATTAATGTACTTAATGAAAAAGTGATTGAATGCGTGTTTGGTTTCAAAAAATAATTTATACTTTTGCATTCGACATCAATAATCCTCAATCAAACAATCAAATTTTCTTATTATCCGATGTTGGGGTCAAAATTACCCTAATACTAATTATAGCTAAATATTAGTAAGTAGATATTTAGTATAGGAGTGTTTTTGACCCATAATTTATTGTTTAACAAATAAATAGCTGAATTATGGAAGAAAGACATCCAAATTTGATTGTGGCAAGAAAGGATTACACTCCATTCCCTATTAATGCCACTGGCTTATTCAAGCCAAAAGACCTGTACTTGCTTGCAGGAATGTATTTATCATCCGAGTATTATTCTGATGCAAGTTATTTGTATACCAATGTTACTGTTAATCAGTTATCTGCTCTTACAGGTGTATCTGAAGATTACATCTCTAACAATTTCTATCCAAGATTAAAAAGAAGTGGCTTTATTAGGTACAGATGTATTCAAGAACAACCACTTGTAAGAAGAAATCATTTTTATTTACCAAATCCAACACATAACTTTAGATTTATCAGAAAGGAATTTTTCTTTGATAGAACCATTTCTCCTGAAGAGAAAGGTGTAATGATAGGATTGTATTGCATTTGTATAAATGGTACTTTCAGATATGATTTATCAGACCAAAGAGTTTGGGAATCACTGGGTATATCCAAGAACACTTTCAAAAAGTACAGAAACAGCCTTATTGACAATAATATCCTGTGGTCTTCTTATGATGCACCTATGGCATTAACCAATGCAGAACATTTGAGTGCAAAAGTGTTGATGTATCCACATCTTGGGCATAATACTTGGCTTGATTTAGTGGAAGAATTTAACCCTACAGAAGATGAAATAAATCACTATCTTATTATGGTTGAACAAGGCGCATAATACTATGTGTGATTGAATGTATAATCCTCTGTTTTCATCATGGAGAACAGAGGATTTTCTTACATACAGATATATAATGTATAGCTAAATATACTGAAAAATCCACGACATAATATCCCATAAATCAAACACAAACTGGATTATTCTATCCCATCCAATTTTTTGACACTTGTACAAAACAGCCTTTATTCTAATTATTTTCATTTATGATTTTATTTTAGAATAGGCAACTTCCAGTGTGGAGGTTTAAATTTTCAATATTTTTTGCTGTAATTATATTTTCAAGAGCATGAATTACACCATCCTGATACCCTCCCCATCACTCAGGGTGGGGATAGTCCCCTCCCACAACAATTAAAATCATAAATTATGGATAACTTGAAATTTATTGAAACAATGTCAGTTGCTGACTTTAAAACAAAGATGGGTGTGGATAGAATTGATGTGAAACAGAATCCCAATACAGGAAAATGTTTCTTTGTTTATGGCTGTGAAACAGGTGCTGTAAGTGAAAGATTCCTCAAAGGGAATATTACAAAGCCTGTTATTTCACAAGTATGCTCTCCTGATACAGGAGATATGTTTTATATGTTGCATCAGCAGGGTGATGGTGGAGCACCAACATTGGCAACTTTGTAATTGTTACATTGGCAGTTGGATTTAATTCTGACTGCCTTTTTTATTTTCAAATTGTAGAATCATTAATAGTTTTTTGAATATGATGCAATTAAGAGTTTCATCAAAGAAGCAAGCCAAAATAAAACTTGCTCTTCAAGGATGTGCAGGCAGTGGTAAAACTTACTCTGCCTTACTTCTTGCCTATGGGTTGTGTGGAGATTGGAGTAAAATAGCAATTATAGATAGTGAAAATGGAAGTGCTGATTTATATGCTCACTTAGGCAATTATAATGTTCTTTCTCTTCAAGACAACTTTACTCCTGAAACCTATATGGAAGCCATTGGGATATGTGAGGATGCTGGGATGGAAGTCATTATCATAGATTCCATTTCTCAATGTTGGGATAATCTGTTGGAATATCATGCTAACCTACAGGGAAATAGTTTCACTAATTGGCAGAAAGTCACTCCAAGAATCAATGCCTTCATGCAGAAGATTCTGCAAAGTGATAAACACATTATCTGTACTATGAGATGTAAACAGGATTATGTCCTCAATGAGAAAAATGGCAAGATGGTTCCTGAAAAGGTTGGGTTAAAAGCTGTAATGAGAGATGGAATAGATTATGAATTTACCATAGTTTTTGACATCAACATGAAGCATCAAGCCATTTCAAGCAAAGATAGAACCAATCTCTTTATGGGAAAGCCCGATTTTACTATTACACCAACAACAGGACAAATTATCCTTGATTGGTGTAATGATGGAGTGACTGTTGAAATGATAAGACAGCAAATAAATACGGCTAAAACTATAGAGGAATTAACCGCCATTTATCATAAATATCCTGAATGGTATCAACAATTGACCTCTGATTTTATGCAGAAGAAAATGCAGTTGCAAGAGGATAAGAATAAACCGAGTATTAACTATAATCCAAATTTTATAAGATATGGAAGCAATGCAACTACAGCCTGTCAAGGCTAACTTGATTTATCCAAGCAGGGTAAACAGGACATTTGATTTGTCTAAACAAGAAATTGTTGATGTAGAACCTATCTTGTCAAGAAGAGAAGTAAAAAAACTTCCTTTTATTGAAGCCAATACAAAAGAAGTCACTATTGAGCATCTAAAAGATGATTGCATTGTACCTGTATTCAGCAAGGACAATGAAATAACCATTTCCCATCCCAACTTTATTGAATCTGTGTGGGAAGCAGCTAACAGGGTTTTCCCAAGTGAAAGTATTGAATTACCTGAAATCAGAGTAAGTCATATCATCAAAGGGAGAACTCCCGAAGCTATTCACAAGTCAGTAAAAGATTTATTGGAAGAAGACAAGACCATTTATTACGAGAGAATGATGTTTTGCTTTGAAATACCTACTATCCATGAGGATATAATGGGCAACAGATTAAACCTTACAATAGGTGGTGTAAGGGCATATAATCATGAGAATCTTTATAGCAAAAAAGGAGTTGAGAAGTTCAAAATCTTTATAGGCTTCAAGAACCTTGTCTGTTGTAATATGTGTGTATCTACTGATGGTTTCAAGTCAGAATTAAAGGTGATGGATACAAATGGACTGTTTAATGCTGCTATACAACTTTTTCAAGAATACAATATAGCCAAACACCTTTATTATATGGGTGCTTTTCAAGACAGCTATATGACAGAACAACAGTTTGCACAATTCTTAGGAAAGAGTAGATTATACCAATATCTTCCACTTGAGCAGAAGAAAAGTCTTCCTCAAATGCTTATGACTGATACACAAATAGGTATTGTAGCCAAGTCATTTTATCATGATGATAATTTCTCATTTCCTGACAACCAAAAAGAAATTTCTATGTGGAATGTGTACAATCTGCTCACTGGAGCAAATAAATCATCTTATATAGATAACTTCTTGGACAGAGCTTATAATGCTACTCAACTTGCTGATGGATTGAATAAGGCTTTGTATGGAGAAAGTGAGTATATTTGGTTCATACAGTAACAATATGTTCCAATGTTTATATATCCATTATGGTAGGAAATTTTCAGGTTTGTATTATGGGAGAAATTATATTTGCCATTATAAACTTACTGATAGGGGCTTTTGTACTCTGTTACTTTTGTTCTGAAAGTAAGAAAAAGCCATGATTTATGGATTGATTGTTGGATGAAGTCTCGGAGTATATCAATATTTCGGGGCTTCTTTAAATTGGGAAGCTATGAGAATCAGAGATATGTGATAAAGATGTACTTTTGTATAAAACAAGGAGAGATATAAATCACCTCTTCCTGACAAGATATTGCCCACACCTCGAATGCTGATATGGATTTACTTTTATAAAATTGGCTGATTTAATACTTGTTTCTTGCAGAATTATCGTATTTTTGCAGTAACAACAAAATAGTTAGCAATGGAATAGAAGTTTAACAAGACATATTAGAAAAAGAAGTGTTTGCTTCTTACTTGTGACAGTCCTAAAATCACCACTTTGAAGACTAACAATCACAGCAGTAAGGAAGTGAATGCTCATGCCATGAGGTGTGGGCTTTCCTTGTTTGTGATTGTAGGTGTTGTGGTGATACCTTGGACTCAACAAGAAAGCATCACACCTTTCTTGTTGTAGTATGGCTACAAAAAGGCAATATGGATAAGGACTATATCATATATCAAGAGGATGGGCTGTTTGGAGCAAAGAATCAAAGAGGAGAAGTAATCATTTCACCTCAATACATGGAAATGCAATCATTCAGTTGCGGTCTGTCATTGGTCAGAAACCATCAATATCAATATGCTTATATTGATATTAACAACAAGCAAGTTATTCCTTTTGGCAAATATTCTTGGTGTGACCCTCAATTTACAAACAATTATGCTCGGGTTAAATTGAAAGATAATATTCATTGGGGTATAATTGACAACTTTGGGAAAATAGCCATTTATCCAAATCTTGATTATATAGCTCCACTTGAATCATTTAAATCATTTGGTAATTATAATGCTGTAAAATTTACAGGTAGATACAATGGAGAAAAAGTTGGATATATAATAGACCATTTATCTAAAGAAAACTTACCTATTGACTTTGAATTCATGTCTGATTTTGAGTTAGAAGATATTTTACCATCAGAGCAAACAGATATAAAGAGAAGGTATTTTGTCTACACATCAGATGAGAACTTCAATGATTCTTCATGGGAAGATAAAGAGAATTGGGAAGACCAAAGACTTGATGCTTTTGAGGGAGATGAAAGTAATTATTGGAATATTGATTAATAAAAGAAACATATAAAATGGATAAGAAAATCATTTTACTTTTTATATTGCTCTGCTGTATATTTATCAGTTGCAGCAATGAAGATGAAGCTGCAAGCAATTTGTCTGTAATTGGGACTTGGAATGCCACAACTTTAATAGAAGATGCGGTATATACAGACTTAGAAAAAGAAGAACATAATGAAGTTGAAATAAATTATGGGTCTTATATTTGGGAGTTTGAGGGAAATGGTAATATTGAAGTGACTGGTAGTGTTGATGGTAATTATCAATGGTACAATAAAGGAGAGAAACCTGCAGATTATCGGGTCTTTGTATTTGACAAAAATCAGATGAAATTGCTAATGGAATTTTCAGACACTTCAAAATCTCCTGCTGTCTATGATGTGTTGGAATTATCTGATACAGAAATGATATTGAGAGATTCTGATACATGGTTGAATATGGGAGAGGGAGAAATTATAATTACTCGAACTTTAACCTTCAAAAGAATCAAGTGAGAGATGGAATTTCCATTAATTTTTGGTCTTCAGAAGACAAGTTTACCATTGATAGTAACATCAGGTAAACTAAAGAATTTGTGCTTTCTTATAGATACAGGGGCTACTCATAATGTTCTTTTTGCCTATGTATATGAACACTTTAAGAATGAGTTCAAAATACTGAATGGTACACAGAATATTATGGGTATTGAGGGAGAGTATAAAGAAACTCCGATTATTGAAGCGACTTTCAATTTTGAGGGAAATGATTATACCTCCACATTCTCAGTGCTTGATGCATCTGAAGCAGTAACACAAGTACAAGAAGAAACAGGGGCGCAAATTCATGGTATTCTAAGTACCGACTTTTTAATAAAAAACAAATGGATTCTTGATTTTGAAACTTATAATGTAAAATGTAATGATTGAAGTTATAGCCATACTTGCTATAGGAATAGCAATACTCTTATATGCAGAAAGACAATCCAACAAAAAGACAATAGAGGAACAAAGTTATAAAATAAGACATTTGACGGGTAATCTGAATGGAGATGATAAAAGGGAAAATCAGCAATTCCTTGATGACTATCATTTTGAGAAGATTGTCAGAGAATTGAAGTCAGAAGATGAATATGCCCAGTTTGAGCCTGATGATGTAATTGAAGGAAAAGCAAAAGTTAAGTTCAAAAGTATGTATGGGTATGAATACAGAAAAAGATGATATCTTCATTCAAACCAAAGGCATAGGTTTTACATTCCTTCTTGACAAGATAATGAAGCATAACCTTATCAGTCCTGCATTCTTGGCTTTCTTCAATCTTGGAGAAAGTCAAATGTATTCACTTCCTATTGATAATATAAGAAAAGTGAATATAAAACCTGCCTATGACAACTTACAACCTTTTCTTCCTGAATATGTAGATTCCGTAAGCACTAATGATGTGTTCCATTATGTTGGAAAGAAAGTAGGAAGATGTAAGGACAACAAGTTGAGAATATGCAAAGTATTTATGCTTGAATTTGAGTATGAGGGATACACTTTCTCTTTTCTTTTTCTTCTTGACAAGAGTTTAAAAATACCTGCAATATTAGGTTTAGAATCATTTAATTATATAATAAGAACAGTTATGAAACCTAAATAATAATATTTGATTAAATTACTAATATATAGAATATTACATTAGTAATTATCTGCATGAAATAGAATCAAATTATATAATAATAAATAGAAAGCATCTTATTTGTATTCAAATAAGTTTACTGCATTTTTACAGTAAAAAAATAACTTATTGATTGTCATAAGTATTTTCTTGCGGCGCAGGCTGCTATTGAAGAAGCATAAGCAATATAGGATAATATTTGATTTAGGCTGTAACGAACTGTTTATCAGGCGTTACAGCCTAAGTTGTTTTTAGGTGATTCGTGCACTTGTCCGCAAAAAATGAGCCAAATAAACGGTACTTGCATACACCACGCATACACTTTTGAACAGTGGCGCATACACCAACGCATACACCATTTAATAACTTATAAATCAATCTGATATGGCAACATTTAAAGTAGTCGTAAGAAAAAAGAGAGCTGACGGATTTTATCCAGTGTACATTCGTGTTGTCCACCGTTCAAGAATGGTGTACTATGGAGTAATAGGTGCTGTAATGGTCAGCATAATTCTTTATCTATATAAATTGGACAAAAAGATTTGTACAGAGAAGCATAACCAAATATGGATTCTATGCTTTTTACCCTACACACCTTTTGTTATACATCGTATTAATAGTACATATTTCTCTTGAACTTTTACCCACTATATATCTAGATTGAGCCTTAATAAGTATTTAACATAGGTCAACTTAATTCTTTTAAAACTACTTTAATCTACTTAACTCATTAATATGAAGTACGCAGAATCTTATCTTCATTGCGTCATCATATATTTCAGCAGAAGTATGAAAATGTCCGTAAAACCAATTGGTAAGAAGGTGTTCATTCCCTACAAGCCATTCATATAATCGGGTAAGATCTTTTCTCTCCTTATCCAAATCAGAAGTCAAATCATCATCATTAGCACAGAAATGCTCTACATCTCTTTTTGTAAGTGGAGGACAAAAATCCGGAGCTGAATGAGTTATTACTGTATCAATTTTTATGCCTTCATCATTGAGAATCCGTAACTGTTCTTCATCATATCTGAACATTTCATCCTCCCAATACAAAGGTAACCTTTGTTTACCGAGAATCCGATTATAATCCATCTGGGAAAGCCTGAAACTCCTGTCTATAGATATAGCTCCACCAACACACAAGATATTATGTTTCCTAGTATGTACAATGGTATAATCCGGCAAAGTTTTCATATAAGGATAATCAATCAACTCCTTATCAAAGAACAAGGGGTCATCATGATTGCCACGTACCATAAGCAGCAGAACATTCTGTTTTTTAAGTTTTCTATGTAACTTCCTTTTATAGAGTTCATCATAATACGCCAGTTTATTAAATCCGAAACCACAATCTCCAGCTACAATAACAGTCGCATTTTCTATTTTCTTTTGTACAATATTGAAGACAAGTGTTTCAAACTCGCCATGAATATCACCACAAGCTATAACAAAATCGTCTCTATATGATATATCAAGATATTGCATTATTAATCAAGACTAATTCATTCTAAAATAAATTCAAACATCTCTACAAATTCTTATACTGAAACATATTAGAGATCGGCAGCCTTCAAATTAAATACAGGCTTTATTACATTTTCAATATCAACAGTGTCATTAATGTTATCCATGATTTCATGTTTTGATTTATAAACCATAGGAGACTCGTCTTTAGTATATTCTGATACTGTTTCACTATATACATCTTCCATCGATTTTTTGAAATCCTCCAGACTTATCTCCTTAAATGCCTGACTACGGCTCATGATTCTTCCTGCACCATGAGGAGCAGAAAAGTTCCAGTCTTCATTGCCTTTCCCGATACAAATCAAAGAACCGTCGCGCATGTTCAATGGTATAATACATTTTTCACCTAATCTTGCCGATATTGCACCTTTTCTGATTATATTATCATTACCAATATAATTGTGAACACTTTCAAAAGGTCGAAAATGCTCTTCAGATGAAACAACGCCTTTTCCAACGATAAAATCCATAATCAGATTTACAATCAGTTTTCGGTTTATCTGTGCCCAACACTGGCAGATATGCATATCATGCAGATAGTCTTCCCGAAACTGACCTTGCAAATAACATAAATCCTGTGGTATGGTCAGTTTGCAAGTCTTAAATGAGTTGTGAAGATTTCTGATGACATCCTGCAACTCGTTTTTTCGTCCGGCAAGTTTGTACTCTGCAATTATACGGTTTTTTTCTTCAATCAGCTTATCCCAACCGGACTGACATTTTATAGCCAATTTCTGATAAATATCTGCCACCTGCTTCCCTAAATTGCGGCTTCCGGTATGCACAACAAGGTAATAAAGGCCGGATTCATCTTTGTCCAATTCTATAAAATGATTTCCACCACCAAGCGAACCTATGGATTTATATAACCTGCGAACTTCTTTCAGTTCACGATAACAGCGCAACTGCAATATCAGTTGTTTTGCATTATGATACAAATCTGAATATTTTTGCGGCAATGGCAGATACTGCTCATCCCTAAAATCACGTCCTGAAGGAATAGCATGGAGGATATATTCATTCAAAGCATGGAAGTCGATAGAACTGTTGCAGGAGAACGGTTGAACCAACATACCACACCCTATATCCACTCCCACGATATTAGGAATAACCTTGTCACCCAAATTACCGGTGAAACCTATAACACATCCTGCTCCGCCATGTACATCCGGCATAATACGAATCTTGCAGTCACTGAATACATCTATGGACAGCAACTGCCTGATTTGGTCAAGAGCTGCATCTTCTATATTGTCTGTGAATATCTTCACATCATATCCATCTATCGTCTTCATATGAATATCTTTAATTACATTTGGTGAATATATCGATTCTGAATATGTTTTTCTCCATATCCGGATCATGAATCATCGTCCATTTTGTCTGAGTGTCTTTTGTCAATTTATTCATAATATCAGCAGATACTATCATATCTAGAAACTTGCGAACTATATCCTCATCGGTCTCTCTATTATAATGAATTGCCACAATCAGATTGGAAATATCATCTAAAGTATGATATTTCGTTGGAAGATGTTTCAGCAGGTCACTCAATTCCGCATCCAGATAATCAAGATTTCCATACAATGTAAAGAAATCTATAAACTTTGTATCAGAGTAATATCTCAAGAAACTTCTGACATCATTAAAATCAAAACAAATAAGACTGTGTTTCACTATCATATTTATAAATGAGCCTACAAAACCCATTACTTTTCTGTCGGCCTCATTATATAAATCTGAAATAGTGCTGCAAGGCAAACCATCATAGTCCACAACAAAAATCCCGTCTGCTAATTTTTCTATTTCATCAAGAAGTAGTAAAGCTTTTTCTCTCTTCTCCAGTCCCTCGGATGAGTGAGGTAATGTGACAACAAGCAATTTTACCTTTATTTGTATGTCAACGGATTTTTGTAGAAAACCTCTTATACAGCCTTCTCCTGTACCTCCACCAAGGCATACTATAAAACAGGACAGTATTTTATCGGTAATAATTTTCTCCAGACTTGGTAATATTTTCTGACACTCTGATTCTGCAAGGCTTCTATTCTTTCCACTGCCTAATCCATCTGCTCCTATCAGGTATTTATGCGGTAATGACAGTTCCTCCATTTCTTTTCTGTTCATACCAAACACACTTAACTCTGTATCGGTCAACTTACAAGCCTGTATTTTGTTCACTATTCTGCCGGCTCCACCGCCAATACCAATTATTGAAATAACAGGTTTAGATTCTTTTGGAAAAACAAATGGAAATTCTAAATTATTATCCTCCATATATACTTTTCTTTATTATATCATACACAATAAACATCCTTCTTCTTAAAAGAAAATAAACTGGCAGTAACATAAATACCAAAAATGCCAATACATAAACAACAGTACGTTGAAATACTGTAAATCCAGAAATATCAGGATGTGACAATATACTGCGTAAAGGTTTCATTATTTTAATATTTAAACAATCAGGTCGGGAACAGGAACATCCATTCGGCATCAGTTTGTGATGCCAGGACAAAGACAAGGACAAAAGCAAAGTCAAAGACCGGGTAACATTCAAACCTCATATGGTATATATTACCCGTCGTGTTTTAAGTTAAACATGTCTCAAACTAATCCTCATAAATAATGACTGATGATACTGTTCCCGTAAAGAAAGAATCGATATACCTTATGACATCAGCTTCTTCCAACCTGATTTATTCTTCCAATAAGGATAACTTCTCGTATGTAGTCTGAAGTGCATCTGGAACGATAATCTTCAGTTTGGATATACGATCAGATTCCTTTATCTGCCACTCTTTATATTGTGAAAACATCCGTTTGTACTGCAATGAAGCTCTTTCCAGTTCAGACTTATATTTCTGTTGCGATTCCAGATTCAACCGGTCGGACTCCCTTTTCAATGCAAACTTGATACGGTTCAGTTCACGCTCATTCTGTCTGTGTATCTTTTGCAGTTCAAAGAAGACTTCTTCCACCTTCTCCTGGCTTACCGAAGCTGTATGGGAATAAATCAAGGTATCCTTTCCTGTTCCATCCGCCGTATAAGGTTTCATCGTCTTGGTTAAAAGTTCTTCTCTGGCATCCGAAAACTTTCCTCCGGGATGGATATATTTTCCTATGGTTACGGCTATAGCTTCAAGTGTAAAATAACGGTTTCGTTCTTTCACATTCATTTCGGCAATAAGGTCTTCCACACGTATTTTTTTCGGAAGTTCTGTCTTTTCAATAACAGGATATCCGAATGACTGGTACCATTCATCAAAGGAGCATCTGTTTACTTGCTGTATCTCCCTTTCCTTGGCTTTTATGGCTTCGCGCATCCAAGCACAAAAAGCATTCATTTCTGCAATTTCTTCAAGCAGACCCTTTACTTCAAACTCTTCTCATCATAACCTAAGCTGACTGTCTTTCCGCTTTCGGAGAGTGAGCCGACAATATCCACTTTCGTAGTAATGAAACTTATATTCTTGAGTTTTGTTTCATTGCCCAAAATGGTTTCCTGCGCAAGGTCAGCTAAATGAGATGCGGAAGTTGAAGTCAGACCCTTTTCCGAAAAGAATACCTCATTTACTTTCTCCATAAATACTAATACAATTTTTTAAATTCAAAATCATCTATACTACAACATGCTTTCTTATAATCAAATCCATATAAACGCATATATGCTTCTTTAATTTCCTTTGCACCGTTATAGAACGGATTTGATGTATGAATATCTGTAGTAACGATTACTTTCATTTCAGGAGTCAACACTGTATCGCTTGTCCTTTTAATCCGCTTCGGAATTATTTCAAACACCCTGTCCTCCGTGTTTATAAATCCAACTGCTGCCATCATGAGATTATCAAAAATCAGATTACAGAAACACGAATCATCAACATTATTATTTGATAGTTCTTCCATAATTTGACAAGGGGTTCCTTCATTCCAGTCTCTATATTTCTTTGGTAACCAATCTGTCCCCCAAATCCATTCTTTACCTCTACATGGGTAAGTGTCATAATGTTCTTCGAGAAAATCATAATAAATTGCAAAGTCACCTTCATTGTCAAATTCGTATGTAAGCCATAAAACCCTTTTCTTACTACTTATCCGATAACGGAAATGCCTTATCTGGTAAGGATGTTCAAAGTATGAAAAACTATGAAAATCTATTTGTAAGGAAGGATGCTGTTTTTCGACCTTTTTCCCAACCCTTTTTAAGGCTTCAGATATAGGGCCTCTAAGCACTTCTTTTATAATCTCATTCTTCAATGAAATAACTAAAAGAGCCTCTTTCATGAAATTTTGATTGAAAGAGATTTCATGTAGTATCTGACTAGCAGAATTTACTTTATTCTTTTTAAACAATGATGTCAAGGGGATCTTCATCTGAGCTAATCCAATTTCTTGAATTCAAAATCGTTTTTACTGCAACATGCTTTCTGATAGTCAAATCCATACAGACGCATATATGCTTCCTTAATTTCCTTTGCACCGTTATAGAACGGATCGGTAGTGTGTTGTTGTGTAGTAACTGTGACTTCCATTTCAGGTGTCAGTACTGTTCCATTTGTTTTCTTTACTCTCTTTGGAGTTACTCTAAATACTTTTGACATAATACATTAAGTTTAAAGGTTATATATCTTATCCATTATTTATACAGACAAATATACGGGTTACAATATGCCAAATTGAGGAATAGCAAGAAAAAAATAATATTATCTACATTAATCTCAGTTTTTATTGAATATCAGCTTCCGATTCTCATTTGACATTTCTTCAGTACCGCCATAATATGTGATCTCCAATAGCTTTTCTTCAACCCATCTTTATTTAAGCGTTCTTCCGACTTAGGAGCATTGATTTTCCACTGTTCATTGAAATCAGAAAATATCTCTTCAAAAACGTACTGTTCAAGTAAACTTTTGATATTCATAATAGACTATATCTTTGTTTTTGCAAATTTATAAAAAGAGAGATGCCAGATTGAAGCATAAATGATTTTTATTTATTATCCCTCAATATGGCATAGTCTTTAATGTTATTTTGCATCAGTTAAATTGTAAAGATATGAACCTAAATAGCAATATAGATAAAAGTAGCTTGCCATTTTCTGTTGAAGAATTGCTTTGCATTCAAATGCAAGATTATACTATGGAAAGATGCAAACTTATATTAGAGCAATAAAACAAAGAAGGAGTAATAACTATTCCATTTTACTCTGAACTATATCCAAAATATTTACTGGATATACTTGGTGATGATGCTCCATTATTAATTCATATTTCCGGTGATTTGGACTTATTTTCCGAAAACAAGCGTATAGCCATAATAGGTTCACGTAAGGCTGACGATAAAGGAATAAAGTCTGCATATCAATTAGCATTCAAATATGCATCTATGGGATATGTCATTGTAAGTGGACTGGCATTGGGTTGTGATACTGCAGCCCATAAAGGCTGCTTACAGGCAGGTGGTAAGACAATAGCAGTTGTGGCTTCAGGTTTAAATATCACTCATCCTAAATACAATAAGATTCTACAAGACGAAATAGTAAACAATGGAGGAGCAATTATCACAGAATATCCGTTTGGCATTAAGGCAAATCCTACAAGACTGGTGAAACGTTGCAAATTACAGATTGGTCTTTCGCAAGAAGTAATCGTAGCGCAATCCTCACCTGAAAGCGGAACCATGTATGCTGTGCAATTTGCAAAAAAATATTTAGGATCCAAGAATATATATGCAGTAGAATATGATAAATACGATGACAACAACTTAGGGAATAAGTATCTGATTGAACGAGGCATAGCAAAACCTATAACAATTGAATAATACTACATATCGGCTAGAACTATTACTTAGCAATAATAAAAATATCAACCTAATAGATACAAAAACTGTATTATCGTTAATCAAAACCAAACCAATATTAGAACGTAATTATGAAAGCGAGAAACAAGTGGCAACACAAAGTTAATTCTGAGAAATACAAGGAAGGATATACAGATGTAAGCTACGAGGATACATGATGTTTAGATATGACACTAGCCCGTACATAGTCAATCACCTTCATGGCTTTTTGAAAGCACAAAAGGGTCCATGGGGAGGATGTCCTGGATTTTTTTTTGAAAAATATGGTTTAGAAAAATGTCACGATGCATGGCTAAACACTATCCGTAAAATGATTTATGCCTTTGAGGAATACCAGCGTAATGACAAATATGACATTGATGAAGAAAAACGTGAACGTATCAGAGAGGGTATGCAGTTATTCATCGATTACTATAGAAATCTATGGATATAAGCAAAATAACC